>CAJUMU010000016.1 GCA_910587675.1 uncultured Alistipes sp. | reverse complement strand
TCGATTTTCATTTGAATGTTATTTTTAATACCCAACGCCGCTTCTTTTCCTACTCGTCGGACAAGGCTATTTGATTATTAAAAGATTAGCATTCATCGATTTGTCATATAGGAGCCTTGCCGACGAGTTTTTCATAACCATCCGATTCACTAAGATATGAAAACGTTCCGTACCGACGAAGAGTTATTGGCCGCCCGCGATGCCGCTTTTCAACAATGCCGCCGCGAAAACATCTCTGCGATAATTAATTGCCTGACAGAGTGTAACGAATTCGATGTTGTCGAATACGACTTTTCTATCCGTGTAGACGAAGCGGTTGTTTTGGTCAACCAAATAAGTTTTATCGACGAAGACTCATTTAGAGTCGACTATTCTGAATCCGATTTCGATGACGACGAGAGTTCTATTGGCAATATCGGTCGCTTGGTGGGTCGCGACCATTCTATCGTGATTCGTCAAGGCGATTGGGACAGCGCGTTTCGGTTTCCGATAGAGAGTCTCGTTCACCTCCGTTTCTTGGTAGAGTTCGTCGCCCGCGTGGGCGACTCGGATTTCACCGACGAGGAATTCGAGAAAGAGATAAAGAGTAAATCTTTTATGGAATTGATGAAAGTGATGTTTAAGTTGGAACCTTGATCTGTTCTCGGGCCGCGGCCTGCGGAGGTTAAGCGTGTGAGCATCGCGAACAACAGCGGGCCTCCGCCGGGGCGAGGCTGCGGCCCGCACGACTCTTCGAGTCGCAAAAATACACACGCGCCAGCACACCGCTTCGCGGTGTTATCTTCGGCGGCTCGCGCTTCGCGCGACCCCCGCAGCCGCCGAAGATAAATCTTGAGAGATATTTATGCAACTTTTTGACGTCAAAAGGTTGCGCCAATTTTTGCTGTCGCGTGTGTATTAAATACGCCCCACATTCTATATCTCCTCTCACTCCACACAAAAAAAACAGGTCGGACAATATCCGACCTGCCTTTCTATGCGGTTACGCCCCGACCTACTCGGCCAGCGGAGTTACGCTTACATAAGATTTGCCCGACGACTTCTTGCAGAACTCGACGGTACCGTCTACCAATGCGAACAGCGTGTGATCCTTACCGATACCCACGTTCTCACCCGGGTTGTGAACGGTGCCTCTCTGGCGAACGATGATGTTGCCGGCCTTAGCGAACTGACCACCGAAAAGCTTCACACCGAGTCGCTTGCTCTCCGACTCACGGCCGTTCTTCGAACTACCTACTCCTTTTTTGTGTGCCATGTTTCTCTAATTTTAATTATGCGACAATATCCTCTACGAGAATCTGGGTCAGGTACTGACGGTGACCGTTGCACTTCTGATAACCAGTTCTGCGCTTCTTCTTGAACACCAAGACCTTCTCATCCTTGAGGTGCTTCAAGATCTTACACTTTACCGAGGCGCCTTCTACTGCAGGTGCGCCTACCTTAACCTGACCGTCGTTGTCTACAAGCAGGACTTTGTCGAAGCTCACCGACGACTCCGCGTCGCCTTGAAGACGGTGAACATAGAGCTTACGACCCTTTTCAGCCTTGAACTGCTGACCTGCGATCTCTACTATAACGTACATTTAACTAAAGTATATTATGTATTTTGCCGAAATTCGGCCTGCAAATATACAAAAAATTCTCGCGCCGCAACATTTGAGGCTCTATTTTTTATGCCCGGACGTAAAAATACCGTCATTTTCGTCGAGCGTCGCCTGCGGTTCGCCGCCGCCCAACGCGGCGAACCGCAAACGCCCCGACCAAAACAAGGTATTTTCGCGGATAATCATTTATTTTTCCACCCGATCGACATTTGGCACATTTTTCGTTCGTCACGCACGGCAAACTTCCGACGAAATGAACAGTGGAAAAATCGTCATATACTCCCGACGCGGCATCGTGGGCCGCATGATAGCCGACATGGTCGGCGAGCGCGGCGCACGCGTGGTATGCTGCACCTCGACGCGCCAGACCGTCGCGGCCTGCATGCACGAGAGGCCCGACTTGGTCATAGTGCTCGCCGTCGCGCCGTTCATGGACGGGTCGGATTTCATACGCCGCATACGATTCGACCGACGTCGGCGACCCGTCGTATACGTGGTATCGTGGCAGCACTCGGAACAGACCGTGCTGAGCCTGCTCGACTGCGGAGTCGACCAATATCTGACATTCCCCCTCTGCATGAGCCGTTTGCAGCGCAAGATAACGGCGGAAACGAATAAATCGGACGAGGCGTGAATACCGCTGCGCTCATACTGACCGCCATCGCCGCGACATTCGCCATAGCGTGCCTCGCGGCCGCCGCAGTCGCGAAACGCCGCAAGGACAACATCCCCTCGTCGCGCGAGCGTCTCCGAGAGACGTATCTGCATCGCATAATCCGCGCGCTCGACTCGGGCGGCCGAGGGGCCGGCAAGATAGAGGCCGACACGCCGCGCCGCCGCATGGCTTTGGCCGAGGCGATGCACCTCGCCATGCGCCACACATACGGGTCCGACACCTCAGCCTTGCAGGAGGCCGTCGACCGCAACTCGCTCGACCGCTTTCTGTTGCGCCGCATACGCCTCTCGCGCGGCAGCCGTCGGGCATATCTGCTCACGTTGATAAGCTCCGTGCCGTCGCATCGCGACATGGCGTCGCTGCTGGTCCGCTACACCCGCTCGCGCAACCGCGACGTACGGGTCTCTGCGCTCATGGCCGTCATGGCCGCCAACCCGTCGATGGCAGTACGCGCCTTGGCGGCATATCCCTATCCGCTTGCGCCGTTCGACACGGCCCGCATCATAGGGTTGCTGCGCCGCGGACTCCTCCCCATAGCTTTCGAGCCGCTGCTGACCAACGCCAACCGCAACCTGCGCATGTTGGGCATGGCCATCGTGCGCAACTTCGGCATAGATTCGGCCGACAAATCGCTCGGCAACATCATAGCCTCCGATCCCGATCCGCAGACGGTTCGCGAGGCCGTCTACACGCTCGCATCTTTGGGGCGTCCGCTCGGCCGCGCCAAGATTCGCGAACGCGTGGCCGACTTCACGCCGCGCGAGCGTAAGGAGCTGTGCCGCTTTCTGACGCTCGCGGGGTACTCCACGCGCGCCATACGCGCGCTTCTGTCGGAAGAGGAGAGCCGTTACGCCGAGGAGCTCATCAATTCACACAAACGCGATCTGGTATGCAAACAGCACAGTACGTAATCCTCTCGATCCTCGCCGTCGCTCTGGCGGCCGCCGCGGTGCGCGTCGTGCGCATATCGCGCGCCATGCGACGGCGGCGGTTCCTCGCGCCCGAAACCGCAGGATGCTGCGAGTCGCTCGGATTCGTCGGGATATCGGCCGTATGCAGCGGCGTGAACAGCATCGAGCATATCGAGAATCTGCTCGGCTCGGAGTACGACCGTTACGAACTCATCGTCGTGCTGGACGCCGAGCGTCGGCCCGACGACTTCCGCAACATAATGACCCATTACGGCATGATACGGGTAAATACGGCGGAGTCGGACGAACTCCCCTCGGCCCGCATCCGCGCCCTCTATCGCTCGCGGCGACGCAACTACCGACGTCTGGTGCTCGTCGACCGCGCATACGCCACGCCGTACGAGGATCTCGACGCGGGCGCGGCGGCGGCTTCGTACGATTACATTCTGCCCGTCGGCCCCTCCGACTACCTCGTGCCCGACGCGGTAGAGACGGCGGCGATAGCCATATCGGACTCTCCGCGCCACGTCGAGGCGTTGCGCTCCGCGGCAGACGCACCCTGCGCGATATTCCACCGCGAGACGGTCATCGCCCTCGACGGCTTCTCGCCCCGCATCATGCGCCGCATTCCGAGCCGCTCGGTGACGCGCATCCGCACACCGCTCGTATTCCGCATAGGCAACCTGCGCCGCACGAGAATAAAGGCTTGGAGCGCAATTTTTCTGCTGCTCGCGCCGTTATTTACGATAGAGGCGTTGCTGTTCGACGAGACGATCGTCGCGGCGACGGCCGCAACGGCCGCAGCGCTCTTCGCCGCCGCGCGTTACACTGCCGCAGCGACCTCGCCCGACGGCTGTTCATTAAAGACAATATTATGTTACTTTAGTCGCATGAAAGAGTTTTTTCGACCGCAAAAATTTACGATTTCGTAAATAATGACTAATTTTACGAACAATCCAAAATCTAAACTAAATGATGGCTGTAAATCAGATAGAAGAACAGATCAGAGAGAAACTTCTGCCGCAATGTTTCAACGCCGCCGTAAAGGCGGGAGCGGCGATAATGAAGATATACAAGAACCGCGACGATTACGACATAAGCATCAAGAGCGACAAGACCCCCATAACGGTCGCCGACCGCGTCGCCCACACCACCATAAAGGAGTATCTCGGCACTACCCGCATCCCCGTGTTGAGCGAGGAGGGGCGCGAAATGCTCTTCGACGAGCGGCGCAACTGGGATCTGTTCCTGCTGGTGGATCCCTTGGACGGCACGGTGGAGTTCATCAAAGGCAACAACGAATTCACGGTCAATATAGCCCTCATGGCCGACAACGTGTGCGTGGCGTCGGTGCTCTACGTGCCCTACCACTGCAAGATGTACATGGCCGTGAAGGGACACGGGGCATACATGCTCCGCGACATCGAGCCGCAGGACGAACCGAATTACGACGCGCGCCGAATACACGAACTGCGCGAGCGGCTGCCGCTGGAGACCGGCCGTCACGAGGGATTCCGCGTCGCAGTGTCGCGTTCGCACCAGACGCCCGAGACATTCAGCCGCATAGACGAGCTGCGCGCCGCCAACCCCGATCTGGAGATCGTGGAGCAAGGCAGCTCCTACAAATTCTGTCTGCTGGCCGAAGGGACCGTCGACTATTACGTGCGCACCACCAACACTTACGAGTGGGATACGGCGGCGGGAGAGCTGATCCTCGCCGAGGCGGGCGGCAGCACCCTGTCGTTCCCCGAGGGGACGCCGCTGCAATATAACAAATCCGACCTGCACAACCCGTGGTTCGAGGCCCGCAGCGCCGCGTGCCGCAAGATATGACATACGACGGGCCGCCTCTCCGAAGGCGGCCCGCATCGTTTCTAACCCGCTATTCGCTTCTCCGTCCGCAACACTGCGAGCAGATTCGCTGCCGCTGCGACGCTCACGTCGCCCGCGCATATCCCTTGCGGATATTGCTCGGCATAGAGCGCATCGACGCGCATCGCGGCACGCGCGACCGTTCGCCTCGCACGGAGCGCCGAACCGTCGTCCGCCGACACGACATCGGGCAGATCGCTCGACGAGTAATCGTCGCTCAAGCGTCGCCACGTCGGGCCGTCGACCAAAAGCAACGCCGAATCGGATCGGCGCAAAGACTCCGTTATCCGCTCGGCGGACAGATCGTTCGGAATCGCTACCGCCTCGGCCTTATACATCGACACGGCGAAAGATGCGGCCGTATGCCGCAGCGAATCCTCGCCGCAGAGCGCGATTCGGTCGCCCGTCGAGATTCCCGCCTCCTCGAAGAGTATATGGAACCTGCATATCTCGCGTACCAGATCGGAAAAGAGCCTCCGCGCCCCCGAACGGTCCGTCGCAACGGTTTCGTTCCAATTATCCCTCACGGCGCGTTCCATAGAAAAACCATTCATGGCGATACTTTGTTTTTTGCGTCCTCGGGCTTCGTTATTCCGCGGACCGCATTCGTTTCGACGCGAATATCGCAATTAGCGACCGAATGCGGAAAACAAAGTGACCCGCGACGCCCGCAGGTGCCCGAATCGCGAAATACGGGGCGAAAAACCGAAATAAGGGGCGGAATGCAGAGGTCGAATCGCATCCGACCGCGACTGAAGACACGACATTTCGACATCGCTCGCGATGTCGGCAGTTCGCCGCCGCCCCCACGCGGCGGACTGCTGCTCGCCCAAGGCTCGCGCAATCCTGCCGCCGACGGCGAACCGCGTTTTGTTCGAACCGAGGATGTTCGCCGACTTTTCCGCCGCCCCGCGCGACGAAAAACCAAAAAAATCGATAACTTTGGCACGAAATATTTAACGAACCCGAACGAAATAATTATGAGAACCATCGGATCAATTCTAATTGCGACGATTATGAGTATTACGCTTTCGACTCTTTATTCATGCCGCGGCAAGGCGGCCGACGCCGAACAGACGGCAACCGACGGCATGCCGTGGATAGTGGATCGTTTCGACGATATCAAGGTGCTGCGTTACGAGGTTCCCGAATTCGAGAACCTGCCGCTGGAGCAGAAGAAGTTGATATACTACTTGGCCGAGGCGACCAAATGCGGTCGCGACATACTGTTCGACCAGAATTTCAAGTACAACCTCGCCGTGCGCCACGCCTTGGAGAACATATACACCAAATACGACGGCGACCGCGACGACGCCGACTTCAAGGCGATGGAAAAGTACCTGAAGAAGGTGTGGTTCGCCAACGGCATACACCACCACTATTCGAACGACAAGTTCCGCCCAGAATTCAAGCGCGAGTGGTTCGAAAACATGATCGGCAAATATGTCGACATCAACGAGATGCCGATCACCGCGGAGCTGCTGTGCGACATCGTGTTCGATCCCGCGCTCTACCCCACCCGCCTCAACCAGACCGACGGCGACGACTTGGTGGCCACGTCGGCCTGCAACTATTACGAGAACGTGACGATGAAGGAGGCGGAGGATTTCTATGCCGCCATGGCCGATCCCGACGATCGCCAGCCGATATCGTACGGTCTGAATTCGAAGCTGACGAAAGACGACTCGGGCAAGATCGTCGAGCGCACGTGGCGTCTCGGCGGCATGTACTCGGCAGCCATTCAGCACATCATCCACTGGCTGACGCTCGCCGCCGAGGTGGCCGACCAGCCGCAGAAGAACATCATCGACGCCTTGATAAACTACTATCGCACGGGCGACCTGCGCGAATTCGACCGCTACAACGTCCTCTGGGTGGGCGACAACACCTCCAACGTCGATTTCGTCAACGGCTTCATCGAGGATTACGGCGACCCGCTCGGCCGCAAAGCCTCGTGGGAGGGCACCGTCAACTTCATGGACAGCACCGCCTGCCGACGCACGCAGATCATATCGCAGAACGCCCAGTGGTTCGAGGACAACTCGCCCATCGATCCCGCATTCCGCAAAAAGGAGGTGAAGGGCGTATCGGCCAAGGTGATAACCGTCGCCATGCTCGGCGGCGACTGCTACCCTGCCACCCCCATCGGCATCAACCTGCCCAATGCCGACTGGATCCGCAAGGAGTACGGATCGAAGTCGGTGACCATCGACAACATAACATACGCTTACGACAAGGCGGCGCAGGGCAACGGATTCAACGAAGAGTTCGTATTGCGCGCCGAGGACCGCGAGCGCATGGAGAAGCACGGCAAACTGGCCGACGATCTGCACACCGACCTGCACGAGTGTTTGGGACACGGTTCGGGACAGCTCGCGACGGGTGTGAAAGGCGGTGAGCTGAAAAGCTACACCTCGACGCTCGAGGAGGCTCGCGCCGACCTGTTCGGACTCTACTATCTCGGCGATCCGAAGATGGTCGAAATAGGGCTCGTGCCCTCGTTCGACGTCGCAAAGGCGCAGTATGCCGACTACATAATGAACGGAATGATGACGCAGCTCGCGCGCATCGAGCTCGGCAAGAACGTCGAGGAGGCGCACATGCGCAACCGCAAGATGATCGCCGAATGGTGTTACGAGCGCGGCAAGGCCGATAACGTCATCGAGTGGGTCGAGCAGGACGGCAAGCGTTACATCGTGGTCAACGACTTCGAACGTCTGCGCTCGCTCTTCGGCGAAATGCTGCGCGAGGTGCAGCGCATAAAGTCGACGGGCGATTACGAGGCGGGGCGCGCCTTGGTGGAGAAGTATGCCGTGAAGATCGATCCCGAACTTCACCGCGAGGTGCTGGAGCGTTACGCCCGTCTCGGCATAGAGCCCTACAGCGGATTCGTCAATCCCGATTACGAGCTCGTGAGGGAAGATGGCGAGATCGTCGATGTGAAACTCGTTCCGAAGACCGATTACACGGAGCAGATGCTCGACTATTCGATGAACTACTCGTTCCTGCCGTTGATGAATTAACGTCGGCGCGACGACAATAAAGCGACCGAAATTCCGCCGTCGAACGGGATTTCGGTCGTTTCGTTTTTGCGACGGGAGAGGGCTTCGGTCGATCCGCCGACGGCGACACGACGAGATTGCCGACGGATTCGGCGAATTTTAGCAAGAGATTTGAAGCAGTATGAAATTCGACGTTCCGAGACATACCGAAAGAGGTCGAACGAACGTATATTTTATACGGCCGCCCGCCGCGAACCGCGCTTCGCGCATTTATATATTGTGCAAGTGGGCGAAAATGATTATATTTGCAGGTTGAAACAATGCAACTATGAGTAAAAAGAAAGATAATATCGATTTGACCGATTTCGAAACGCTGCCCGATCTGCTGGACGGCAGACATCAGGTGGTGCCGATCATCACCGCGGGCGACGAACCCGTGGAGAACGTGAACGTGCCCGAGTCGCTGCCCATCCTTTCGCTGCGCAGCTCGGTGCTCTTCCCGGGCGCCATAACGCCCATCACGGTAGGTCGCGAGAAGAGCATCAAGCTCGTCCGCGACGTGCACGCCTCGGGCGGACTGCTCGGCGCGGTGCTCCAGCGCGAAAGCGACGTGGAGGTCCCCTCGCCCGACGACATGTACAAGGTCGGCACTGCGGCGCGCATCATAAAGATTCTGGAGATGCCCAACGGCAACCTGACCGTCATACTGAGCGGACTGGAGAAGATCGAGATAGGCGAATACCTGCAATCGGAACCCTACCTGAAGGCTTCGGTGCGCACGTTGCGCGACTCGCAGCCCGACGAGACCAACGTGGAGTTCAAGGCGCTGGTCGACTCGGTGCGCGAAGTGGCTCTGAACATCATCAACATATCGCCTTCGATGCCCAAGGAGGCCGTGTTCGCGATAAAGAACATCGATTCGCAGCGGGGACTCATAAACTTCGTATGCTCGAACATGGACTTCACCGACGACGACCGTCAGGCGCTGTTGGAGGCCCCCGGGCTGCTGGCGCGCGCCCGCAAGCTGCTCGAGATACTCGTCCGCGAGCAGCAGATGGCCGAATTGAAGAACGAGATACAGGAGAAGGTCAAACACGAGATCGACAAGCAGCAGCGCGACTACTATCTGCAACAGCAGATGCGCACCATTCAGGACGAGCTGGGCGACAGCTCCGACGCCGAGATCGACCAGATGCGCGAGGCCGCGGCCAAGAAGAATTGGCCCGAGGAGGTGGGCGAGCTCTTCGAGAAGGAACTCGCGAAGGTGGAGCGTCTAAACCCCGCCGTGGCCGAGTATTCGGTGCAGATGACCTATCTGCAACTGATGCTCGAATTGCCGTGGAACGACGTCACGAAAGACAACCTCGACATGGAGTGCGCCCGCAAACAGTTGGACGACGACCACTTCGGACTGGAGGAGGTGAAGGACCGCATACTGGAGCATTTGGCAGTCATAAAGCTCAAAGGCGACCTCAAATCGCCCATACTCTGCCTTTACGGCCCCCCGGGAGTGGGTAAAACGTCGCTCGGGCGTTCGGTGGCCACGGCCCTCGGACGCAAGTTCGGACGCATATCGCTCGGAGGTCTGCACGACGAGTCGGAGATTCGCGGACACCGCCGCACCTACATAGGCGCCATGCCGGGCCGCATAATCCAGACCATCAAGCGTTGCGGATCGTCGAACCCCGTAATCATACTCGACGAGGTGGACAAGATAACGGTAAGCAACCACGGCGACCCGTCGAGCGCGTTGTTGGAGGTGCTCGACCCCGAGCAGAACACCACGTTCCACGACAACTACCTCGATACGGAGTACGACCTCTCGAAGGTGCTCTTCATCGCCACGGCCAACGACGTGGGAGCCATAAATCCCGCCCTGCGCGACCGCATGGAGATGATAAACATACCCGGATATATTCTTGAGGACAAGATACGCATCGCCGACGAGCATCTGGTGCGCAAGCAGCGCGAGGCGCACGGAATAAACGAGGGCGAAATGATCCTCACCGAACCCGTACTGCAAAAGATCATAGCGGAGTACACCCGCGAATCGGGCGTGCGCTCGCTCGACAAGAACATAGCCAAGCTGGCCCGCGCCCGCGCCAAGAACATAGCCTTCGAGGAGGCTTTCGCCCCCGAATTCACGGAGGCCGACGTGGAGAAGGTGCTGGGCAAGCCCAAGTTCCGCAACGACGAGTACGAGATAGCCGGCATGATCGGCGTGGTGACGGGACTGGCGTGGACCTCGGTCGGCGGCGACATACTCTACATCGAATCGGTGCTCACCCCGGGCAAGGGCGCGCTGAGCCTCACGGGCAACCTCGGCGATGTGATGAAGGAGTCGGCGACGATAGCTTACGAGTGGGTGCAGGCGCACCACGACGAGCTGGGAATCGATCCCGCCAAGTTCGAGAAGAACAACATCAACGTGCACGTGCCCGAGGGCGCCATCCCCAAGGACGGTCCGTCGGCGGGAATCACGATGGTGACCTCCATCGTGTCGGCATTCACGGGCCGCGAGGTGCGAGAACGCATAGCCATGACGGGCGAGATGACCCTGCGCGGACGCGTTATGCCCGTGGGCGGCATCAAGGAGAAGATTCTGGCGGCCAAGCGCGCGGGAATCACCGAATTGATATTGTGCGAAGACAACAGAAAAGATGTCGAGGAGATCAAGCCGAGCTACGTCGAGGGCCTTACGTTCCGTTACGTGAGAATGATCGGCGAGGTGCTGGATCTCGCACTGAAAAAATAGAGTCATGAAAGTCATTGCGATCATTCCCGCGCGTTACGCATCGACGCGATTCCCGGGCAAGCCGCTGGCCATACTGGGCGGCAAAACGGTCATACGACGCGTGTGGGAGCAGGTAAGCCGAGTTATCGACGACGTGGCGGTGGCGACCGACGATCGGCGCATAGCCGAAGCGGTGGAGGCGTTCGGCGGGCGGGCCGTAATAACCTCGCCCGACCATCGCAGCGGCACCGACCGCTGTTACGAGGCATACTGCCTCATCGGCGGGGAGTACGACGTGGTGGTGAACGTGCAGGGCGACGAACCCTTCATCTCGCCGTCGCAGATACGCGCCCTCACGGCCTGTTTCGACGACGAGAGCACCGACATAGCGACGTTGGTGAAGCCCTTCGCCCCGAGCGACGGCATAGAGGCGCTGGAGAACCCCAACTCGCCGAAAGTGGTTATAGACAACGAGTCGCGGGCGATATACTTTTCACGTTCGGTAATACCCTACCTGCGCGGCGTGGAGCGGAGCGAGTGGCTCGCGCGCCATACCTTTTATAAACATATAGGCATGTACGCGTTCCGCCGCGACGCGCTGCGCGAGGTGACCTCGCTGCCGCAGTCGTCGCTGGAGAGAGCCGAATCGCTCGAACAGTTGCGCTGGTTGGAGAACGGATACAAGATCGGCGTGGGAATCACCGACATCGAGACCGTGGGGATAGACACCCCCGAGGATCTGGCGCGCGCCGAGGAGTTTTTGCGTACGAGGGAATAATTTGAAAACTTGAATGGAATGAACCCCAAATTCATAGCAGGACCTTGCGTCATAGAGTCGGCAGAGCTGCTCGACGAGGTAGCTCGCAGATTAGTCGAGATAAACCGCCGTCTGGGCATCGACATAATATTCAAAGCCTCGTTCGACAAGGCCAACCGCACCTCGTTGGGATCGTATCGCGGCCCGGGCATGGAGCTCGGTTTGCGTATGCTGGCCGACGTGAAGTCGAAATGGGGACTTCGCATCTGCACCGACATTCACGAGGCTTATCAGGCGGCTCCCGCAGGCGAGGTGGCCGACGTAATACAGATTCCCGCTTTCCTCTGCCGCCAGACCGATCTGCTGACGGCCGCGGCGAAGACGGGACGCACGGTGAACATCAAAAAGGCGCAATTCCTCTCGGGCGAGGATATGAAGTATCCTTACGAGAAGGCCGTGAAGTCGGGCGCCGCGGAGGTGTGGCTCACAGAGCGCGGCAACATGTTCGGATACAACAACCTCGTGGTCGATTTCCGCAACATAGCCGACATGCGCCGAACGGCCCCCACCGTCATCATGGACTGCACCCACAGCGTGCAGCGCCCGGGCGCCGCGGGAGGCAAGACGGGCGGCAACCGCGAATTCGTGCCCGCGATGGCCGCGGCGGCCAAGGCGTTCGGAGCCAACGGATACTTTTTCGAAGTGCACCCCTCGCCCGACGAGGCGTTGAGCGACGGCCCCAACATGCTGCGTCTGGACGAGTTGGAAAGCGTCGTCGGGACACTGCTGTAAACCCCGCGGCGGAGCGAAGCGGCCGAACGCGGCTATGGGAGGTCCGGCTCCGCAAACGCGGCCGACGACCGACGGATAAGATACCGCCGTACATTCAAATTGGTACGTTAATATAACAAAAGACCTGAACATCAATGAACTCGCTATCTTCTAAAGAGATACTCGATCTCGCGCGCAGAACGCTGCGGATAGAGTCCGCCGCGCTGGGACGCATGGCGGACTCCATAGACGAAAAGTTCGTATCGGCCGTCGACCGCATTCTGGAGTGCCGCGGCAAACTGATAATAACGGGAATGGGCAAATCGGGACTCGTGGGGCGCAAGATAGCCGCCACGCTGGCCAGCACGGGCACGCCGAGTTTCTTCCTGCACCCGGGCGAGGCGTTTCACGGCGATCTGGGAATGATTTCGACGGGCGATGTGGTGCTCGCGCTCTCCTACTCGGGCGAGACGGACGAGGTGCTGAAGATCGTACCGTTCATCCACTCCAACGGCAACGTGCTGATATCGATGACGGGCAACGCCGAATCGACGCTGGCCAAAAACTCCGACATACACCTCGACGTGGCGGTGGAGGAGGAGGCCTGCATACTCCACCTCGCCCCCACGACCTCCACGACGGCGCAGATAGCTTTGGGCGACGCGCTCGCCGTGGCGCTCATGAAGGCCCGCGACTTCACGTCGCTCGACTTCGCGCGTCTGCACCCGGGCGGCAGCCTCGGCCGACGCCTGCTTATGACCGTGGGCAACGTTATGCGCAGCCACGACCTGCCCATAGTATCGCCCGATTGCGCCGCGACCGACATGATCCACACCATGAGCCGCGGAGGGTTAGGCATGATAATAATTCTCGACGGCGACCGAATCGAGGGCATAGTGACCGACGGCGACATACGCCGCGCGATGGAGAGCCGCCAAGCCGAGTTCTTCAACATACGCGCCATCGACATAGCCACCCGCTCGCCCAAGACCATCGGCGTGGGGGCGAAGCTCATCGAGGCCGAGAAGATGATGACGCGGCACAAGATCAACTCGCTGCTGGTCACCGACGACGAGGGAGTGTTGCGCGGCGTGATACAGATATACGACATAAAACTGTAAGCGCCGCCGCGAGATACGGCTGCCGACGACTCGGACACATAAACAAATCCACAATAAAAACCACAAAAAAACCACCTAAATGAAGAGACTTTTAATTACGGCCCTACTGCTCGCGGGCGTCGTCGCATCCGCCCGAGCGGGAGCCGAGAAGAGAGACGGCTGGGTATCGCTGTTCAACGGCCGCAACCTGAAGGGATGGACCAAACTCAACGGCGAAGCGAAGTACCGCGTGGAGGATGGAGCCATCGTGGGCGTGAGCACCCTCGGCGCCCCCAACACATTCCTCGCGACGAAGGAGCGTTACGGCGATTTCATCCTCGAACTCGAATACAAGGTCGACGAAGGGGTGAACTCGGGCATACAGTTCCGCAGCCAGTCGCGCCCCGACTATCAAGAGGGTCGCGTGTACGGCTATCAGTACGAGATCGATCCCGCGTCGGCAACAGGCAACGCAGGAATATACGACGAGGCGCGCCGCGGGTGGCTCTACTCGTTGGAGAACGAACCCGAAGCCCGAAAGGCGTTCCGCCACGACGATTGGAATAAGGTGCGCATCGAGGCCGTGGGCAACTCCATCCGCGTGTGGCTCAACGGCATTCCGACGGTCGACATTCTGGACGACGCCGACAGCGAGGGTTTCATCGCCCTGCAAGTCCACAGCATAGGCGACAACAAAGCCTTGGAGGGCAAGAGCGTGCGCTGGCGCGACATACGCATCAAAACCGCCGATCTGCAAAACGACCTCACGCCCGAGAGCCGCGCCATCGAACAGAAGAATTACGTAGCCAACACCATCTCGCCCCGCGAGGCGGAGCAGGGATGGCGGCTGCTTTGGAACGGACGCGACCTCGAGGGGTGGCGCAGCTTGGGTCGCGGCGACATGGCCAAAGGCTGGAAGACCGACGGCGGCGAGCTGGTCATCACCCCCAAGTCGGGCGCAGGCGACATCATAACCGAAAAGATGTACACCGATTTCGAGCTCTCGATCGACTTCAAGATAACCGAGGGAGCCAACAGCGGAATCAAATACTTCATCAACTCCAACGGCAGCATAGGTTGCGAATACCAGATCCTCGACGACGAGAACCACCCCGACGCCAAGATGGGCTTCAACGGCAACCGTCGTCTCGGCTCGCTGTACGACCTCATCCCCGCCGAGGGCTGGAAACTGACCGACAAACGCGGCTGGAACACGGCGCGCATCGTCGTGCGCGGCAACCGCGTCGAGCACTGGCTCAACGGCAAGAAGATACTCGAATACGAGCGCAGCAACCAAATGTGGAACACCATCGTGTCGCACAGCAAATTCGCCAAGGTGAAGAACTTCGCCGCCGACCGCGAGGGACACATCCTTTTGCAGGACCACAACGACGAGGTACACTACCGCAATCTGAAAATCCGCGAACTCTAACCACGCAACGCCATGAAAGATACCGTTATATCGGCCCGAACGAAACGCCGCGAACTCACGATATGGCTCGCGTGCTTCGCCGTGGCCAACATCATCAACTGGGCGGCCATCATACGCTTCGCGACCCCGTGGTACGAAGTGTTCACGCAATTGGGTTACGTGACGGTCACCTCGCTGCTGCTTTACGGACTCACGATGCTGCTGCGCATAGCGTGGTACGTGCTTCGCCGACTCTCGAAATAATCGGCGCGGCATGGCTTCGGAGTTCCGATACAGCGACAAGAATCCCGACCACCCCGTGGCATACGCGGGCTTTTACGCCATGCACACCCGCATCGAGACGGTCGTGACCGACATCGACGAGGAGCGGGCGCGCGAGCTGGCCGACGGCATCGAGGCCGAGGTGAAGTCGCTCGAACGCCTTTTCAACCGCTTCGACGACACGAGTCCTCTGGCGGTGGTCAACGCGCGCGGAGCTCGGGAGGCAGTCGCCGTGGACGACGAGTTGTTCATGGCCTTGGAACTCTGCGAGGCGTTTCGGCGAGGCACGGGAGGTTATTTCGACATCGCCACCTCGACGAGCGCGGCCGCGGCGGGCAGGGCGAGCTGCATGCTCGACCCCGCGGCGCACACGGTGCGACTCGCGTGCGACGACGTGCGGCTGGACCTCGGGGGATTCGCCAAAGGCTATGCGCTGGAGCGCGCGCGGCGGCTCGCGGTCGACGCGGGCGTCGAGAACGGAGTGCTGAACTTCGGCAACAGCTCGGTAGCGGCCTTGGGGCGTCACCCTTACGGCGAGTGGTGGGCCATAGGTGTGGAACACACGAAGATACAGTCGGTCGCGGCGCACGAATTCCGCTTGCGCGACAGCGCGCTGTCGGTATCGGGGCGTTCCTTGCGCGGCGAGTACCACATCGTCAACCCCATGACGGGCGCGGCGGTGGCCGGCGACGAGTTGATAGCGGTCGAGGGGCGTTCCGCGCTGGTGGCCGAGGTGCTTTCGACTGCGCTCTACGCCGCCCCGAGGGCCAAACGCGAAGCCGTCATGGCGCAATACGAAGGATACGCGGCATTGGAGCTTTGGTGCCGCGACGGCGGCGGATGCGAGATATACCGCATAGGCCGCAGATAGACATCGAGCCGAGATTATGTCGGCTCCGACAAAACACAACCGAAAAAACTACACTTAAATAACGATGAACAGGAAAGAATTTTTGGCGGACTGCGGCAAGATGAGCCTTGCGGGCATGGCTCTATCTCTCTTTCCGTGGTTGCAGTCGTGCAGCGACGAAGCGAAACGCGAGGTGCGCGGCGAGAAGGCGCGCATAGGAGTAATAGGCACCGGCTCGCGCGGTATATTCCACATAAAACATCTGTTGCAGATGCCCTCCGTCGAGGTGGTCGCCTTGTGCGACGACTACCGCCCCCATCTGGAGGACGCGGCGCAATACTATCCCGAGGCCAAACTTTACGACGACTACCGCCGTCTGCTGGAGGACCGCGACGTGCAGGGCGTAATCATCGCCACGCCGCTCTACCTCCACGCCCCCATGACGCTCGACGCGATGGAGGCGGGCAAACATGTCTTCTGCGAAAAGGCGATGGCCTACACGCAGGAGGATTGTCTGCGCGTGTACGAGCGTCGCAAGGAGCTGGGCGGGGTGTTGCTCATAGGTCAGCAGCGACTCTTCGACCCCAAATACATCAAGGCGATGAGCATGATCCACGAGGGCCGGATAGGCGACGTGGTGGGCGTGCGCAACTATTGGTATCGCAACAACAACTGGCGCCGCGACGTCCCCTCGCCCGAGCTGGAGCGTCGCATAAACTGGCGTCTTTACGGCGAATATTCGCGCGGCCTGATGACCGAATTGGCCTGCCACCAGTTGCAGAACGGATCGTGGTCGTTAGGCATGCTGCCCGAGCAGGTGATGGGTTCGGGCCATCTGATACACTGGACGAAGGAGGACGAGCGCGACGTGTACGACACCGTGAGCGCGATATTCACCTACCCCAACGGCGTGAACATGACATTCGAGTCGATAATCTCGAACAAACACTTCGGCATGGGCGAACAGATCCTCGGCTCGAAAGGAACCATCGATCTGGTCTCGGGGCTCTATTACAGCGACGAGCCTATGCCCGCGGGAAGCGGCATGCACCGGCTGGTGGCGCAGATCGAGAACGGCATCATGAGCAACTCGGTTTTCGCGGGCACCAGTTGGGCGGCCGAGACGAGCCCTCTGGCACCCGGATTGCCCATCACTCCCAACGTGACGGTCAACTCGGGCGAAAGCACCGTCGGCGCCGAGGCCGACGGCTCGAAAGAGATAATCGAGGCCTTCGCGCACGCCGTGATTACGGGCAAGCAGCCCGCGAAGGTGCTCGAAGAGTCGTACTACGCCTCGCAGTTCGCGCTGCTGGCCGACCGCGCCATGCACGAGAACGCCATCCTGACGCTCGACGAACGTTACAAGATACCTTACGAGCCGATACGCTCATAGCGCAGAAGAACTATGTACGGATCACTTCGCGAATATATCGACACCCTCGAACGGCACGGCGAACTGCTGCGCGTCGGGGCGCGCGTCTCGCCGCGTTTCGAGATAGCCGAGATCACCGACCGCATGGCCAAGAGCGAGGGCGGCGGCAAGGCCTTGCTGTTCGAAAACACGGGCACCGAGTTTCCCGTGCTCACCAACATGATGGGTTCCGACCGCCGCATGGCGCTGGCTTTGGGCGCGGAGTCGCTCGACGATATCGCGCGGAGGATCGACTCGATGCTGGGCCGAGCGCTCGCGCCCAAAGGCTCGCTCGTCGACAAGCTGCGCATGCTCCCCTTGTTGGCCGACATGTCGCGATGGTTTCCGCGCGAGGCGTCGGGGCGCGGAGCGTGTCAGCAGGTAGTTCTGAAAGGCGACGAGGCCGACATCGGCCGTCTGCCGCTGCTGCGCTCGTGGGAGCACGACGGCGGGCCGTTCGTCACGCTGCCGATGGTGAACACGGTCGATCCCGAGAGCGGCATACGCAACGTGGGCATGTACCGCATGCAACGATTCGACGCCCGCTCCACGGGCATGCACTGGCACATACATAAGACGGGGGCGCGCCATTACGACGCCTACCGACGCATGGGACGAC
This sequence comes from uncultured Alistipes sp., assembly GCA_910587675.1. Lineage (GTDB taxonomy): Bacteria > Bacteroidota > Bacteroidia > Bacteroidales > Rikenellaceae > Alistipes. The sequence goes on along the minus strand of CAJUMU010000016.1, from coordinate 22,000 downwards.
GAATGCCAGTGGTGGTGACGCTGGGCGGCGACCCCGCCTACACATACGCCGCGACGGCTCCGATGCCCGACAATATGGACGAATATCTGCTGGCGGGATTTCTCCGCCGCCGCCCCGTGCGGTTGGTGCGCGCTCTGACGTGCGACATACGCATTCCCGAAGATTGCGACTTCGTAATCGAAGGTTACGTCGATCCCGCGGAACCCAAAGTCGTGGAGGGAGATTTCGGCGACCACACGGGATTCTACTCGTTGAAGGATCTCTATCCCCTATTCCACATAACGGCGATAACCCATCGCCGCGACGCGGTATACCCCGCCACCGTGGTCGGCGTGCCGCCGCAGGAGGACGCCTACATAGCCAAGGCGACCGAAAAGATATTCTTGGCCCCCATACGCATGGCCGTACAGCCCGAGGTGGAGGATTTGTGGATGCCAACGGCGGGCACGGCGCACAATCTGGCGGTGGTATCTATCGCCAAGCGTTACGAGGGGCAAGCGCACAAGGTCGCGCAGGCGTTGTGGGGTGCGGGGCAGATGATGTTCAACAAATACCTCGTCATAGCCTCGTCGTCGACGCATATACGTTCGTTCGCGACGCTCGCCGCGCTGCTCAGGCGGGCCGATACCGCACGGAGCATAATCCGCTCCGAAGGCGTGCTCGACGTGCTCGATCACGCCACGGCCACATGCGGCTTCGGCGGCAAGCTGGCGTTCGACCTCACCGATGTGGACATCTCGACGCCCACGGAACCGATTGCGACGCCGCGAACCGCCCGCCCCGCGGGAGGCATAGAGCTCTTCGACACGAGGTTCGTCGAGAGCTGCGGACTGCTCGTGCTGTACGCCGCGCCCGACCGTCCCGACGTCGCGGACGCGGAGCGTTACCTTGCGGAGAACGACATTCGCGGCATGAAATACGTCGCTTTATTCGATTATGCGGCGGCGGGAACGATGACGGCCGAAGATCTGCTATGGCTCGCGGCGGCGAACACCGATCCGCGGCGCGACGTGCGGCATCTGTCGGGCGGCGAGCTCCTGATAGACGCCCGAAGCAAACACCCCTCCGTCGAGGGCAATCCCCCGCGTTTCCCCAATGTGGTCGCCTCGTCGACGGAGACCATACGGGCGGTGGACGAGCGGTGGGAGGAATACGGACTGGGCGAGCGCATCGAATCGCCCTCGCGCCGATACCGCCGAATGCAACTATCGACCAAAGCCGACTGGTAACCCTACCCCACTATGAAGATATTTTCCGACGAAGAGCGACGCGGGCTCATGGTATTGCTGCCGCTGATATTGGCAGCCGTGCTGCTGTCGCTGCTCGTCGAGCGCAGAGGCGACCGCCCCGTGCTGCTCGCGGAGACCAAGGAGGCCGTGGAGTCGGAACCTACCGCCGCGACGTTGTCGCCGTTCGATCCCAACGAGGCCGATTACGAGGAGTTGCGCCGCTGCGGAGTGCCGCCCGAAGTCGCGGCAGGGATAATCCGCTGGCGTCGTTACGGCAAAGTGTATCGCATCGAGGAGGATATAGCCTTGGTCGCGGGAGTAGACGACTCGTTATACGCCGCGCTGAAACCCTACATAGTAATCTCGGAGAAACACGCCGCCGCGCCGCGAGCGCAAACTCCTCCCCGACCACGCGTACGCGCCGAGGCGAATTCGGCGGCGGAGAGCGTACGGCTCGAACCCTTCGCCATCGACACGGCGTCGGCCGCATACCTCGCGACCATAGGATTCTCGCCCCGTCAGGCCGAAGTTCTGGTCCGCTACCGCGAAGCGTCGGGCGGCATACGCGACGAGGAGCAGTTTCGCGAATGTTACGTCGTGAGCGACCGTATCGCGGAGAGATTGTCGCCCTACATACTCTACTCCGCCCCTCGCCCCGCCGCGGAGGCCGAGCCGACGGCAGCGGCGCCGCTGAAGATAGAGCTCAACTCGGCCGATTCGGCGACGTTGCGTTCCGTGGTCGGCATCGGCGAAAAGAGCGTCGTGGAGATAATGCGCTATCGCGAACTGCTGGGCGGATTCCGCTCGGTGGAACAGCTCGCCGAGCTGAAATGCGTCACCGAGAGCAATTTTGAGAGAATTTTACCACAAATTAGTTGCGATAGTTGCAAAATATCGAAAATTGATATTAACTTTGCGGACCCGAAAGAGTTGATGCGACACCCCTACGTGTCGGCGAAGGCTCTGCGGAGAATAGTCAAACAGCGCAAACTGAAAGGAGGTTGGAGCGGAATCGAAGAGATGGTTGAAGACGATATCTTTACAAAGGACGAGGCCGAACGGTTGGCCCCGTATCTTCGATTCGGGCTTTATGCCGATTGAGAGTATAAGCGCATTTCAGAGCGAACACGCCGACAGAGGTCAGGCGGTCGCAATCGAGAAAAAGGCCGCCAAAGCGGCGAACGACAAAACGTAAAACGATAAAAAATTATAGCATTATGATTATCATGCCGGTAAAGGAGGGCGAGAACATCGAGAAGGCCCTCAAGAAATTCAAACGTAAGTACGAGCGCACGGGTGTGCTGAAGGAGCTTCGTCGCCGTCAGTATTTCACCAAGCCTTCGATCGCGAAGCGCGAGGCCATGCAGCACGCTATTTACGTCGAGCACACCTATCGTCAGGAGGAGTAATCCGCCTCAACCTTAGGGATCGATACGGACCGCCTGACTCGTTCAGGCGGTTCGCTTTTTTTAGACCGCAAACAAATCGACATCGCAGAGCGATGTCGGCAGTTCGCCGCCACCCCGCGCGGCGGACTGCAACTCGCTTTCGCTCGTTTTGTCCTCCGCCGTCGGCGAACAGCGGGCCTGCGGACAACGTAACAACCTTTCCCGTCATTCCAATCAATTTCCCGTTTATCAAACGGGAAATTGATTGGAATCTCTAATGACAAAATCATTTCTACCAAGATCATAAACTTACGTTGAATTTCATTCTTCCATTTCTCGCCTCGGCAATCTGTGCAAGCACGATTGCCCTCGGCTTAACGAAATGGTTACCTTTTGCGCGGCCAAAAGGTAACCCAAAAGCCGCCGCGGTGAAACGATTTCGGGGGCGGTCTCGCGCCTGCGCTAAATCGGATGCCTGCGGCACTTTTGAAGCAATCAAAAGGGCTCCGATTTTTAACGCTCCGTCGCCGCAACCGCCCTTAATCCGAAATCCTTTCTGCCACGGTTCTTTGCTGTCGCGCGTGTATTATATTAAATAATGCGACTCGCAGAGTCGCGCAGTTCGCCGCCGCCCCCACGCGGCGGACTGCAACTCGCTTTTCGCTCGATTGCGTCCTCCGCCGTCGGCGAACAGCAAACCCGCTGCCCCTTCACGTCATTCCACATTTTTCCGAAAGGAAAAATGAATGGAATCTCAACCGATAACATTTCCATTAGAGATGCCATTCCTCGCTCACGCTCGGTGGCATGACGTGTATATTCGGAAATTATTTTTGCGTTTTAAGAAAAATGACTACTTTTGTTCTTGCGAACATAGTTAATTATTAATTTTTGCAACTTGGACTCAAAAAAGCCCATACTAAAAACGTATGCGCAGAGTTGTTGGGGTTTAGCGACCCGCGAATGACACCTTTTTTGAGCTTGCAAAAGTGATTAATTGTGTTCGCAGCTGCGCACTTTTTTATTTATATGCGAACACAATTAATCGTCCGCGTTACGACGCAGACAAGCCGAAAGGCAGACCGCAGGCGGTTTCCGCCATGCAATGATCCTATTCGTTCCCATTCTCATCCGCCAGATTAGCAAACGCTTGTTAATCAAACTATTTATTCTCTTTGTTGCGCATCGCGCGCGATAAGGACAGACACACTATTATCTAATCCGAAACAAAAATCAAACATGGAAACGAATCAAAAACAATCGCAGGAACTGCCTGCGCAAAATATTATAGCGATAGAGCCTAAACAACAATCTTACGATACATTGAAAGCCGCGCGAATAGCAGAAACTCTGCGCGAGTTATTGGACCCCGAATATATCCTGCTGTTCGGCAAGTTAGCTGACGGAACGCCCCACAGCGACATTCTCGCATACGATTTATTGGTAGTAACCGACGGGCCGACACATTACAGTTGGTATGACGCAAAACGATATTTGAAAATGAAACTCCCTTACATCGGACACGGCGCGCCATACATTAATCTCTATATCTATACCCGACAACATATCGCATCTAATAATGTTCCGTTCTTCTATTTCGCTCGAAAAGAGGGAATCGGATTGTATTCCCGCAGCCGAAAGATTGCCCGACCCCGCGACGGATTCGATTTCGACCATGCGGCATCCGTAGCCGCGAGATATACGGGGACATTCATGCCGTTGGCCGACAAGCTCGCGGGGTATGCGGAATGTAATCTTGATAAGGACCACGTTCGCGAGTCGGCGTTCGCGATGGCGCAGGCGGCAGTGTATTACTATAGAACTCTGTTTTATGTTTACCACAGTTTCGAGGCGGACAGTTGCGACGTGCGGTATCTGCACCATAGGCTGCGTACATTGTCAGGCGAATTGCCGCTGTTGTTCGAGTCGGACGAATACTATCCGAAACAAACATTGCATTGCCTAAACAATTCTGCCACATACGCGCAATACGACCCAGATTTCTTCGTCGAATCGGACGAGTTGGCGCGGCACTTCGACCCCGTGAAACGGTTAGGAGAGATAGCAAGGCGATTATGCAATAGGAGAATGGAATTATATACCAAACGATAATAACAACTGCTGCAGGATTTTCAGGTCCCGCAGCGGTTGCATTATATAAATTGCGGTTCGGAGAACCGTGCAGTTCGCCGCCACCCCGCGCGGCGGACTGCTGCTCGCGTTATGCTCGCATACGTCCTCCGCTGTCGGCGAACCGCCTACGCCCAATGTGCACCGCATAAAACCGCCCCGCTCCCATCGCGGCGCGTGCGAAATTTTTCATTTCCGAAAAAAGTTAGTATCTTTAAACCGAATTTACGCCATACGAAGATGATAGTTAAACTCGTATCGAAATATCTGGCCGAGCACAAACGCTTGGTAATCCCCAACCTCGGGACGTTCATCGTGAAGGTCCCCGGGCAAACGGTGCTATTTTCCAATCTGATAAAGGCCGACGACGGAGTGTTGCGATCGCTGATCGCGCAGAGCGGCGTATCGGAGATGGAGGCCGCCGCCATGATGGACCGCTTCGTTTTCGAGGCGCAGTACCGTTTGCAGAACAACGGCAAGTGTCGCTTAAGCGGCTTCGGCGAACTTCGAAGCGGCGCCAACGGCACCATAACGTTCGTATACGAACCGACTGCCGACGCGACAGTCGCCGAGACGGCGGTCAGGGCCGTTCGCGACGAAAGCGCGCCCGACGAGGATAACGGAGCGGCCGTTCCGCCTCCGCCCGCCGCGACGAACCGCGAACCGCGAGCGACGAGCGACGAGCGGCGGACAATCGCCGACGAGCCTGCCTCGGAGCCGACGTCGCCACGCCCCGTCGGCGAACGCAGGAATTCGGCCGAGCGTGCCAAGACGCTTTACGACGACAAACGCGCCGCATCCCTCTCGGAGGCGCGCAACGCCGATTACGTGAAGGGATTGCGTTACGGCAAAGGACGCCGAAGAGTGCCCGCCGGAAAGGAGTACGGCGCGCCGACCTCGCGCCGCAAGAGCGACCGAATAATGCTCATAGCCATCGTCGCGGCACTGCTGGCAATAGCCGCGCTGGCGTACGGATTGTGGTGCGACTGGAGGGCGAGCGCCGACGACGGGTATTACGAGATTCCGCAGAGCGGAACCGAAAACACGGTGCGCAACCCCGATCTGGACTACATCCAACCTTACGACAAATAATCGGCGGACAAACGAGAGATCGACATGGTGGAAAACACGGATATTCTATCGGTCAAGCAACGCTTCGGAATCATCGGCAACTCGGAGGCGTTGAATCGCGCTTTGGGCGTGGCCCTGCGCGTGGCGCCCACCGATCTGTCGGTGCTGGTGACGGGCGAGAGCGGAGTGGGAAAGGAGTTCTTTCCACAGATAATACACGCCTACTCGGCCCGCAAACATGCCAAATACATAGCCGTCAACTGCGGCGCAATCCCCGAGGGAACCATCGATTCGGAGTTGTTCGGGCACGAGAAAGGATCTTTCACGGGAGCCACCGAGTCGCGCAAGGGTTATTTCGAGGAGGCCGACGGCGGCACCATATTCCTCGACGAGGTGGGCGAACTGCCCCTCTCGACGCAGGTGCGCCTGCTGCGAGTGCTGCAATCGGGCGAGTTCCTGCGCGTGGGTTCGGCGCGGGCGCAGAAGACCAATGTACGCGTGGTGGCCGCCACGAACAACGACCTGCTCAAATCGATCGAGACGGGACGTTTCCGCGAGGATCTCTACTACCGCCTCAACACCGTGCCCATAGCGGTGCCCGCCCTGCGCGAGCGCCCCGAAGATATTCCGCTGCTGTTCCGCAAGTTCGCGGCCGACATAGCCGTGCAGTACCACATGCCCGCCGTCACGCTCGACGAGGGCGCGCGGCAGTTGTTGCAGAACTACTACTGGCGCGGCAATATCCGCCAGCTGAAGAACGTGGCCGAGCAGATCTCGGCGTTGGAGCGCAACAGAACCGTCACGGCCGACATTCTGGCGGGATACCTCTCGCCCAACCAATCCTCGGCGCACACCATGACCGTAAGCGGAGCCGCCGCGGGCGGCGACTTCTCCACGGAACGCGAATTGCTCTACAAGATACTCTTCGACATGCGCAGCGACATAAACGACCTCAAACGCATGCTGGGCGAGATGATGCACGGCACCACGCACACGCCCGCGCAACCGACGCAGCCCGAGGTGATAGGTCTGCTTCCCTCGTCGGTGGTGGCGCGCCCCGCCGAGGAGGACTACGCCGAGAGCGAGGAGGTGGTGGACGAGCCTCGGCGCGAGCTGTCGAAATCCGACATGCAGCGCGAGCAGATCGTTCGTGCGCTCAAGAACAACAACGGCCGCAGGCGCGACGCCGCGCGCGAGCTGTTCATGTCGGAACGTACGCTCTACCGACGCATAAAGGAGCTGGGTATCACCGACGAAAACATTTGACGCGCCGTCCCCTCGGCGGGACCGCTCACCATTAAGACAACGAAGTGAAACACGACAAAATAATATTTCTCGTTTCGGCGGCCGTCGCCATATTGTGCGCGGCGGCGTTGAGCGGCTGCATATTTTACCGCGGAGGGTATTCGCTCTCGGGAGCGAGCATCCCCGAGGGGGCGAAGACATTCAGCGTCGCCTACTTTCCCAACAACGCGCCGATGGTGTCGCCGTCGCTCAGCTCCACGTTGGTCGAAGCGTTGAAAGACAAGTTTTCGCGCCAAACCAAACTGCAACTCGTCGAGGAGAACGGCGACTTCGCCTTCGAAGGCGAGATCGTGGGATACACCTCGACCACGGCATCGGTGTCGAGCGACGACTATGCCATATTGAACCGACTGACGATCACGGTGAAGGTGAAGTTCACCAATTCGGTGGTTCCCGAAAACTCGTTCAACCGCGTATTCACGGCATTCACCGATTACGACTCGACGCAGCTGCTCACCGACGTGCAGACCGAACTCGACGCCGAGATCGTATCACAAATCGTGACCGACATATTTCAAGCGGCGGCATCTAACTGGTAACGACTATGGGCGGACTCTTTCATAAAGGACAAAAAGGCTCCGAGACGGAGCGTATCGACATCGAACGCGAGGAGGCCGAAGCGTTGATGCGCACCGAACGGTGGCAGGCGGCAGAGAGCGGGACGACGGCCGGAATGTCGGACACCGCGGCGGCGTTGTGCTGCCGACCGACATTGGAGTTGCGCGAGATCGACGTGGCGCGCCTCACGGAAGTGACGACGGAGGATATAATCGACCGTTTCCTGCGCACCGACAATCTGCGCATCGTGGCCGAGGAGGGCGAGGCCGACGGCGACATAGTGACCGAGGCGGCTTTCGACGACGACGACGATCTGGCGAGCGAGGAGCTGGCGGAGATATACCTCTCTCAGGGGCTGAAAGATATGGCAAAAGAAACTTATCGCAAATTAAGTTTGCTAAATCCCGAAAAAAGTGTTTACTTTGCAGAACTTATCGCGAAAATAGAGAATAATTAAAAAAGTATACTGTTATGTTATATTCATTTTGTATCGGATTGATTCTGGTAGCGAGCGTAATGCTTATCCTCGCAGTGCTGGTGCAGAGTCCCAAGAGCGGCATGGCGGCCAACTTCGGCGCGGCCAATCAGGTGATGGGCGTGCGCGAATCGGCCAATATCTTGGAGAAGACCACTTGGACGCTGGCAGGCATGATCGTCGTGCTCAGCCTCATAGCCACCATCGCTATGGACGGCAACAAGGTTTCGATGAGCAACAGCGCTCTCCAGCAGGACGCCAACGCGTTGATGGAGAAGGTGAACGCCACGGCTGCCGACGAGGTTATGCCTTCGGTGGAGATCCCTTCGTCGGATGCTCCCGAGGCTACGCCCGCAGAGGCCGAGTAACCGAGGTTCCGGCGATCCCGCCGCCGCAGCGAAGGGGACGACAGAAAAAAGAAAACACCCTGCCTTTCGGAGGCGGGGTGTATTTTTTGTAGGGAATATTCCGTCTTTAAGATTGCGACTCTTTGAGTCGCGCTGGCCGCAGGCTCTGCCCGGAACATACCACGTCATTCCACACTTTTTTGAGGATCAAAAAGTCTCCGATTTTTAACGCTTCGTCGCCGCGACCGCCCTTTTCCCGAAATCGTTCGCTTACGCAGTCATTTTCTCGCCTCGGCATAGCTCGAACAAGTTCGGCTCTGCACTCGGCTTATCGAAAATGTTCCTGCCGCGGTTTTTTGCTGACGCGTGTGAATATTGCGACTCGCAGAGTCGCGCAGTTCGCCGCCGCCCCACTGCGGCGGACTGCAACTCGCCGAGGCTCGTTTTGTCCTGCCGCCGTCGGCGAACCGCAGGCTGCGACCCGAATGCCCCTCCTCGTCATTCCACATTTTGCAACTCTTTCGAGTTGCAAAATGATTGGAATCTCTTGCAGCCAACACTCTGTTAGAGATGCCAATCCTCGCTTACGCTCGGTGGCATGACGGGGAGGGGGCAACTTGGTGGCATGACGTGTTAAAAATTGCATGCAATTTGTTGTAAAATCCAATTATTAGTACTACTTTTGGGGCAAACGATTCGTCGGAAAGACGGATTCGTGAACTTTGCTGACCAAAAAATTCTGGTAAAATTTTTAACACAAGCAAAGCACAAGTTTGTCCCACGACGTCGGCCTACGTCCGACGTGGGGGTATTTTAGTTTCTACGTTTCGGGCGTGGGCTTTTGTGCTTATAGTGTCAGGTTTACCAGAGCCCTTTGGTTATAAGTCTCAGTCCACGTTCCGTTTTTGACGGGTCGCATAACCTAAAACGATAAAGTTATGTTACCTTTGCAAAAGAGAACGGTTCCACCGTAGCCGTTAACATATTTATCTAAAGGTTAGGACAAACCTTTATGCCTTCGACAAACTTCCGACTATCTTTCAGATAGGTTTTTAGTATGGTGTAATATTTGTCTGAAACCCATGTTATGCCCCTACATAATTGTAGGGGCTGGCTTGGGCGTAAGGGCAGCTACCATACTAAGGCTCGGAAGGCCGGTCGGAGGGGCTGCACCTGCGCCCTTTCTGTTTTCTTATGGGCGCATCTTATCGTTTCACCACGCAATCCCCGAGCCCATGAACCCCGGCAATCGCGAACTATACAACCACACTTTCGCGAAAATCATAGAATATCTTAAGAAACACCAATCTTTAGACATAATAGAGGCCGACATGTTCGTCGGCATTTCGAGCCGCAACGACTATCGCGCTGTCGATGTGTTGGTCAACAGCGCGACATATCTCGACGACGGATCGTTCCGTATCGATTACTCATACCCGAAGTATAATCGCGACGAACAATTTCGCCGCGGCGACCGTTCGGAAATGGGGATGGATACGACGCGCGTACCCGATTCCGCGGACTCTGTAGTTATACGCTCCTATTCGGATACGACGGATCTGTTGGTGACGCCGCGCGATTTAGTCGCGCTGCTGAATGCGGTAAAGGCTACAGTCGGGTTTCGCGAAAGGCAGCCCGACGCCTGTTTCGAACACTATGCCAAGCCGTTGAGAGCATTATCGTACGACGAGATAATCGACGCCGAACGCCGCGTCAGAATGTTCGACAGATATTATGTTCAAGGCATACAAGCCATCATACAATATCTCGACAAGCGCGAATCGTTCGACTTGTCGTGGATGGGGCTTTTCGTCTACGTATTCGACCGCAAAATCTCCGAAATCGCGGATGATCGGACGCTCGATGCAGCTGATTGCTCCTATGTCGCTCGCGTCGAGCGGATAATCCGTCGCGACGAGGACTCTTTTCTGCTCGATGTCGGCCCGCATTCCGTAGTGGTCCATCACGACCGTCTGCATGCTCCGAATCTTCTGCCGTTGGATATCCTGCGGCTGCGGCTCGCCGTTGAGTGCATAATGCGTGCGGAGAGGCGTGCACCTCTGTCGGTATACGACTTCGATACGGATGAAATAGATTGGCTGGTGAAGCACGAGAGTTTGCAGCGCGAGGTAGTGGAGGATATAATCGATATAGGCTATCGGGTCGAGAGACGGTATTCGGCCCGAAAAATTTCCCGTTAGAGATGCCATTCCTCGCATACGCTCGGTGGCATGACGGGGAGGGGCGATTCGGTGGCATGACGTATCTCCGAACGCCGCCGCGTACATATATACAATAAAAGAGCGGAACGGAGACAAAACAACCCTGCACGATGAAACTCTTCCACCAATCTCCGTATCCGCTCGTATTGTACACCTGCAAGACCGCCGTAAAACGCTAAAGCGGACATGGTAGTTACCATATCCGCCGTATGTAAAGACAGGCGTGCTTGCATTGCAACGCTACAGAAGGTAGTGGAAAAACCTAATCGACCTCACAACACAAGAGGTCCACGCCCGTCAAGGATAGAGTCAGATACGACCGCCTCTCGGGACGTGGTTTTACGACCCGACACGGAGCATCCTCTTGATTGCCGCCGATTATTGAAAAATTCCACTTTTTCCGTAGCAGCAAAGCGAACCTCGCCTTACGACGGATCGCAATGACAAATATACGATTAAAATCTTAATTGACAATCGGCGCGTCGGATAATTTTATTCCGTCGATGCCGCCACGGCGGCCGCACGCGCCCATTCCGTCATCTCGCTCGGCATAGACAAAATCAAAAACCGAGCCGCGGGCGACTAAGTCACGGCTTGAAGATTTGCAGTTTGACGCCCGCCGAGAAAAATACGATATCGGACACGCGCAGGCTGCTATTGCCGAACTTGGCGACGATATTCAGATCGTTGGCGCTCAACTCGTAATAGAGGGTCACGGCGCGCACCGCCGCGTCGGGATCGAAGTTCAGGGTGAGACGCTGCCCGACATACAGATGTATGCGCAACCGCGAGGTGAATCCGTAATAACCTTCGCCCGGGTAACGGGCGGGTTCACGCATCCAGAAACGTTCGCCCGATATGAAATTGAGATAAACGCCGCAGGCGAACGGTTCGAACGCGAAGCGACCGCCGCAACGTATGCTCCACGGAATGTAGTTCTGGCGCAGAGTGAGCGTCGTGTGGAATCGGTCGGCATAGGCGCGCGGCAGGAATCCGATCATCACATCGGTCTCCCAGCAGCATTTGCGCCCGTAATCCCACCCCGCGCCAAACGATACGACACCCATGCCGCCCGCATATTGCAGCTTCACGTGAGTGGGAATCAGACGCTCCAACCCCACGTAACCCTCATGCACGCGCATATCGAGGCGGCGCGCGGTACGCTCCGTCGCGAGATTGCCCGCCGAAGCGCACAACGCGGCGAAGCACACGGCAGCCGTCGCCGCGATCCTAAAAATATACCGCTTCGTAATCATAGCCCTCTTCGTCGACGGTAAACAACAAGTAGCTCCTCTCGCCCGTATTGGCGCACTGGTAGTAGACTACCCCGTCGGAGAAGATCTCCTCCGCCGTCACCGAATGGCTATGTCCGTGCACACAGAACTGCAACGACGGAAAGGACCGCAGATAGCTCTGGAATATCTCGGCCACGTCGTTGTTGAACTGCTCGGAAAATGGTTGCGCGTGCATGGCTACGACGGTTTTGCGCGCCTCGGAGGGGAACGATTCGAGTTGCGAGCCGATAAACCCGAAATTAGGCACCGCCTCGCACGCATCGAACTCCAGCGAATTGGTGTTCAGGCACAGAAACCGAATGTCGCCCGCCGTGAAAGCCATGTTGTAATCGCCGAATATCTCGCGGAAAATGATCTCGCCGGTAGCCAGACAATCGTGATTGCCGATCACGCACACGTACGGCGCCGTCAGTTTGTTCAATATGTCGCGCTGCAACTCGAACTCGTTCCTGAGGCCGAAATCGGCCAAGTCGCCCGTATGCAGCACGAAATCGATGTCGCCGCGCGCATTGAGCGCCGCCACGGCATCCTCCGTCTCGTCGTACCAGCGTTGCGAGTCGCTTATGACGGCGAAGCGTATCGACCGCCGCCCCGCGCAAGCCTGTTCGATACGCACCGCATTAACGGAATTGATACTCTTTTCGCCCTTTATGCGGGTGTCGTAAGGGTGATACTCCACGCATCCCGCCGCAAAGCAGCAGAGCAAAGTGCACGACACCGTGCGCAACGACATCGGCATATCAGAAAAAACTCTCTTCATCGCACGAACAAAATTACTACACCCATGCAATTATTTTACCCCAATTTTCCGCGTCGCGGCACCATTGGAACACTATCGCCGACAATTCGAAACAAAATAGTCCCAAAGGAACCGTTTTAGTCGCATATTTGCCACGGACGGTGCGCGGACTGCGGATAAGCATTTAAAAATTCATACCTTTGCGATACGGGCACGGTGAGAGCCCCCGAATCACGAAACGACGAAACCATGAAAGCAACGACATACCTCATATCGCGCGCGATAGCGGCGTTATGTCTCCTCGCCACCGCCGCGTGCGTCGCCGAGGATTCGCCCGCCGCGGACGACACGACGCTGGTCGAGATCGGGCAGACGGCCCCCGACTTCACGGTCGAGATGACAAAGGGCGGCGACGTCACCCTCTCCGATCTGCGCGGCCGCGCGGTGCTGCTAACATTCTGGAGCAGCGAATGCTCGGTATGCCGCGCCGAGATGGCCGTCGTGCAGGAGCGTATAATCGACCGATTCGCCGACGAACGTTTCACCTATCTGCCCGTCTCGCGCGGAGCGGATCGCGAAACGATAGAGGAGTTTTGCCGACAGAACGGCTATACGTTTCCCGTCGGTCTCGATCCCGACCGAAGCATATACGCCATGTACGCCACGCGATACGTGCCTCGCAGTTTCCTGATCGACGCCGACGGCAAGATCATCATGTCGGCCGTGGAGTACGAAACCGACTATCTCGACGTCATAGCCGAAGAAATAGAGAAATACCTCCGAAAAATCGGTTGAAACACCCCGTCGAATAGGAATATTTAATCTATATTTGCGAAAACGGTCAACCTGAAACCTATGAACCCTTTCGCAAAAACCATCCTCGCCGCGGTCGCGACAATCATATCGGCCGCACACATTTCGTCCGCCGCCGATCTGCGCATCGTCGCGGGCGCGACGCAGACGCCCGTGCTTCTCGACCGAGCGGACAACATACTGTTCAACATACGCATCGACGCCCCCGAGGGCGGCACGTTCGAACGGCTCGACCTGCAATTGGACAAGGAGTCGGCCCGTTACGTCCGCTCGGTGAAGCTCTACTATTCGGGAACCGACGCCGTGAATGTCGCGGCCGACAAACTCGCCGCGACGCGTTACATCCTTGACGGCGCGCGCGAGGCCGACCCGTCGTACAGCATTCTCAAGGCCGAACGCCGCGCGGCGGAGCATCTGTCTCTCGCGGCTCCTACCTCGCTGTTCTGCGGAATCAACTACTTTTGGGTAAGCGTCGAGATGCGGCGCGACACACCGCTGACGCATAAGCTCTCGGCCGCGCTGGAAAGCGTGACGGTCGACGGCCGCGCGGCCGCCCCCGAGATGCTCGTCGCGACCGAGGCGCCGCGCCGCATGGCCGTGGGAGTGCGACACGCGGGCGACGACGGATCGGCGGCGTTCCGCATCCCGGGGCTCGTGACCACGGCGCGCGGAACGCTGCTCGCGGTTTACGACGTGCGTTACAACAACTCGAAAGATCTTCAGGAGCACATAGACATAGGCCTGAGCCGCAGCGTCGACGGAGGACGGACATGGCAGCGTATGCGTCTGCCTCTCTGTTTCGGCTGCCACGACGGCCTGCCCGCCGCGCAGAACGGCGCAGGCGACCCCGCCATACTCTACGATCCCGTCACGCATCGCGCATGGGTGGTAGCCGCATGGTGCCACGGAATGGGCAACCGCATGGCGTGGCACTCGTCGAAGAGCGGCATGGAACCGCACGTCACGGGGCAGCTCGTGATGGCGTACAGCGACGACGACGGCAAAACGTGGTCGGAGCCGATAAACGTGACGCGTCAGGTGAAACGTCCCGAGTGGAATTTCCTGCTGCAAGGGCCCGGGCGCGGCATCGCCATGAAGAACGGCACGATAGTCTTCGCGGCGCAATACATCGACGCCGAGCGCATGCCGCACGCCTGCATACTGTACAGCGACGACCACGGCCGCAACTGGCGTCTGCACGAAGGGGCGCGATCGAACACCACCGAAGCGCAGGTCGCCGAGCTGCCTTCGGGCGATCTGATGCTCAACATGCGCGACAACCGCGGAGGCAGCCGCGCCGTGTCGGTCACCTCCGACATGGGACGCACGTGGACCGAGCATCCCTCGTCGCGCAAGGCCCTGCGCGAGCCCGTCTGCATGGCGAGCCTCATATCGGTCGCGGCCGACGACAACATCTCGGGGCGCGACATATTGCTGTTCTCGAATCCCGACTGCGACAACGCCCGCCGCGACATAACCGTGAAGATAAGTTTCGACGGCGGCGCGACATGGCCCGAGGAGAACAAGGTATTGCTGGACGCGGGCGACGGCTGGGGATACTCGTGCCTGACGATGATCGACCGCGAAACGGTCGGCATACTCTACGAAAGCTCGCAGGCGCACATGACATTTCAGGCCATACCGCTCACCGACCTGCTGCCGTAAAAAACACCCCTGCCGAAATACATCGGCAGGGGTGAAATTTATCGTTCGGGTTGCGGACCGCTCTACAACGCCAAATATCTCATGGCGGCCTCTATGAAGTAGTAGTCGCCGTACGAAAGGGGCACATCGACCTCCGATCCCGCCATATAGTGGCCCACGCCGTGTTTGAGCAGGAAATTGCCGTTCTCGCCCGCCTTGGCCAGATAGTAATCCGAACAGAGCGACCGCAACTGACGCTCGGCCGTCGCGATATAGCGCTCATCCTCGGTGAATCCGTAAAGCTCGATCAAAGCCGAAGCCATGACGGCGCCCGCCGACGAATCTTTCGCCTGCTCGTCGGCATCGTAATCCCAATTGGGGATCGCATCCTCGGGCAGTCGGGGCAAGAGGTAGTCGGCGATCTTCACCGCCTGATCGAGATACGCCTCGTCGCCCGTGGTACGGTACATCATAGTATAGCCGTACAGTCCCCACGATTGTCCGCGCGCCCACGCCGAGTCGTTCGAACGCCCCTGCGCAGTGCGTTTCTCGACCACCTCGCCCGTCAGCTCGTTATAGGCTACCACGTGGTAGGAGCTGTTGTCGGGACGGAAATGGTTCTCGAGCGTTGTATTGGCGTGCGTGCGCGCGATCTTGTCGTACTCGCCGCCGCACCACTCTAACATCTCGAGGTTCATCATGTTGTCGATTATGACCATGAAATCGAGTTCGGGATTCTCCTTGCGCCCCGTATTCCACGAGCGTATGCACCCCACCGTCGGGCTGAAACGCGTCGAAAGAGCGGCCGAAGCCCGCTCGATCACCGACTTGTAATAGGGATCGCCCGTCAGACGGTAGGCGTTGCCGTAAGAGCAGAAGACCATGAATCTCAATAAGGGTATTTTTACCGATTTCGAGCACTTTGTAAAATACACGTAAAATACTTATTTACAGAGATAACCGCTATTATTGATTTTCATTCGGTTTTTGCCGATTTCATTCGATTTCGTATATTTGTGTCGAAATTGTGTACCCGATTTTTCGACATAGAGTGCAGAGGTACACGCACTTTCCCGCAATGTGTGTCTAAATTAGAACGAAAACCAGCGAAAATATGAATTTCCAGTACTCGAAAGACGGCATAACGGTCGCCGTAATAATCGACACAAGCCACCCCAAACGCGAGGGAAAATACCCCGTCCGCATACGTGTTACGTATCTGCGACAGCGCAAATATTACCCGACGGGGAAAGACTTGACCGCCGATCAATGGGATGCGTTGCCAACGACCAAAAATCGCGAGCTGTCGGCCGTCCGCAAAGATATAGAAAACAGCTACAATATAATCCGTTCGGCCGTTGAGGAGTTGGCAAGCAACGGCGATTTCTCGCTCGATGCGTTGAATGCTCGTTTGAAGTTGGCACCGTCGTTATCAATCAATGCGATGTTTGCGGCCCGTTTGGATGAATTAAAGAGCCGCGGGCGTGTCGGCAATATGACCGTATATTATGCGACATTAAAGGGTATAGAACGATTCGCGGGTACGCACGTACGGTTATCGTCCGTTACTCCCAATTGGTTGACCCGTTATGCCGATTTTCTCGACAACGAGGGTAAAAAACAAACGACTATCGCCATACACTTACGGACATTGCGCGCAATCATTAACGAGGCGCGGCGCGCTGGATTGATAAAGGAATCGCAATACCCGTTCGGCCGCGGGCGGTATGAAATACAATCGGGCGCAGGGCGTAAAATGGCTTTGACCGTGGAGCAAATAGGACAAATAGCCAATTACGACGACGGGAGCGAAGCAACGGCCAGATACCGCGATTATTGGTTGTTTCTCTATTTATGCAACGGGATCAACGTTGCCGATTTCGTAAAGTTGAGGTATCGGGATATCGTGAACGGCGAGATATGTTTCGTGCGCCAAAAGACGGAGCGAACCACCAGAGTACGCAAGGAGATACGGGCCATAATAACCGATCGTATGCAAAAGATCATAGATCGTTGGGGGACAGTCCCCCGACCCGATGCGTTCATATTCGGGATTCTCGACGGTTCGGAAGACCCGTTACGACAAATGCACAAAACACAATACCTGACACGTGCCATAAACAAGCGTATGACCGATGTGGGCGAACGATTGGGGATCGGTCATATCTCGACATATACGGCCCGTCATTCGTTCGCAACGGTGCTGAAGCGTTCGGGCGTGAATATCGCCTACATATCCGAGTCGCTGGGGCACTCCGATCTCAAAACAACCGAAAACTATTTAGCGAGTTTCGAGCGCGAAGAACGGCAAAAGAATGCGGAATTGCTAACACGATTTTAATCCTATAAAAACCAGCGATATGTTATTTTATGACAAACTATCCGATTATCCTTACGGTATAGATGCCGATTACATAGATACCGAAACAGAACGATTCGAACTTCAAATTTTGCAATTGACACCCGAAAATAAGAGGTTGATAATTGAAAACATTACCGATGATCTTTTATTCGCATACTATACCGAGCGTGAGAACGTAAGCAAAAAGGGTGCGAAAGCGGATCGAGGGAAAATGCTCGCTTATTATAATGCTTTAAGCAGCGTAATAACCTATATTTGCGGAAAGACCGATTTTGTATATACGGATGCGTTTATAAAGAATTGGGAAAGAAAAACAGCGGGTAATTATTTCCCGTTCGGAGAGTTAATGCGTACCAATTGGCGGGCAATGGCAACAGGCAACAATCCAACCGCAGAACCCGCCCCGCCTCAACGCAAAAAGCCGCTAAAGACATTCGAGGATTTTATCATTATCGATAATAAAGCGGAATTAATAAAAAAGATAAAACCGATAATACAAGGCGCAAAAGCTAAAAAAATAGCTGCTATTATTAGGGCGTTAATCGAGTTGCGATATATCTTAATAGATAGCGGAAAGTATGCAGAATTAACGCGAGCTTTAAACAATTGTTATAGTCTAAAAATTGACCCGCGGCAAACTGTTAGGTACATCTCTGATTTAGGAATACGAAAAAATAATATAACGGATTCGGATTTAAATTCGATGATTGATGCGATAAGATTGTAACATATAAAACCGTCTAAATAAGGACACAATAGGACACAAATTTGGTAGTGTCCTATTGTGTCCTTTGTTTTTTTTCGTGTCATATCAATTTATCCAACCTTTGCAGTACCGACGATCGGTAACGGCCAAAGTACACGGCCAATTTTTTTAATTTAAAATTTCCTAATTATGGAAAATAAAATTATCGTTACCACCCGCGAGGAGCTGCAAACGCTGATAGGCGACGCAGTGGCGGCCGTGGTTCCGAAATTGGCAGATTTTCGCCGTAAAAACGAAGCAGTCGAAACGGATGCAATGACCGTTGAGGCCGCGGCAAAGTTCCTAACCGCGCAGGGCATTCCCGCAACACGCGCCACACTCTACAATCTCGTGTACAAAAACGCTATCCCGCACCGTAAATTCGGCCGTCGCACCGTGTTTTCAAAACGAGAGCTTACACAATGGATCGAGGATAACACCAAACGTCCCGCAACAAAGGAGGATGCCGCGTTGAGGATTGCGGCCAGTGCTAACCGTAAAACACGCGGGCTATGATGGCGGATAGTATAAAAAATAGCCCCGCGCCTTGTAGCAAGGACGCGAGGACACAAGCAATGTGCAAAATTATAAAAAATTTGGCACCTCAACAAAAACGGGTTTATAATATTTTGGCCCGAGGCGGTCGCTATACAGCTGGCGAAATTACGGTTGCCCTCGGTGGTCGCGCTTGCGACCCGCGCGGCACGATCCGCGATTTACGCAAAAAAGGTATCCCAATTCTCGATGAATGGCACCCCAATGCCTGCGGCCACGGCCGTGGTTTTAAAAAATACTTTTTGGAAAAGGAGGTAGGCAATGAACGATAAAAACGAAATGTGCGCACAACGTAAGTCGTTCGCGTTTTATTCGAGTTTCAAAGACGCAATCGGCGATATGTCGGATGCTGACAAATTATCC
Source organism: uncultured Alistipes sp. (assembly GCA_910587675.1). Taxonomy (GTDB): domain Bacteria; phylum Bacteroidota; class Bacteroidia; order Bacteroidales; family Rikenellaceae; genus Alistipes. The sequence goes on along the minus strand of CAJUMU010000016.1, from coordinate 2,759 downwards.
GTGTATGAATCGATTACCGATTTCGCATTTTTCGGAATAGAGCCAACCGAATTAACACCTATCGGCCGCCTTGCGTGGAAACTTATCCGCCCTCAACTCGCAGCCTCGATGAAACGATACGATACGAGCGTTGAAAACGGGAGAAAAGGTGCGAAGTATGGGAAATTAGGAGGTGCACCAAAGGGTAACAATAATGCACGGAAAACAACCCCAGAATCAACCCCAAAAACAACCCCAGAGGACAACCCCAAAAACAACCCCTTAAATCATAATCTTAATGATAATCATAATCTAAATGAGAATGGGGGTTATAAGGGGGATAAGGTCGCAACTAAACGCGCTGCGTTTGTTGCTCCGACGCGCGACGATATTATTGCTTATGTTGAGGAAGAAGGATTAAGGAACGTCGACCCCGACGTATTTATGAATCATTACGAGGCTATCGGCTGGCAGATGGGCAAAACCCCGATAAAAGATTGGCGGGCGGCGGCGCGCGGCTGGAATGCCCGTCAAAACGAATTTACGCACAATAAAAAACAAACGAACTATGAAACAAGACCGAAATACGACTCCAATTTTGACTAACGATAGAATGCCGCACGACGAACGATTGGAAGCGGCGGTATTGGGCGCGCTGCTGGTTGAGGCGAATTACGTTCCCGACGTTCGGGGTATCCTTACGGCGGATGCGTTCTACAATTCCGACAATGCGGTGATATACGAGGCAATTTGCCGACTGGACGATGAGGGCCGCACGGTCGATATGCTTTCGGTGGTTCGCGCGGTCAAGGATGCGAATATTTCCGCGGCATATGTTGCAGACCTGACGCAGTCGATAGGCACGGGCGTCGCGGTTCTGAACCGCGCCCGATATCTTGCCGACCTCCAAACGCTGCGGATGTTGATCGTGTACGCCGCCGAACTGACGGCAAAGGCGCAATCGGATAATAACGCGCTGGATTGGGCACTGTCGGAACTGGACGTGATTGCGGGCAAGGCGGTTTGCGTGGATGCGGCGCGGCATATCGGGGATGTGCTGCAAGAGACATTGCAAGACCTCGAACGCCGACAGAAAGCGCACCAGCAAGGCGAATGCGTGGGAATCCCGACGGGCTTGTCCTATCTTGACGCCGTTACGGGCGGTTGGCGCGGCGGGCAACTGGTCGTGCTGGCAGCGCGTCCCGCAATGGGAAAAACGGCCGTATCGCTGCATTTCGCCCGCTCCGCTGCGATGGCTGGCGTGCCCGTGTGCTTCTTCTCGCTCGAAATGCCCGACGCACAATTGGCGGGGCGTATGCTGGTCGGGGCGTCGGGTGTGGATGCGAATGCGTTCCGCCGCGGCTCGATAGTCTCGAAAGATTGGGAAATGATCGAACGCGGGGCCGACGATCTGCGAGGTTTGCCGCTCTACTTGTTCGATACTCCGTCAATCTCTATGCCCCGAATACGTGCCCAAGCCCGAGCGATGCAGAGGCGCGGCCGTTGCGGGATGGTTGTAGTCGATTATCTCCAGTTGATCGAGGGATCGGACGACCGCCGCACCGTGAACCGTGAAAGAGAGGTTGCGCAAATGAGCCGTGCGGCAAAGATGCTCGCAAAGGAACTTTCGGTGCCCGTGGTACTGCTGGCCCAACTATCGCGCAAGGTTGAGGAACGGGCCGATAAAACGCCGATGCTCTCCGACCTCCGCGAATCGGGAGCAATAGAGCAAGACGCCGATATGGTGATCTTCATAGACCGCCCCGCCGTGTATAGCACCGAACCTTTCGACGCTGGCAGCAGATACAGAACAGTAGACCCGCAAGGCGTAGGACGTCTTACAATCGCAAAAAACCGCGAGGGCGGCACGGGGTTAATCCTATTTAGGCATAACAAGAGTTTGACCCGCATAACTGACTACGAAACGGATACTATGACGACGGACCAAAGCGACAATGCCCCGTATTAGCGTGGAATTAGCTCAAATTTCAATCGTTCACCAGAGATTGATAAGTTTATCGCACCGCGCCAAGATCGGCGAAATAAAGGCTATTTACGTTGTATTTTGATTGCGGCGATTTTATCCTCTTAAATTCGGGGCGGCTGGTCGGCCGTCCCTTTTCTTTTGCCGAATAAAGAACGCTTATTGCCGTGCCTCAACGATCGACGTTTATATTATGTTAAATTTGGGTTCTGAATTGTTGAGGTTAACCGCCCCGCGCGCAGCGGTCACGGCATTATATTTTTTCGTTTACGGGAATTTTATACCGAAAACCAGTGCTTTATCAAAAATACAGACCAATATTAGCCCATATTTCCAACAATGTAAACTATCCTAATTCCAAAGTTCAACACGGGTTAACATATATTCAATTATTGAATGCCGCTTGCAGTGGCGGCAGGCGAATAGGTGCACACAATTTTGTGGGCAGCTCCTACACCAACGAAACACGGCGGAGCATATATGTACCGCCGCCCCCATCCCCGCGGCGATAAACGGGCGCAAATCTGCGTCGGTTGAATTGGATGACAGAGATATAGCAAAATGCGACACCCTTGCAGCGGTAGGTTATCTGGGGAATGCGGCACGGAGTAGCACCCGATCGCTATGTATTGGTCCGCCTCAACGCAACGCATTACAATGCAAAAAGTAGAGGGAAATTATAATCGCAAAAACGAAACGTACAACTTTCTAAAACGAAACGTACAATTTTCACTGTTTTTCACCCCATCAAAGCAAAGGCATTTAATCACCATTTAAGCGGTAATTAAATGCCTTT
>CAJUMU010000015.1 GCA_910587675.1 uncultured Alistipes sp. | reverse complement strand
TTCGGGTCGCAGCCTGCGGAGACCGCGTGAATGAGCTGTGCGAATAGCGGGCCTCCGCGGGGCAGAGGCTGCGGCCCGCGCAGTTCTGCGAACTGCATTAATTCACATGCGTGAGCCTACCCCGCGGCAGAAAGAATTTCGGAAAAAGGGCGGTCGCGGCGACGAAGCGTTAAAAATCGGAGACTTTTTGATCCTCAAAAATGCGAAGCATCCGATTTAGCGCAGTCGCGAGACCGACCCCGAAATCGTTTCACCGCGGCGGCTTTTGGGTTACCTTTTGGCCGCGCAAAAGGTAACGTATATTATTTAGGTATTCGGGCCTCCGCGGGGCAGAGGCTGCGGCCCGCGCGGTTCAAGAACCGCGATACTTCAAAATTTATCTTCGGCGGCTGCGGGGGTCGCACCGAAGGTGCGAGCCGCCGAAGATAACACCGCAAAGCGGTGCGCTGGCGCATGTGAAACGGCCCGCGCGACTCGCAGAGTCGCAATACATAGTATTATAATGTCGTCTTTCGACCGACAAAAACGCTGCATTCGTGATGAAAATATTTCGGTTCGTTGAAAAAGTTTTTTTTCGACGCAGGCGTTTTTTAATTTTGTACCGATTATAAATTGCCGAAAATCAGATGCGAGTCAATATATCGTACATACTTTTAGTCCTCGTCGGCCTCGCGGCCTGCTCCGAGAAGCGGAGCGACGTGACGCCGAGCGTTCACCGCACGGCCGTCATAGAGATCGCCGAGCGGACGCCCGAGAGCCGTTTCGCCGCGTACGACGAGCCCATATCGGTCGGATTCGACGCCGACGCTCGGGTAGCGGCCGAGGAGAACGAGAGCCGCGCCGCGCTGGGCGACGACATGCGCACGGTCCGATGGACCGACGGCGACAATGTGGCTCTGTGGGCCACGAACGCCTCGGGGGGCGGCGACATCGCGGGCGAGATATTCAGATACTACACCCAGTCGGCCGAGAATGCGGCCCGATTCACGGGCAACATGAAGGTGGCGGCCGACGAGTACGAGTGCGTGGCCGTGTACCCCGTTCCCTCGCGCGTCGAGGGGCGGCGGGTGACCTACACCCTGCCCGCCGTGCAGGACGGCGTATACCGTTCGGAACTCGACGTCATGTCGTCGGATCCGAGCAGCGGAAAGCTCGTGGAGGTCTCGGGCGGCGGAGGTGTGCGCCTGACGATGCACCATCGCTGCCACGCTCTGCGGATACGGGTTCCCGAGGGCAAGAACCGCTGGGGCAAGCCCGTGACGCGTCTTTTGGTGGAGTTCCCGCGCGAGGTCGCGGGCGACATGTCGTTCGACCTGCCCGCAGCGGGCTCGGCGGGCGATATTACGCTTACCGACGGTAAGAGGGCCATAGATCTGGATTTGTCGGCCGCGCCCCTCGATGCGAGCGCGAACGACGCGCCGCAATACGTTTGGGTGTTCATCGCCGCGGGACCGATAGAGGGCGAGATCTCTTTCACGCCTCTGTTCGAGGACGGCTATTGCGCCGAGACGCTCTCGGCTTCGGTCGACCGCGAATTCGCCGCGGGGCGCGTGACGCCGATCAACCTCGCCATCTCCGGGACGGAGCAGCCCGTGACGTGGTTCGACTTCGCGGTCGATCACACGCAGCTCGGCGAGCCCGTCAACCTGCTGACCGTAACGGCTCCCGAGAACGCCCGTTTCCGCGGCGACATGCGAAGCGCGACGGTGCGCGCCTCGGCCGACGGCAAATTCAGCGTTGGTTATTACGCCAAGTTCTACCCCGACGCCTTCGCGGGCGCGCGGGTGGATTTGAGTTACGATTCGACCCACGCCGTGGTCGCGGGAACCGCCACGTTGCCCGCCGCTCCCGTCGTCGACGGCCGCAACGCCTTGGCTGTGAAGGCACCGTATCTCTTTTTCGAGGACTTCGGCGGGGTAGCCTCTTTCAACGCCGACGATAACCACGGTTCGGGCAGCAACGCAACCAATCCGCAGGCGATCTCTCTTGATACATACGGACTTTCCGGTTGGACCGGGGCGCGTGTCGGCGCATCGGCCGGAAAAGCAGTGCGTTGCTGTTGTCATTTCGAAGGCGCGGGATTGGCTTACGGACGTTACGACGGTCGTATCGATTCAGCCCCAATCGGTTGTATACGATCCGGAATGACGGTCAACGTAAAGGTCACTTACGATTATGACGGAGGGACGACGCGTACCGACAAAGATACGGCTCCGACATACGCTTACGGTTATACGACGCAAAGCGGAGGATTCGGCGGAAACAGCGACATCGAACACCAGATAGAGAGCGGAATAGTACTCAGCAAGACTAACGGTTATGAAAGCATAGGACAGTCGAAAACATTCACCATACAAGGCTGTTCGTCGGCACACCGTTTATCGTGGAAAGTTTCCAATAACAGAAGTGGATGGACGTTCTATTTCGGAGATTATTATCTCTACATCGACAACATCCGCGTAAGCATAGCCCAATAGAATAGAAACAAATAAAACAATAACGCTTGTGAAAAAGTATTCGTTAATCGCCGCAATCTGGTGGGGGGGGGTAGCTCTTCTGTCGGGATGCTCGAAAGAGGCCGAGGCCGACGGCATGGGGCGGGCGGATTTCGCCTGCCTGCCCGATATCGCGGTCGAGGAGATGACCCGCGCCACGGCGCAGCTGCCGATAGAGGTGCCTGCCGCGGCCGATTTCAAACTGACGGTCGCCAACGCCGACGGCAGCTACTCGGAGGAGTATGAGCATTTCAGGGATTACGACCAGCCCCTGATGAAGAACGGCGAGTACGTCGCCACCTTCTCGTTGGGCGATCCCGACGCGGAGAACTCCACGGCCTACTGTTTCGAGGGCTCGACCGCGTTCAAGGTGACGGCCAACCGCACCACGCCCGTGACGGTGCGTCCCAAGCTCACCAATTCGGCCGTGCGGCTGTCGACGACCGAGTGGTTCGACAACTACTACTCGTCGGCCGAATTCACCGTGACCACCGCTTCGGGCAACAGTTTCCACTTCACGCCCACCTCGGGCCAGACCATATTCGTCAAGGCGGGCACGACGCTGAAGTTCAAAGGTTCGGCCGTCAAGGCGCAGAACGGCGTCGAGGTGACGTTCCCCGAGACTGCGATAGGCACCGCCGCGGCTTCGGCGCTGCACACCATAACCGTCGACGCCTCGAAGGCGGGCGGCGGCGTGTTGATCCTCTCGCTCGGCACCGAGGAAGATATGATGGAAGTGGCCCCCGTGGAGATCGAACTCAACCCCGAGGCCTGAACGAACGAAATAAAATTTGCGAGATATGAAATTTACCAACGGAATCATAACTTTCGCCCTCGCGGCCGCCGTGTTGGCGACGGGCTGCGAGAAGGAGAAGATCGACTTCGGCGGCGGGCAGAATCCCGATTCGGAGACGGGGTGGTTGGTGTTGTCGGGCATGAACGTCAACGTGAACGCCGATGCCGAGACCATCGAGAGCCGCGCCGAGGATAAAAAGACGGTCGAGGCGCCCGACGATTACGGCGTGACGATAACGCGCGCCTCGTCGCAGGAGACTGTGCTGGCCGAGACCTACGGCGCGATCAAGCGCCGCACCGAGCCAATCGCCCTGCAACCCGGGCAGTACCGCGTGACGGCCAAGTCGACCAATGCCGACAACATACCCCTCGCGGATTGGGACTGCCCCGCCTACACGGGCAGCGTGACGGCCACCGTGACCAAGAATATCACCACGCAGGCCCCCACGGTGGTGTGCAAGCTGGCCAACATCAAGACATCGGTGTTCTTCACCGACCTGCTCAAATCGAAGTTCCGCGAGACGCCCGAGCACCCGTTGCAGGTGACGGCCAAGCTGGGCGAGAACAAGCTGGTCTTCGGGCGCAACGAGACCCGCACGGGCTATTTCAAGGCCTTGCAGACGGTCAACAATCTGGAGGTGACCCTCACGGGCGAGTACAACACCTCGGACGCGGGCGCGCCTCCCGTATACAAAGTGGTGAGCATGACGCAGACCGTCGACAACGTGCGCGCGGGCCAGTGGCGCAAACTCACCTTCGCCATTCAGGTGTCGGACGAGGGTAACGTGATCTTCTCGGTGCAGGTCGACACGTGGGTCGACGACGAGCCGATCGAGGTGGACGCCATGTCGCTCTATGCCTGCGCCGAGGAGACGATTCCCGACGACGGCGCGGTGAGCGATCCCGATTCGCCCGTCCTGACGCTCGACAACCGCCACGACATAGCCGATCCGTTCCTGATAAGCAGTGCGATCTTCGACGACGAGGGCACCTGCACCGACCGTATAGGACTCATCCTCACCCCTGCCGACGACGCGGTGGTGACGAGCGTCGCGGCGACCTTCTCGTCCGACAACGAGGAGCTGACGGCGGCGTTGGCTGCGGCGGGTTACGAGAACGGCGCGATGGATATAACCGAAGTGTTGTCCGTCGACGGCGTCGACTACACGACGGTGGGCGTGAGCGGCCGCGCCAAGGTGATTCGCGCCACGTCGGCAGCCATGCGCAAGCTGTTCGAGTTCGCGGGTACCCATACGGCGCGCATAACCGCTACCGACTCCAAGAACCGCACGTCGTACACCGACCTCACGGTAACGGTGCGTCGCGGCGGCGGCGCGGAGAACGGCCCCTCGATCGTATGGCGCGACCACGATATCGACCGCCGCTACGTGGCCAACGATCTGTCGGGCGACGACTGCTGCGTGATCGAGATCGCATCGGCTTCGGGCATCACGGGATTCCTCGTCGACATAGGCGGCAAGGTGCTTTCGCCGAGCAATCTGCGCGATATGGGTCTCGACTCGCACATGGATCTGATCGCCCCCGCGACCGACGCGATGGACGGCATGCTGCACAGGCTGGGCTTCAAGACCAAGGACGAGGTGCGCGGCGCGAAGGAGTTGCAGTTCAACATCTCGCAGTTCGTGCCCATGCTGACGGCGTTGGAAATACCGGGCCCCGTCGATTTCAAACTCACGGTGACCGACGGCGAAGGCTCCGTCGCCAAGACCGTAATGTTCACGGTTAAATAGATCGACTAAACTCAAGAAGATGAAAAGATTGATATATATGTCGGCTCTGGCGGTCTGCGCCGCCCTCGCGGCGGGTTCGTGCGCCAAGGAGGTCGACGACACGAGCGGCGAGGGGTGTCTGCGTATGACGATCGACATCGATCGGCTCACGCGCGCCGAAACGGATGCTTACGACCCCACGGAGAGGAGCGTGTTGCGCATCCGCAACGCGGGCGGAGAGTTGATCCGCAAATACGAACCCGCCAAGACGCGCCCCGACAACCTCTATCTGATCGGCGGCGAATATAAGTTGCAATACGAGTCGAGCGACGGCAGTCAGGCCACGTGGGACCACCTGAGCTATGCGGGCGAGAAGGATTTCACCATCAAGCCGCACGAGACCACGGTGGTGGAGATGAAGTGCCCGATCGTGAACTCGGGAGTGAAGGTGACCTTCGATCCGAGCGTGGCGGAGAAGATGGAGGATTTCAGGGTGTACGTGTGCGCCAGCGACGAGTTCTCCTACCACGACGCCGACAACGGCACGGTGCCCACGCTGCGTTACGAGGCCGACCGCACGGGATTTTTCCTGCTGCCCGAGGGAGTGTCGAAACTCAGCTGGGGCTTTTACGGCAAGCGCAAGGATACGGGCGCCGACGTGGCGGTAGTCTCTACCACGGGCCACCGCGAGATCGTGCCCGAGGCAGGCATGCTCTATTCGCTCGATTTCAAGTTCTCCGACACGCCCGACGGCGGCCTGAACATCTCGGTCGTGGTCGAGGAGGAGGGCGAGCTGGTCGACCGCACGATATTCTTCAGCCCCCAGCCCTCTTTTGCAGGCGACGGGTTCCCGATCGGAGCGGTTTCGGGATACAAGGGTGGCGACATGTCGGTCAAGGTGTCGGCCATAAACGCCCTGCGAAGCGTCAAGTTGCTGGTGGACAACGACGAATACGAACTTATGAACGTCACCAAGGCGGGTGTAGACGGCGCGACCTTCGCGCTCACCGACGAGTGCAACGGCGTGATGACCTTGTCGGAGGCGTTCCTGTCGCGGTACGGCGGCGGAATACACACCATCGGATTCAAGGCCGTCGACGCGGCCGCCGTCGAGGGTCAGGCCAAGATGCGCATCGCGGTGCAGGGCTTGTTCGACATGGACGCCGCGCATTACGACTTGTGGCAGAACACGGCCGAACTGCGCGCGGCGATCACCGACGAGACGGTACGCAACGTGACGATAAAGTATCGCCGTCTGGGCGCGAGCGAGTGGACGAGCATACTCGCCACCGAGGGCGCCGATTACACCTACTCGGCGCTCGTGACGCCCGAGTGGTCGTCGAAGACGGTCAACGGACACACGGTCTATACCCTTGAAAAGGGCATCTCGGCCGAGAACACCTACGAGTACGTGCTGTCGATCGACGGCAAGGACGGCGAGGTGAAACAGTTCACCACCGAGACGACGCAGACCATCCCCCACGGCAATATGGATAGCGAAGCCCTGCTCTGCTTCACCACCGACGGCAGCAAGAACGCGCCCTACTGGGGCAGCGGAAACAACAGCATGACCCCGTCGTTGTGCACCAGTTCGTCCTATCCGGGGATGGGCGGCGCGCACTGCGCCAAGTTGCAGGCGACCAGCACGCTGGGTTTCATGGCCGCGGGCAACCTCTTCATGGGAACTTTCGAACGCTCGGGAATGAACGGTTTCGTCGACTTCGGCCATAAATATACGTGGCAGGCGCGTCCCGCGGCGTTGAAACTCAAGCTGCACGCCACTGTGGGCAATGTGAACATCAACAATTACAACGGCCCCCTGCCCACGGGCAGCTCCGACGTGGCGACGGTTTACGTGGCCGTGGTGGACTGGAACGCCAAGCACCGAGTGACGTCGGGAACGGCTTCGCCCACGGGAATATGGAGTCCCGCCGACGGTCCCGACGCCGTGAGCGAGGGCAAGATCATAGGTTACGGCCTTCTCGACATAACGGAGTCGACCGCAGGCGGCAGCATGGTCGAGACCGTCATCCCCATCGTATGGTACGACCGCGAGACCAAGCCTGCGGGCAACTACACGCTGGTGATCTCGTGCTCGACCAGCAAGTACGGCGACTACATGGACGGTTGCGACAAGAACACCCTTTACGTCGACGACTTCGAGTGGTCGTACTAACCCGATTGAAAGCATTGCGAATGTCGAACCTCACCAAACGATATCTCCTTTCGGCGGCGCTGCTGTGCGGCGCCGTCGGGGCGTGCTTCGCGCAGTCGGCGGCCGAGGGCGTCGCCAAGCCTCTCGGAGGGGGCGCGGCTAACGAGCTGCCGCCCGCGCCGCCCACGGTAAACCAGTTGCGCAAGGAGCGCGGACTCACTTCGCGGTCGACCCTCTTCGTCCCCAAGGGGCAGTGGGTCTTCGGCGGCACGGCCTCCTACTCGACCCACTCGAACGACAACTACTCGTTTCTCATCATCGAGGGCATCGATTCGGAGGGTCACACCTTTCGCGTGAGCCCCATGATCGGTTACGCGCTGCACGACAACATGATCGTCGGCGGCCGCTTCATTTACGACCGCACGCTGCTGCGCGTGGAGAAGGCCCGCATGAGCATGGGCGACGACGAGTCGGGCGTGGATATCGGGATCGATCAATACTATGCTCTGGAGCACTCCTACACGGGCGCGATATTCTGGCGGCAGTACATCCCGTTAGGCGGCAGCCGACGCTTCGCCATCTTCACCGACATGCAGTTGGCGGCGGGCGGCACGCAGGCCAAGTTCGCCATGGACCAACCCGTGAAGGGAACATACGAGACGGGGTACCGACTCTCGTTGGGCGTGCTGCCCGGGTTAGTGGCTTTCGCAACGAACAACATGGCCATCGAAGTGAGCGTGGGCGTGATGGGTATCAACTACTCCAACACCAAGCAGGTGCACAACCAAGTGGAGGTGGGCAGACGCACGTCGAGCAACATGAATTTCAAGGTCAACCTCTTCAGTATCGGCCTCGGCATGGCCTTTTACCTCTAAACCCACGGCCGTCATGAAACGATATCATATCTTATTCGCAGCTCTGCTTTCGGTCGCCGCAGCGCGTTCAGAGGAGCGTCCCGATTCGTTGCAGGCCGCGCCGACGGTCGAGGTCGCGGAGGCGGTCGGAAAGGTCGGAGCGACCGTCGTCGCCGACGACGAGTTCCGCCGCTCGCGGCAGCGTTTCCTGCCCATGCGCCGCCGCATCGACCGCGAGATCGGCAAGGTGAAGTACGCCTACAAGGGCGAGGTTATGCTGGGTCTCACGGCTTCGTACGGGACGATTACCAGCGAGGACACCGATTTCTGGATCATCGTCGACAACATCGACGCCGAGGGCACAACCGCCACGGTGAAGCCCTTCTTCGGATATTTCTACCGCGACAACAACTGCGTGGGCGTGCGCTTCGGATACAATTACGTGCACGGCAAATTAGGCAACGTCGACCTCGATCTGGGCGACAAGAACGACATATCGTTCTCCGTCTCGGACATGAACCTCTCGACCGAGAGCTTTTCGGTCGGCGTATTCCATCGCTCGTACGCGGGTCTCGACCCCAAAGGACGCTTCGGGCTCTTTGCCGAGCTGGAGCTGGCCTACTCGACGGGAAAGACCCGTTTCAACTACATGTCGGGCGAGGAGACCAAATATACCCGAAGCGACAACCGCAAACTCAAGCTGTCGTTCAACCCGGGCGTGGCCGTCTACATATTCCCCAACGTGTGCGGCACGCTGTCGTTCGGGTTGGGCGGCGTGCAGTACGCCTCGGTGAAGCAGTTCGACGGAGCGGGCGCCGAGGTGGGAAAGCGCACCGCATCGAAGATGCGTTTCCGCCTCAATCTGGCCGATATCAACATCGGAATGATAGTCCATTTGTGGGATAAGAAAAAGGAGTAACCATGTATCGCATAATCCGCATCATATTGGTCGCCGCGTGGCTGACGGCCTTTCAGGGCTGTATCGAGAACGATATTCCCTATCCCGTGGTCGAGCTGGAGATCGTAAGCCTCGAGGGCGAGGGTTTCACCGCCTCGGTCGACCGTCAGAACCGCCGCGTGGAGCTGACGCTGGACGAGACGACCGACATAAGCCGCGTGAAGATCGATCGGGCCGAGGTGACGGAGAACGCCCGCGCGTCGGTGGAGCTGGCGGGCACGTTCGACCTGCGCACGCCTTTGGAAGTCACCTTGTCGCTCTATCAGGATTACGTGTGGACCGTCGCGGCCAAGCAGGAGATCGAGCGTTATTTCACGGTCGAGGGGCAGATCGGAGAGACCGTTTTCGACCTCGAAAACCGCATCGCGACGGCCCGCGTCGGCAAGTCGGCCGACATGAACGACATAGTGGTGAAGAGCCTCAAACTGGGTCCGCGCGACATCACGACGATCGATCCGCCGATGGAGGAGCTCACCTCGTTCGATCCCGTGCGTTTCGTCGAGGTGAGCTATCACGACTTCACCGAGCGGTGGATGCTCTATGTGGTGCCCACCGACGAGACGGTGCGCCTCACGGCGGCCGACGCGTGGTCGCGGGTGATATGGCTTTACGGATCGGGTGCGAGCGGCAGCGACATGGGATTCCGATATCGCCGCGCGGGCGACGGGGAGTGGTTGCAGGTCCCCGACGTGCAGGTGACGGGTGGAACCTTCTCGGCGTGTCTGCGCGTCGAGGCGGAGACCGAGTACGAGGTGAAGGCCTTCTGCGGCGACGACGAGAGCGCGGCGCGGAGCGTCACGACGCAGAGCATGCGGCAATTGCCCAACAGCGGCTTCGAGCAGTGGTGCACGATCAAGGACATCGTATATCCGTTCGCCGACACCAACGATCGGTTCTGGGGCACGGGCAACCCGGGCGCCAGCGTCGCGGGCGCGACCCTCACCACGGGCGATGCCGAGACGCGCCCCGCTTCGGAGGGCAGGTCGTCGGCCCGTTTGGAGTCGAAATTCGCCAACGTGATGGGCATCGGCAAGTTCGCCGCGGGCAACATCTTCGTGGGCAACTACATCCGCAACGCGGGCACCAACGGCATCCTGACATTCGGACGTCCGTTTGCGCTGCGCCCCACGGCGTTGCGCGGCTGGGTGAAGTACGATTGCGGCGCGGTGGACCGCATAGGCCGCGTGCCGTCGGGCGTGTCGCTCGCCGCGGGCGACAACGACAACGGCTCGATATTCGTCGCTCTGGGGACTTGGACGCCCGAGGAGTACGGCCAATGCAGCAGCGCCGAGACCGATCCCGAGCGTCGTCAGTGCGGCACGGCGGAGTCGCCCTTGTGCGTCGACACCCGCGACGAGAGCACCTTCTTCGACCCCGAGGGCAAGGACGTGGTGGCTTACGGCGAGTTGATCCTCAAGGAGAGCCGCGCCGAGTGGACGGAGTTCGTCATAGAGCTCGATTACGTGCGCACCGACGTCGCGCCGACCCATATAATGATCGTATGTTCGGCCTCGCGTTACGGCGACTACTTCACGGGCAGCACCAAGAGCGTGATGTACCTCGACGATTTCGAATTGCTGTACGATTACGATTACAAGAAATAGGGAGGCATACACATGCGTCAGCCAATCCCGCGGCAGGAACATTTTCGATAAGCCGAGGGCAGAGCCGAACAAGTTCGGGCTATGCCGAGGCGAGAAAACGTCTGCGAAGCGAACTTTTGATTGCTTCAAAAGTGCCGCAGGCATCCGATTTAGCGCAGTCGCAAGACCGACCCCGAAATTGTTTCACCGCGGCGGCTTTTGGTGTTGCCTTTTGGCCGCGCAAAAGGTAACGGATATCTAAAGGTATTGCGACTCTCCGAGTCGCGCGGCGGTCTACTTCGACTGTACGCCCAGTACGCCCGTGCGGTCCTTGGCCCATTGGCCTTGCGCGCGGAGGGTTTGCTCCACGATGTCGCGTACGGCGCCGCGGCCGCCATCGAACTCCGACACGTAACGCGAAGCCTCCACCACCTCGCTGCATGCGTCGGCGGGGCATACGGGGATGCCCACCATCTGCATGCACTCCAGATCGGGGATGTCGTCTCCCATGTAGATCGTGTCGGCGGCGTCGATGCCGTATTCGGCGAAGAACTCGTTCAGCGCGGCGATCTTGTCCATGCAGTTGAGGTACATCTTCGTCACGCCCAGCCGCTCCAGTCGCGAGCGGAGCAGGTCGCCGTGGCCGCCCGTGATGACGCACACCTTATAGCCGCGGCGTATGGCGTACGCTATGGCATAGCCGTCCTTGGCGTTGTACTTGCGGATGAAGTCGCGGCCCCCCTCGATCGGCATGATGCCGCCGTCGGTCATTACGCCGTCCACGTCGAACACGAAAGCCCGCGTGCGGGCTATATCTTCCTTGAAGTTTCCCATATATAGTCGGTTAACAGTCTGTAAATCTCTCTTGCCCGCGGGTCGCTGTCGAGCATCGCTTCGTGCCGCTCGGCCACGGCCCGATCTCCGCGCACGGCGGGGCCCGTCTGCACCGTGCGCGGATGGTCGGCGTCGGCGGCCTTGCGCGCCGTCTCGGTTATGAGGGGGCGCAGCACGTCGAACGGCAGCCCCTCCCGCTCGGCGAGGATGTCGGCCGCCATGCCGTAAAGGGCGTTCACGAAGTTGCAGCCCAGCACGCCCGCGAGGTGTATCGCGCGCCGCCGCTCGGACGAGGCGCGCCCGACGCTGCGGCTCAGAAGCCGCGCCACGCGCCCGATGCGCCGCTCGGCGTCGGCGTCGGACCCCTCGATGAAGATCGGCACCTCCCGCATGTCGATCGCGCGCCCCGCGGTGAAGGTCTGAAAGGGGTAGAGGACTCCGTATCCGCCGCGCGCGGACTCCGCCGCGTCGCGCAGGACGTCGATAGCGACGCTGCCCGCCGTGTGGACCAGAGTCGACCCATCGCTGCGGCGCAACGCTTCGGCGACCTCGCCCACGGCCCTGTCGCTCACCGCTATGATATACATGTCGGCCTCGGCGGCCCGCGCGAGGTCGTCCGTCCACGCGCATCCCGCCGCGGCGGCTATCTCGGCTGCCCGCGCAGCGTTGCGCGCCGCTATCTGCGCGAGTTCGATCCCCTCGCGCTCGGCCGCCGCGAGAGCCAAGGCCTCGGCCACGTTGCCGCTGCCCGCGATCACGACGCGTATCGTTCCGTCATTGTGGTTCATCGTCGATAAGTTCGGTTATTTTCACATTGTTGGGGCTGCGGCGCACATCCTCCTTCAGGCGGTCGACTATGTCGGCGCAGCCGCGCGTGTCGCATTTGCGGCGCATCTCGGCCGTTTCGCGCTCGGCTCCGCGGCTGTCGACCGCTTCGAGCACGTCGTACACCCGCAGCGTCGAGATGTCGCGAGCGGGGGCGTACTCGGGTTCGAACTCCTTGCCGTCGCGGCGTATCTCGTTGAGCATGCCCGCGCCCACGAGCGTGAAGAGTATGTTGCTCAGGATTCGCGACGGCAGTTCGAGCTCCTCGCGGATCTCGGCGAGCGGCACCGCGCCCCGTCCGTCGCGAAAGGCGCGCACCACGAGCGTCATGACGGCCACCATCAGCTTGCGGCGGCAGTCGTAATTCGCCAGCAGCGATTCGCGCTCCTCGTCGAACCGCTTGCGGTTCTGGTAGGCGAACGACAGCTCGCCGCCGAAAAGGAGTATCTGCCACGATATCTGCATCCAGAGCAGGAACAGGGGCAAGGCGGCGAAACTGCCGTATATGGCGTTGTAGGAGGTCATCCACTTTTGCAGATAGACGTAACCCCACTGGAAGAGCAGGAATCCCGTGCCCGCCACGATGCCCGCCATGAGGGCCGAGGCGAAGCGTACCTTGGTGTTGGGGATCACCACGTAGATAAAAGTGAACATGAGCCACACCACGATCATCGACACCGCTTTCGACGCCGCCGAGAGCAGGGGCGAGCCGTCCACCCCGAGCATCTGGCGGGCGTAGGAGCCGATGGAGGTGGCGGCGATCCACAACAGCGGCGCGACCACCACCACGGCCATGTAGTCGCCGTATTTGCGGGCCGCGCTGCGGGTGCTCTTCACCTCCCATATGTTGTTGAAGGCGTCCTCGATGGAGCCGAAGACGCGTATGACGGCCCAGAACAGCGTTACGAGGCTGACGAAAGCGACCCAACCGCCCTGCGTGCGGGCCAGCGTCTTCTGGGCGAAGGCCACCACGTAGTCGACTACGTCGGGCATCTGCGGCACCACGGTGTAGAGGTTCTCCACCAGATCCTCGGCCAGCCCGAATCCCTTCACCACGGCGAAGACCAGCGCGGCGACGGGCACTATCGAGATGAGGGTGTAGAAAGTCAGGGCGGCGGTGCGCACCACGGTCCCGTGGGCGGAGAGCCCCTGCACCGTGTAGAAGAGCAGCTTGTACTGGTTCACGGCCCAGTGCGCGAGGGAGCTGTCGTACTCCTTTTTGCGGAACACGGTGTCGGTGAAAAAGGTGGTTATGTCTTTGATCTTCATTCGTCGTGTGTCGTAACGGTATGCGAAGGTATGAAAAATTCGCAGAAAAACCTCGTCCGTTCGGCTCGGCATGCTCGCCAAAACCATGCCGCCCGCCCGTCGGGCCGCCGCCGAGACCCCGCGCGGCGCGCTCGGAGGGCATACGTTCGGCGCGATAGCGTTATTAGTCGCGCGAATTGCCGTTTTTCGCAAATTCTCGTTATATTTGCAAGTTAGTTGGAATAAATCAAAAACATCATAACATCATGGAATACGATTTCAAACAGATCGAACCCAAATGGCAGCAGCGTTGGAAAGAGCGCAAGACCTATCACGTGGAGATCGACCCGAAGCGGCCCAAATATTATGTGCTCGACATGTTCCCCTACCCCTCGGGCGCGGGCCTGCACGTGGGCCATCCGCTCGGCTACATAGCCTCGGACATCTATTCGCGTTACAAGCGTCAGTGCGGATTCAACGTGCTGCATCCTATGGGTTACGACGCGTTCGGTCTGCCCGCCGAGCAGTATGCCATCCAGACGGGCCAGCACCCCGCCGTCACCACCGAGCACAACATAGCGCGCTACCGCGAGCAGTTGGACAAGATCGGATTCTGTTTCGATTGGGATCGCGAGGTGCGCACTTGCGACCCCGCCTACTACAAATGGACCCAGTGGGCGTTCCTGAAGATGTACGACAGCTACTACTGCAACGACTCGCAAAAGGCGCGTCCGATATCGGAGCTCACGGAGGCGTTCGCCGAGCGCGGAACAGAGGGTCTGAACGCCGCCTGCACAGCCGAGATGCGTTTCACGGCCGAGGAGTGGCGCGCGTGGGACGAGGAGAAGCGCGAGCAGGTGTTGCAGAACTACCGCTTGGCCTATCGCGCTGACACGATGGTGAACTGGTGTCCGAAACTCGGCACCGTGCTGGCCAACGACGAGGTTAAGGACGGCCTTTCGGTGCGCGGCGGCTACCCTGTGGAGCAGAAACGCATGAAGCAGTGGTCGCTGCGAGTGACGGCGTACGCGCAGCGTATGCTGGACGGGCTTGACGCGCTCGAATGGAGCGATTCGCTCAAGGAGATACAGCGCAACTGGATCGGCCGTTCGGTGGGCGCGCAGGTCTTCTTCGACGTGGATGGCAGCGACCGCAAGCTGGAGATATTCACCACCCGCCCCGACACCATCTTCGGCGTGACGTTCATGGTCATAGCTCCCGAGCACGAGTGGGTGGGCGAGCTTACGACGCCCGCGAACGCCGCCGCCGTGGAGGAGTACATCGCTCAGACGAAGAAGCGTTCGGAGCGCGAGCGCATCGCCGAGACGCGTCGCGTGAGCGGCGCGGCGACGGGATCGTACGCCGTGAACCCCTTCACGGGCAAGCGCATACCTATATATATTTCCGATTACGTGCTGGCGGGTTACGGCACGGGAGCCATCATGGCGGTGCCCGCGCACGACTCGCGCGACTATGCTTTCGCACGTCACTTCGGGCTGGAGATCGTCCCCGTGGTCGAGGGCGGCGACATAGAGAAGGAGTCGTACGACGCCAAGTCGGGACGCATGATAAACTCGGGATTCCTCACGGGCATGGATGTGAAGGAGGCGATTCCCGCCATGTTCGACGAGGTGGAGCGTCGCGGATTGGGCCGCAAGCTGGTGAACTACCGTCTGCGCGACGCCATATTCTCGCGCCAGCGTTATTGGGGCGAACCGTTCCCCGTATGCTACAAGGGCGATACGGCCTATCCTCTCTCGGAGGAGGAGTTGCCGCTGGAGCTGCCTCCCATAGAGAACTTCGGCCCCACCGAGCAGGGCGAGCCGCCTTTGGCGCGCGTGAAGGGGTGGACGAGCAAGGAGGGCTATCCTCTCGAGCTGTCGACCATGCCGGGCTTCGCGGGGTCGTCGGCCTACTATCTGCGCTACATGGATCCGCATAACGACAAGGCGTTGGTTTCGAAGGAGGCCGACGAGTATTGGCGCAACGTCGACCTCTATGTGGGCGGCATCGAGCACGCAACGGGTCACCTTATGTATTCGCGTTTCTGGAACATGTTCCTCTACGATCTGGGTTACGTGTGCGAGTCGGAGCCGTTCAAGAAGTTGGTGAATCAGGGTATGATTCAGGGCCGTTCGAACTTCGTATACCGCGTGGTGGGCACCGACAAGTTCGTGTCGGCGGGGCTGCGCTCGCAGTACGAGACGCAGGAGATACACGTCGACGTCAACATCGTGCGCAACGACCAGCTCGATCTCGAGGCGTTCCGCGCGTGGCGTCCCGAGTTCGCGAACGCCGAGTTCATCTTGGAGGACGGCAAATACATCTGCGGCTGGGCTGTGGAGAAGATGTCGAAGTCGATGTACAACGTGGTGAATCCCGACAACATAGTGGAGAGTTACGGAGCAGACACGCTGCGCATGTACGAGATGTTCCTCGGCCCCATCGAGCAGTCGAAGCCGTGGGACACCAACGGCATCGACGGCGTGCACAAGTTCCTGCGCAAGTTCTGGCGTCTCTACTTCGACCGCGACGGCAAACCGGCGCTCACCGACGAGAAACCCTCGGCCGCGGAGCTGAAGACGTTGCACAAGACCATCAAGAAGGTGCGCGAGGATATCGAGAACTTCTCGTTCAACACTTCGGTGTCGGCGTTCATGATATGTCTCAACGAGTTGGGCGGTTGCCGAAAGCGCGCCGTGCTGGAGCCTCTGGCCGCGTTGATCGCGCCCTTCGCGCCCCACATCGCCGAGGAGCTGTGGGAGGCCATGGGTCACGAGGAGTCGGTGTTCGACGCCCCCTATCCCGAGTTCGACGAGAGCTGCATGCGGGAGAGCGCGTTCGAGTATCCCGTTATGGTGAACGGCAAGCTGCGCTTCAAGCAGGAGTATCCCCTCTCGGCCACGGCGGCCGAGATAGAGGCTTCGATCGTCGAGGCCGAGGGCGCGCGGAAGTGGCTCGACGGCAAGGCGCCGAAGAAGATAATCGTCGTGCAGGGTAAAATCATCAATATAGTCGTCTGATTATGAAACGTATGGTTTTGGCGGCGATGGCCGCGGCGGCGGTGGCGACGGCCTCGGCGCAGGATCTCGAAGTGAAGCTGTGGGACAACGCCTCGGCGCCCCACTCCAACGGCATCGCGGTCGCCGAAAAGGACGAGGGCGAGGAGCGTGTGTCGCACACCACCGAGGCCGTGCTCTATATCTACAAGGCCGCGGGCGAGGTGAACAGCCGTCAGGCGGTGGTCATCTGTCCGGGCGGAGGTTACTACTTGGCCGCGATGGGTCACGAGGGTCACGACATGGCGCGCTGGCTGGCTGCGAACGGCGTCACGGCCGCCGTGTTGAAGTACCGCATGCCCGACGGCCATCCCGAAGTGCCGACGGAGGATGCCGCCGAGGCGGTGCGTTACATGCGCGAGGAGTACGAGTCGCGCGACGAGGTGGGGCAGGTCGGTATCATGGGCTTTTCGGCGGGAGGCCATCTCGCCGCCGCGACGGGCGTGGGCGCGCTCGACAAGTATGCGGAGCGCGCGGCCGACGTGCGTCCCGACTTCATGATTCTGTTCTATCCCGTCATAACGGCCGACCCCCTGAAGGGGCATCAAGGCTCGTTCGACAATCTGCTGGGGTACGACCGCACGGCGGAGCTCACCGCGCAGTGGTCGCTCGAAAATCTGGTCGACCGCGCCACGCCGCCCACACTGTTTCTGCTCTCGGACGACGACACGGTGGTGCCGCCCGTCAATTCGGTGCGGTTTTACGACGCTCTGAAGCGCGAGGGCATACGCGCCTCGATACGCATATTCCCCACGGGCAACCACGGATGGGGCTTTCACGACTGGTTCCCCTACAAGGAGCAGTGGCAGCGCGCCGTCATAGACTGGCTCGGGCAGATGCAACCCAAGAACTGAGTGCGGGCCGCGGCCGGCTTTACTTCGAAAAACCTCGACTTAAGATGAACATACCTCGTTTGAAACTCGTTATGGCGGCCGTGTCGGCGGCTGCGGTCTGTTGCGCCGCTTCGTGCGGCCGCACGCCCGAGACGGCGGGCGGAAAGCCCAAATATCTGTGGATCGACGCCACGGGCAACTTCGAACGCATGTCGCGGCGCGATTCGGTCGATTACTATCTCGACAAGGCGCGTGCGGCGGGCTTCAACCGCATAGTGGTCGACGTGCGCTCGGTCGAGGGCGAGGCTCTCTATCGCAGCGACGTGCTGCCCGCCATGGTGGAGTCGGGCGGCCTGCGTCCCGAACGCGACTGGGACTATCTGCAATACTTCATCGACGCGGCGCACGCGCGCGGCATGAAGGTCACGGCGGGCACGACCCTCTTTCCCGTCGGTTCGCCCGTACGGCGAAAAGGCCCCGCCTATTACGACTCGGATCCCTTTGCGGGGCGCACGTGCGTGGAGTATACGCCGCAGGGGATGGTCGACATAAGGGAGCAGAGCGACAAGGTCGCGGCGTTCCTTAATCCCGCCATGCCCGAGAATCGGGAGTATGCCTTGAGCTTCGTGCGCGAGATAGCGGAGCGTTACGACATCGACGGCTATTCGCTCGACTACTGCCGCTATCCCGACATGTTCGGCGACTTCTCCGACTTCTCGCGCCGCGACTTCGAGCGTTACCTCGGCGCCGAGGTGGAGCGTTGGCCCGAGGATGTCTTCTCGTTCGACGCCGAGGGCGGCATCGTCGCGGGCAAGCACTATCGCGCGTGGTGGAGCTACCGCGCCGCGGTCATAAGCGACTTCATAGGCCGCGTGCGCGACGAGATAAAGAGCGTCAGACCCGATACGGAGGTGGTTTATTGGGCCGCGTCGTGGATTTACGGCATGTACGGCACGGCGCAGAACTGGGCCAGCCCGCGCCACGCCATGCACAAGGATCCCTACACCGACGTGTGGTGCGACAGCGACTACATGCGGGCGGGTTTCGCCGATCGGATCGACGCCTTCATGTTGGGCGCCTATCTGGAGCGGATATTCGGGTTGGACGACCACGAGTCGATAGAGTATTCGATCGAGCGCGCCAAGAATCTCGTCAAGGGGGATTGCCGCATGTACGCCACCATCTATGCGCTCAACCACGAGGAAAATATCGAAGATGCCGTATACGTATGTCTGCGCGACAGCGAGGGGCTCATGGTATTCGATATCTGTCAGGTCATAGGATTCGATCTGTGGGACGACATTCGTCGCGGCATCGAACGCGCCGAGCCCGAGTTGCGCGGCACGTGGCGATAGGGCGCGCGAGGCGTCAGGCCGCGCGCCGCAGGAGGCTACGGCCGACTATGACCGCCGAGGTGAGCAGCTCCGATGCGGGCATGGCGAGCCAGATCCCCGCCGTGCCTATGGCTTCGGGCAGCAGCAGAAATGCGGGCGACAGGAATACGAATCCGCGCAGCAGGGCGAATGCCGTGGCGGGAACGACGCGTTCCAGACTTTGGTTATAGCCTATGATCGTCAGGTTCGAGATGAAGAATACGAATCCCGTGGCGAAGAGCGGCAGGCCCTCGACGGCGATACGGGCCGCGGCTGCGTCGGGTTGCAGGAACAGACCGACCAGCAGCCGCGGAAACAGTATGAAAGCGGCCGCGCTCACTGTGCCGCACAGCAGGGCCGTGAGCAGCGCGACGCGTCCCGTTTTCCTCACGCGCTCGCTGTCGCCGATGCCGAAGTTGTAGCTTATGATCGGTTGCGCCGACTGCGCGATGGCGTTGCCGACCATGAACGCGAACGGAGCGTAGTAGCACGCGATGCCGAACGCGCCCACGCCGTCGTCGCCCAAGTAGCGCATAAAGGTGTGGTTTCCCATGAACATCAACATAGCCATCGTAAACTCGCCGAGCATGGCCGACGAGCCTATGCGGCACTGGTAGCCGATATTGCGGAGCGACAGACGCAGGCTCTTTCGGCTCCACTTCACCCTCTCGGGGCGCATCGAGCGCGCGAAGAAGAGCAGATAGCCCATTGCCATGATGCCGCCCGCCGCGCAGCTCAACGCCGTGGCGAAGGCCGCGCCGCGCACGCCCCAACCCAACGGAAATATGAACAGATAGTCGAGAGCGACGTTGAGAATCGCCGAGGTCATGCTGCACCACATGGCCGCATTCGGCGCGCCGTCGATGCGGATGATGAAAAGCGCGACCGCGATCCACATGTTGAACACGATCGAGGGCATGAACCACAGCATGTAGTCGAGCACCGAGGGCAGCAACGTCTCCGAGGAGCCCAACGCTACGGCGATATGGCGCGCGAATGCCATTATGAATATCGTGGCGATGACGGTGACGACGGTCACGAATACGAGGGCTTGCGTTATGTTCATCCTCGCCGCGCGCAGCCGTCCTCGACCCATGTGGATGGATACCACCACCGAGCATCCCGTGCCGATCATGAGGCCCAGTCCCGTGAAGATCAGAAGCAGAGGTATGCAGATGTTCACCGCCGCGATGCCGTCGCCGCCCACGCCGTGGCCGACGAAGATGCCGTCGATGGCCGTCACGGCCGAGATGCTGAGCATGCCCAGCAGAGTGGGGATGAAAAGGCGGCGGAAAAGTTTCGATATTTTCACCGTGCCGAAATCGATAGTGTCTCTCTCCATAATATGTAAATTCAGGTTTCGGTTCTTTGTTCGCGGGGGCGGCCGCGGGCGGGCGGCGGCATGCGCGGCCCCGCGCCGCAAGCGCCGTTTCCGAGGCCCGATTTCAATCGTGTCGCGGCAAATATATAAGTTATTTTATGATTTTTCAAACGATTTTCCTTATCGGAATTCTATTTTCATAAGCGGCGTCCGCCCCCCCCCGTCGGGGTCGTAAATAGCTGTATGACAGTTGTGTATGTAATCGGGGAGGGCCTAAGAAAATATGTGAAAAAACAGTCCGCCGCGCGGAGTGGCGACAGACTGCCCGCATCGCTCGGCGATGTCGATTGTTGAGATGTAAACAGTAGGAAGGTGTAAGCGCGCGTGCCTATACCGTCGTCTTTCGGGCGGGGCGTATGAGCGATACGATCCACAACAGCACCACGGCGCCGATGATAGAGCATATGATGCTGCCGAACGTGCTCTCGGGCACCCAGCCGAACCACGAGAAGATCCAGCCGCCGAGCAATCCGCCCACCAAACCGACGATAAGGTTGATAATAAGACCCGAACCGCCGCCTCGGACGATCAGGTTGGCGATCCAGCCAGCAAAGAGGCCGATCAGCAAATACCATAAAAAGAACATACGAAAAACACTTAAAAGGTTATCTATTGTTTTGTCGACCGTAACAATGCAAAAACGATACCCCTTTTTCGGCAATTATCTGTCGGGAATGCGTCTGCATTGCGCAAGGCTGGTTTTTCGTATGGCATAAGGGCGCAACCCCCGTTCTGCGAATCTCCGCGCGCCGAGTTGCAATTCTCGCGGTCGGGCAGCGGACTGCGGCATCTTATCGGCATCATTCGATGCGGAGTCTCAGGCTTTCACGCGTCGGTAGAGTTCGCGCGCAGGCGGATGGCCGTCAGCATTATCGAGGTCATGAGGAACGTGGCTGCCAAGGCGCATATTCGGGCCGTGTCGTCGGCTGCCGTCGCCATGCCCGAAAAGCCGATTATCGCCGTGGCGAGGGCTTGCATCGCCACCGAACACGCCGCGGTCGCCCACGCCAGCCGCAATTTGAAACGCGCCGCGGCTCGCCTGTCGGGATCGGCGGCGGCCTTGCGCTCCGAAGCGAAGAGGATCGGATAGATCATGACGGGCCACCAAAGTAGCATCGCGGCGGCGAGGTATACTCCGAACGGGTGTTTGGTATGTTTGCCGCTCGCGACAAGGCACGTTATTGCCATGATCGCGTTGAGGGCGGCGAGGGTGATCGATAATATGAAGTTCATATACGGATTATTATATGCGGTCTGCGTGTCGGTGTCCCGCGTCTCGATATTGCGAATATACGCATAATATTCGGGATTTTGCGTTTGGGGGGCGCGGAGCATTCGCCCCGTGTGCCCGAGATGGATGAGTTGTGGTAAGACGGCTTTTTCTTGGAAACCGACGGATTCTCGAGTAATTTATATTTAATCGCAATAATTATATTTTTTTGTGATTATTATGCTATATTTGTGAGTAAACTCGATTAAAATAGATGTGTTATGAAAAAGGTTTTTAATTTTATTGGTTGTGTTTAGCTCAATAGTGGCTTGCCGTAAGGATGAAATGGTGGGTGTATGGCAGAAGGATTTTATGGAAGATATTCCGGCAGAGCAATATATGCCGAATGCTTCTCGTGAAGTCATAACTCTTGAAAGCGGAGTTACGGTAAATAAAATCGATAGCGTATATGTTCTCGGAGGGGATATGATACTTAATGACCGGCAATTGGAATTACTGAATTGTCCTCAATCGCGAGGTGCAATGACCGGTACGCTGTCTAATTATTGGCCACGAGGGGAGGTTTACTATGATATTGATTCAAAATTTGGCGATAATAGTGCTGTTGTTAAGGCGATGACTATGATATCTGATGTTTGTGGCGTTAAATTCATACGACGGACGAATCAAAATGATTATATTTAGGTAATTATATACAACTTTACACTAAAGTTCGGGCAATGGCTTGTTAATCATCAGAAGATGAGATGTTTATGCCACAATTATTTGGACGTTATTTTAGGATGTGTTATATTTGCGTCGTGTTTAGCCTTTTGGTATGAGAATTGTTCTTTGAAATGAAAAAGGGTGAGGTATAGCGACCTCACCCCAGATGAGTGGATTTCACTCTTGTTTGTTGTGGATAATTAAACCTTTAATGAGTCTCCGTTGTCCACTACCTGGTACTGGTTTTCCGTTTTCATCTAAACGGGGCATCACTTGTACTTCAATTTCGCCCTCAGAATTTACGCGAATTGGCACTTCTAAAATAGAATCCATAAATTTAAATTTTTTTGATATTATTTTCGCGCAGCATGAATTATACCACGTTGATGTTGGTACATAATTTTCAATGTTTTTTAGGTTAAACATGTCAAAATGGCAGACAACGCATGTTGTCTGCTGTTTTTATTTTCTGCCAAGTTGACAGTTCACTTTTTCGGGTATGTTTGTCGATATACTTCAAGTAAGTCCTTGGCATTATACGTCCAATATTGCAGCGGTCGGACTATATATCCGATGAGTTCTCGCGTGAGAGCGGAGAGCGACTGTTCTTTTCCATTATATAGAACGTTGTTATTCTCGGTTACGGTTGCTCCTATGGTTTCATCTTGGGTGAAGATGAGCTTAGCTCCTGCAGGAATGTTCATCTCTGCGAATTTGAATCGCGGGTTGCGCTTCGCCTCGGGCTGATCCGCGGTTGCCTGCTCGGTTGTGTTCTCCTGCTGCACAAGTTGAAGGATCGCTGTCACCTGTGCCGGACTAACTTTGAAGAACTCACGGTTCTCACTGACCCTATAAGGCGCAAACGCGGCCTGCAGAGCTTTCTCAATCTTGTAACAATTATCCACCGTGCATTCATACTCCACCTCGAATGGCGTTGGAACACCGGTCGGTTTTGATATCGTCTTGCATCGGTTCGCGACGCTGTCTTGTGTTACTCCTATCTTCACGATGTTTGGCATCGATGGGTTAGAAAGGATGTAGACTGATCCTTGTTTTGTTTTCATGTGGTTAGTGTTTTTAGTTGTTCTTTTTCATTTCTTTGCGTTTGTTCTTTTCTCGCTTCTTAATCTGCTTTTTCATGGCTTTACGAAATGCTCGTTGCTGTTTTGGGTCTTTTTTCGTCTCAGCTTTCTCGGAGCCGATCTCGGGTTCGTCCTGTGCCTCTGTGTCAAATCCATTTTCTGCTTCATTTTCAACGTTTGGTTCTTCTTCTTCTGTATACGGCGGTTGTTGAGCATCTTCCACCGTCTGCTGTGGAGTTGCCTGTAGAGATGGTGCGACTGTGTTTATCTCCTTATCTACTTTACCTCCTGTGGTAGCAGTTGGGTTTGCAGTCTTTTTCTTTACGTCCTCCTGTTGGGATTTCATTTTTGCATCAAGTGATTTGAATAGTTCTTCGTGGCTTGTTTTGTACTCGCGGCTTGTTTTGTACTCTTTGTCACTTATAGATTCAGGGTCTATCACTATGATGATACCCGCTATTGCCATACCTATCAGGGCTATCCATGCGACAAAATTTACTATTTTTCTTAGAACTTTCGTCTCAAATCTGGAGAATGAATCCTGTCGTTTATCCCGACAATAAGGGCACCTTGTGGCGGACTGTGGTATTGGCATTCCGCAATTATCACATATCTTCATGTGTTTTATTGTGTGAGTAAAAGCAGTTAAAATATTCTATTGTTTAATGCCTCCTGCATGCCTTTATACACCTCCATAAAAGTGTCTTCCGTGCATCTAAAATTATGAGTAGTTGCAGAAGTGCCGACTTTTACGAAATATTCAGTTGTTTTCATCAGCCATGACAGTATCAGTCCCAGTATGATTAAGACGATCGCTGCACCTACCACGTCTTTGGATTCAGTGGGGATGATTGCCCCCAAAACCATAACGCCGATTCCTGCAATAATGAGACAGCCTGGAAATTTTGATTTATTATGTTGTACACGTGTATTAATATAAGCTACGTGATTGATTGGTATAATCATATCTCGGAATGTCCATTTTTTATTTGTTATAATACAATTTATATCTTTATTTTCGCCTAAAGTTCCTTGAAAATAAGTTACTTCTTGGATATCAATATGTTGTTCGTTTTCCATGCCTTTTTACGTGTTTTGGTTAGTTGTTTCTTTGTGAGCTTTGTCGAAATATCGTCATTACGGTGGTATGAAACGACGGTATAGACTAATTATCAAGTTTGTTGCTACCTGCATTGCTATATGGATATAAAAAAGTGGACTAAACTCTTATTTGCTCTCTGAGGTCTTAGGATACCTATGCTACCAAATAATGAGTAAAGCCCACGTCGAAACGAGGGCGTTTACGCTTTACTCTTGGTAGCTTTGTGAAATTTCCTAAGTTTCAGAAAAGCAAGATTAAAGCTAACGCTTTATATTAATATGTCAGTTGTTCTGTGTTTTCTTTCTGTTTATCTTGGTTTTGGTTTGTGTACAAATATACGGATTATTTTGATTCGCACTATTTTTTCGGATTAAAATTCAATGCGCACTTGATTGCTTTATCAAACGCTGTTAGTGGTTGACTCTCTGTGGTTCGGTTACTCGAATCCATTATCCGCTGTAGTGTGATTATGGGTTCTTGTCCTTGTGCAGTTAGTTCTACGGCAAGTTGGGGTGATGCCCATTGCGCTATATGGACTGCAATCTGAGGATGTACCAACGTTTCCTGTGCATTCTTTCTCACCAGCAGTTGGGATTCGTCTACGTCGAGCATCTTTCTTAATTCCCGAATAAAACGCTTGGTTTCCGGACGGGAGTAATATTTATCGAAGCTCTTATTAAACATTCGGCATATTTTTAAGGCATTGATGAGCCTGTCATCGTATTTCTGTGTCTTATCCATATATCAGTTGTGTGTATTTTAATCGGTGTTGTATGTTATTTAAGAAGGTGTTGAATCTTTCGGCTTCGGATCTGTGTCGCGTATTGTATCTGTATACGAATTCATCAACATACCGCTGTAGGTGTTTTCGAGATACGGAATGATATATTCCGACGATTCCACGTTTGAGGATTCCCCAAAACCCCTCTATGGTATTGGTGTATATTCGTCCGTTTACATATTCTCCCTCATTGTGTTTAACGAATGCGTGGTCGTATACTCTGCTGACCAGTGAGTATCCGCACCATTCATCCGTTATGACTTTCGCCTCTCTGTGTACGTTTTGTATCACTTGTGGTGTTATGTGTTCTACCGCCGTTGATTGTATCTTGCGTGCGACCACTTTACCTTTTCTCTCAAGCATCCCGATTACGGGCGTTTTATCCTTAAAGCTACGTCCCTGTGAGTTTTTAACTTTCTTGTTAGCGTGTCTGTTTTTATTTTTGCCCCCGACGAACGTTTCGTCTATTTCTACTTCATTCTTTAATTCTCCGTCATTCTCAATTCCGAAGCATTGACGTATGCGCTGCAGCATAAACCATGCGGTTTTTTGTGTCACGTTTATGTCCTTTGCCAGTTGAAGTGATGATATCCCTTTTTTGTGCGATGTAACCAGCCATATAGCCATGAACCACTTAATAAGTTTGACTTTTGTATTGTCAAAGAGTGTTCCTGTCTTAACATTAAATGTTTTGAGTGTGTTTTTACACCGATATTTATTGTTTTTGCATTTATATACTACTGACGTATGGTCATATGGTGATATAACGTTTCCGTTCCATCTCAACTGTTCGAGATAATCGATACAGCTTTGTTCTGTTGGAAATGCGGTAACGAGATCAATCAACGACTTAAATTGTGTATTTATCATATTCTTTATTGCTTATTACAAAGATAAGACTTTATCTACACAAAAACAAGCAGTAGTGAAAAATTGTATATAGTTACCTATATTTATTTAGTTCCGTCGGATACGTCTAATGCGTCAATGGTCGGAAAGCAAGGTGGCCGTCAACTTATATATATTGCAGACAGAAACGTCGCCGGCATCATAGCTCATGAGATAATGCATTCCCTCGGCATATATCATGAAATGAGTAGAAAAGATAGGGATAATTATATAACTATAAATTGGGGCAATATCGAATCGGGAGCAAATAATAATTTTCAGCAGTATTCGTCATATGATATTGGAGGGTTTGACTATAATTCAATAATGATGTATTCTTCGACCGATTTTGCGATTGATCTTTCAGTCGGTTCTTTTACGACTAAAAATGGTGAATTTATTTATAAGCAAAGGTCATTTATTTCCAATTCGGATGCTCTTGCATTGCGATTTATTTACGGCCCGACATATTGTAAAGAGGTGGTGGATGTTGATGAAAATATTAGAGAAGGACTTGATTATATAGACTATGCCGCCGGTATAACTCGTACTATTACATTTTATAGCGATAGTTCCTATACTACCCCTGCGCCTCTTTCAGAGGATAGACTGTTCGTAATAACGAGGACGGAAGAGCGTGTAACCGGCAGTGGCAGCGCGGTTCCACACGTTACTGAGGAGCGTATAATTATGCATGCAGGAACTACGTCATATACGGTAGAGGATAGGGAATATTATACAATTGACAGAGGCGATTTGCGAGAACATTACAAAACGGAGACAAATGTTCGATCTGTCATTTGGTATTAGTTCATTAAATTATTTCAATATGTTATGAAGAATCGGTTTAGTTTTTTTGCGGCCGCATGTATGGCGGCTGTCGCGGTCGCGCTCGTCGCGTGCGATAAGGATGACTCCCGAAGCGTCGAACTTACGGGGCGCATAGCGTCGTATTACGGCGTCGCTCACGGCGAAGGGGCGATCAAGGTATTGAACGTATGTTCCGACGGCGAGTGGGTGCATTGGCCGCAGGTGGCGGGATTGGATTACGAACAAGGATATGAATACGAAGTGAGGGTTCGTATGGATCCTCGCAAGGATCTCGAAGGTATGATGGACGTGATGTTCGGTTACGATTTGACTTGTCTCGAAGTGATCGGCAAGGTCGCGAGGCACACCGACGATTGTCCGTTGGCGAGCTGGGACGAGTATCTCGAAGGGCGGGAATTGTAGCGCGTCGCGTCGGAATTCAGCGCATGTGCATCGCGTCGGGGCTAAAACCCGACGCGATGTTTCGTTCTGTCCCGAGAAGCCGTAAAGTGCGGATTCATAGCCGTATGGCATTCGAGCTATAAATAAAACATTATCGTTTTGGAAATCGCATAGGTAAAAAGAATCGTAAAGGGGCCGAATCGCCCGAAAAAGCCGAAAAAAGAGTCTGATATATAGTGCGGTTAAAAAAAAATGATTACCTTTGCAACCCGATTGTGTGTGTTTGCGCACGATCGATTAGTTAACAAATTAAAGGACAAAAGTTTTTACAATGCCAACTATTCAACAGTTAGTAAGAAACGGTCGAGTAAGCTTGGAGGACAAGAGTAAGTCTCCCGCACTCGCGTCGTGTCCCCAGCGTCGAGGCGTTTGTACCCGTGTGTACACCACGACCCCGAAGAAGCCCAACTCGGCAATGCGTAAGGTGGCACGTGTCAGATTGACAAACGGCAAAGAGGTCAACGCCTACATCCCGGGCGAGGGCCACAATCTTCAGGAGCACTCGATCGTGCTGGTTCGCGGCGGTCGTGTGAAGGACCTCCCGGGTGTGCGCTATCACCTCGTGCGCGGCGCGCTCGACTCGGCAGGCGTGGACGGCCGTCGTCAGCGTCGCTCGAAGTACGGTGCAAAACGCCCCAAGGCAGGAAAGAAGTAAAAAACGGAACATCGAATTAAATTGATCGAAACAAAATGAGAAAAGCTAAGCCAAGAAAGCGAATTCTACTTCCAGATCCCAAGTTCAACGACATCGAGGTGACTCGTTTCGTTAACAACCTCATGCTGGATGGAAAGAAGAGTATTGCTTACACCATCTTCTACGACAGTCTGGAGCTGGTGAGCAAGAAGATGAAGGATGCTGATAAATCTCCGTTGGAAATCTGGAAACAGGCTCTTGAGAATATCACACCCCAAGTCGAGGTAAAATCGAAGCGTATCGGCGGTGCGACCTTCCAAGTTCCCATGGAGGTGAGACCGGAGCGCAAGATTTCAATTTCCATGAAAAACCTTGTCCTTTACTCTCGCAAGCGCGCCGGTAAGTCGATGGCTGAAAAACTCTCTGCCGAGATCGTGGATGCCTACAACCAGCAGGGCGCGGCATTCAAGCGTAAGGAGGAGATGCACCGCATGGCGGAGGCGAACAAGGCATTCGCACATTTCAGATTCTAAAAAAGGAAACATTAAATGGCAAGAGATCTTAAATATACTCGTAACATCGGTATCATGGCTCACATCGATGCCGGTAAGACGACCACGTCGGAGCGTATCCTCTTCTACACGGGCAAGACCCACAAGATCGGCGAGGTACACGAAGGCGGCGCCACTATGGACTGGATGGTTCAGGAGCAGGAGCGAGGCATCACCATCACTTCGGCCGCAACCACCGCATTCTGGCAGTACAAGGGTCATCAGTATCAGATCAACCTGATCGATACCCCGGGACACGTCGACTTCACTGTCGAGGTGGAGCGTTCGTTGCGCGTACTGGACGGCGCCGTGGCCACTTTCTGCGCCGTGGGCGGCGTCGAGCCCCAGTCGGAGACCGTATGGCGTCAGGCCGACAAGTACAACGTGCCCCGTATCGGTTACGTGAACAAGATGGACCGCACGGGCGCCGATTTCTTGGCGGTGTGCGCTCAGATCAAGGAGCACTTCGGCGCGACGGCTCTGCCCGTGGTTCTGCCCATCGGCGCCGAGGACAAGTTCGAGGGTTTGATAGACCTTATATATAATAACGCCATCTACTACTTCGACGACAAGTCGGTTCGCGACAACTTCGAGTTGCGCGAGATCCCCGAGAACATGAAGGCCGAGGCCGCCGAGTGGCGCGCCAAGCTGATCGAGGAGGTCGCGTCGACCGACGACGCGTTGATGGAGAAGTTCTTCGAGGATCCCGATTCGATCACTCCCGACGAGCTTATCGCAGCTATCCGCACCGCCACGATCAACATGACGCTGGTGCCCATGATGTGCGGTTCGTCGTTCCACAACAAGGGCGTGCAGAAGCTGCTCGACTACATCATGGCGTTCCTCCCCTCGCCGGTGGACGTTCCCGCCATCGAGGGCGTAAACCCCAAGACCGACGAGACGGAGATCCGTCACGCATCGGTCGAGGATCCGTTCTGCGGTCTGGCGTTCAAGATCGCGACCGACCCGTTCGTGGGCCGTCTGGCTTTCGTTCGCGTATACTCGGGCGCTTTGGACGCAGGTTCGTACGTGCTGAACGCGCGCAGCGGCAAGCGCGAGCGCATCAGCCGTATCTACCAGATGCACGCCAACAAGCAGAACCCTCTGGAGCGTGTCGAGGCAGGCGATATCTGCGCAGCGGTAGGTTTCAAGGAGATTCACACGGGCGATACGCTCACCGCCGAGAACGCGCCTCTGGTACTCGAGCAGATGACTTTCCCCGAGCCGGTGATCGGTTTGGCGGTGGAGCCCAAGACTCAGAAGGATCTCGATAAGCTGGGTATCGCTCTGGCCAAGCTGGCCGAGGAGGATCCCACCTTCACGGTTCGCACCGACGAGGAGAGCGGCCAGACCATCATCAGCGGTATGGGCGAGCTTCACCTCGATATCATCGTCGACCGTCTGCGTCGCGAGTTCGGCGTGGAGATCAACCAAGGCGCTCCGCAGGTTAACTACAAGGAGGCTCTCACCGCGACGGTTCAGCACCGCGAGGTATTCAAGAAGCAGACCGGTGGTCGCGGTAAGTTCGCCGACATCATCTTCGAGATCGGTCCTGCCGACGACGACAAACCCGGCCTCACGTTCGTGGACGAGGTTAAGGGCGGTAACATTCCCAAGGAGTGCATCCCCGCGGTTCAGAAGGGCTTCGAGTCGGCTATGGCCAACGGCGCTCTGGCGGGTTACACCATCGATTCGATGAAGGTGACTCTGAAGGACGGTTCGTTCCACCCCGTCGATTCGGATCAGCTCTCGTTCGAGATCTGCGCCCGCAACGGTTTCCGTCAGGCGGCTCCCAAGGCCGGTTCGGTCATCATGGAGCCTATCATGTCTGTCGAGGTCGTTACTCCCGAGGAAAACATGGGCGATATCATCGGCGACTTGAACAAGCGTCGCGGACAGATTCAGGGTATGGAGTCGAAGGGCACCGCCCGCGTGGTGAAGGCCAAGGTTCCCCTGTCGGAGATGTTCGGCTATGTCACCGTGCTGCGTACCATTTCGTCGGGTCGCGCCACGTCGTCGATGGAGTTCTCGCACTTCGAGGAGGTTCCCGCAGGCTTGGCCAAGGATATCATCGAGAAGAGCGGCAAACGTAAGGATTTAGAATAATAACGAGTTAAAATATGAACCAGAAAATTAGAATCAAACTCAAGTCTTTCGACCACAACTTGGTGGACAAGTCGGCCGAGAAGATCGTGAAGACGGTGAAGGCTACCGACGCCATGGTGAGCGGTCCGGTGCCCCTGCCCACGAGAAAGCAGATTTTTACGGTGAACCGCTCGACGTTCGTTAACAAGAAGGCTCGCGAGCAGTTCCAGTTCTGCACTTTCAAGCGCATTATCGACATCTACTCGTCGACCCCCAAGACTATCGACGCTCTGATGAAGCTGGAGCTTCCTTCGGGCGTGGAGGTCGAGATCAAGGTTTGATAACTTCGATACCGCAGACTCGGGGCGCATTGATTTGTTGCGTCCCGAATCTCTGCGATTACCACGACGCTGCGGCGGCCGGAACCTGCGCGCGGCGGTAAACAATGCAACTAAACGCAAGAAAAAAATACAAATCACTTTTTAACAAACGTAATTCGACAGAAAAATGTCAGGACTAATTGGAAAGAAAATCGGAATGACTTCCGTTTACAGTGCCGAGGGTAAGAACATACCATGCACTGTCATTGAGGCTGGTCCGTGTGTAGTTACGCAAATCAAGACGGTGGAGAAGGACTCTTACGAAGCCGTGCAGATTGCCTATGACGACAAGAGTGAAAAACACACCAGCAACAGTTTGTTAGGTCACTTCAAGAAAGCGGGCACCACTCCCAAGCGCAAGATGGCTGAGTTCAAGGGTATGCCTGAAGTGAACCTCGGCGACACCCTCACGGTCGACATGTTCTCGGAGGAGGACTGGGTAGACGTGACGGGGATCTCGAAGGGTAAAGGCTTTCAGGGCGTCGTGAAGCGTCACGGTTTCGGCGGCGTGGGCGGTCAGACCCACGGTCAGCACAACCGTCAGCGCAAGCCCGGTTCGCTGGGCGCGTCGTCGTATCCCTCGCGTGTGTTCAAAGGCAAGCGTTTGGCCGGACGCATGGGTGGCGATCAGGTTAAGGTGGTGAACCTTAAAGTTTTGAAAATCATTCCCGAGAACAACCTCATTCTGGTGAAGGGCTCGATTCCCGGGGCTAAGGGTGCTTATTTAACAATTGAGAAGTAGTATGGAATTAGCTGTTTTGAACACACAAGGACAAGAGACCGGACGTAAGGTGGTCCTTTCGGATGCGGTCTTCGGCGTGGAGGCTAATGACCACGCTATCTACCTCGACGTAAAGCAGTATCTGGCCGATCAGCGTCAGGGTACTCACAAGTCGAAGCAACGTAACGAGGTTGCAGGCTCGACCCGCAAGCTGAAGCGTCAGAAGGGTACCGGCGGCGCGCGTTGCGGCAGCATCAAATCGCCTCTGTTCCCGGGCGGCGGCCGTATCTTCGGTCCCGTGCCGCGCGATTACAGCTTCAAGCTCAACAAGAAGCTGAAGCGTCTGGCTCGTCGCAGCGCTCTCTCTTACAAGGCTCAGGCCGGCGCCATCACCGTTGTGGAGATGCTCTCGCTGGAGGCTCCCAAGACCAAGCAGGTGATAGCTCTTACCGAAGCTCTGAAAGTTGCGGACAAGAAGGTTCTGCTGGTTCTGCCCGAGGGCAACGCCAACCTTCAGCTCTCGTGCCGCAACATCCCCTCGGTGAAGCCGGTTCTGGCTGCCAACATCAACACCTACGAGGTCATGAACGCCAATACTCTGGTAATGGTCGAGGGTGCGGAAAACGTATTGAATGTAATGTTAGCTTAAAAACGCATTAAAAGATGGAAGTAATTATTAAGCCTGTACTGACCGAGAAAATGACGATTCAGGGCGAGAAACTGAACCGCTACGGTTTTATCGTTGACGTGAGAGCTAACAAGCTGCAAATCCGCAATGCCGTGGAGCAGATGTACAACGTCGTGGTGACGGATGTGAACACTATCCGCTGCATGGGCAAGCTGAAGAGCCGTTACACTAAGGCAGGTCTGTTGGAGGGCCGCGCCAATAACTTCAAGAAGGCTATCGTCACCTTGAAGGATGGAGATAAGATAGATTTTTACAGTAATATCTAACAGAGATGGCAGTAAGAAAGTTTAAGCCGGTAACAGCCGGTACCAGACATAAGATCATAGGCACTTTCGACGAGATCACCTGCTCGGTGCCTGAAAAGTCGTTGCTCAGCCCCAAGAAGAGCTCGGGCGGACGTAACAATACGGGTAAGATGACCGTGCGCTACATCGGCGGCGGCCACAAGCAGATGTATCGTAACGTCGACTTCAAGCGCTCGAAGGACGGTATTGCCGCAACTGTAAAGACTATCGAGTACGATCCCAATCGTACCGCACGCATTGCACTCGTTGTGTATGCCGACGGCGAGAAGAGCTACATCCTCGCTCCCAACGGACTTAAGGTGGGCCAGACCGTGATGAGCGGTGCGGGCGTCGCTCCCGAAGTGGGCAACACCTTGTTCCTGAGCGAAGTGCCTCTGGGAACCGTGGTTCACAACATCGAACTCTACCCGGGTCAGGGAGCCGCGATGGCTCGTTCTGCCGGTTCGTACGCTCAGCTTTTGGCACGCGAAGGAAAATTCGCTATCATCAAGTTGCCTTCAGGTGAGACTCGTATGGTACTCGTAACTTGCCGCGCCACGGTAGGCGTGGTGTCGAACGTCGATCACAACCTCGAAAGCTCGGGTAAGGCAGGTCGCAGCCGTTGGCAGGGCCGCCGTCCGCGCAACCGCGGTGTGGTGATGAACCCCGTCGATCACCCGATGGGTGGTGGCGAAGGCCGCGCTTCGGGAGGTCACCCGCGTTCGCGCAAGGGATTGTTGGCTAAGGGTTATAAGACTCGTAACCCGAAGAAGACGACCTCCAAGTTCATTATTTCAAAGAAGAAAAAATAATTAAAAGAGTATCATAATGAGCCGTTCATTAAAAAAAGGACCATTCATCGACCCCAAGCTGGAGGCGAAAGTAGTCGCTCAGGCCGAGGGTAACAAGAAGACTGTCATCAAGACATGGTCGCGAGCAAGTATGATTTCGCCTGACTTCGTTGGTCAGACGATCGCTGTCCACAACGGAAATAAGTTCATTCCCGTTTACGTAACCGAGAATATGGTGGGTCACAAGCTGGGCGAGTTCGCCCCCACCCGCAATTTCCGTGGTCATGCAGGTAACAAGAAAAAATAGGAAAGACAATGGGTGCAAGAAAAGCAATAAGAGCCGAGAAATTAAAGGCTGAAAAGAAGCAGAAGGCCATCGCCATCATGCGCGATTGCCCGACCTCTCCCCGCAAGATGCGCCTCGTGGCCGACATCATCCGCGGTGTGGAGATCAATAAGGCGCTGGGTATCCTTCGCTATTCGAAGAAGGAGGCATCTATCCGTTTGGAGAAGCTCCTCAAGTCGGCTATCGCCAACTGGGAGGCCAAGAACGAGGGCGAGCGTCTGGAGGATGTAACTCTCTGCGTTAAGGAGATCATGGTCGACGGCGGCCGCATGCTCAAGCGCATACAGCCCGCTCCGCAGGGTCGCGCTCACCGCATTCGCAAGCGTTCGAACCACGTGACCATAGTAGTAGACAAAATGGTAACCGCAGAAAACAACTAAACAAATGGGACAGAAAGTAAATCCAATAGCAAACCGTCTCGGTATCATCAAGGGTTGGGATTCCAACTGGTATGGTGGTAAGGATTTCTCAGAGAAATTGGTAGAAGACGCTAAGATCCGTAAGTACTTGAATGTCCGTTTGGCCAAGGCAAGTATCTCGAAGATCATCATCGAGCGTACGCTCAAGCTGGTTACCGTAACCATCTCGACGGCGCGCCCGGGCATCATCATCGGCAAGGGCGGTCAGGAGGTCGACAAGTTGAAGGAGGAGCTGAAGAAGCTCACCGGCAAGGAGATTCAGATCAACATCTTCGAGGTCAAGCGCCCCGAGGTGGACGCCGTGATCGTCGCCAACAACATCGCCCGCCAGCTGGAGGGCCGCGTGTCGTACCGCCGCGCCATCAAGACCACCGTCGCTTCGACGATGCGCATGGGCGCCGAGGGTATCAAGATCCAGATCTCGGGTCGCGTGGGCGGCGCCGAAATGGCCCGCAGCGAGACCATAAAGGAGGGACGTATTCCGTTGCACACTTTCCGCGCCGACGTGGACTACTGCTTGGCCGAGGCTCTCACCAAGGTGGGTATTCTGGGTATCAAGACGTGGATCTGCCACGGCACGGTTTACGGCAAGCGCGACCTGTTCGAGATTCAGGGTGCCGCTTCGCAGCAGGCCGGCAACGCTCCGCAGCATCGCGGCGGCAAGGGCGCTCCCCGCAAAAGACGTAATAACAACAGTAAGTAGGACCTTTTAAGCGAAAAAACATTATGTTACAGCCAAAAAAGACCAAATTTAGAAGAATGCAAAAGGGTCGTATGAAGGGTTTCGCTCAAAGAGGAAACCAGCTTGCATACGGTTCGTTCGGAATCAAGGCACTTGAGTCGACTTGGATCACCGGTCGTCAGATAGAGGCGGCCCGTCAGGCCATCACCCGTTACATGAAGCGTGAGGGTCAGATCTGGATCCGCATCTTCCCCGACAAACCCATCACGAAGAAGCCCGCCGAGGTGCGTATGGGTAAGGGTAAGGGTAATCCCGAAGGATTCGTGGCTCCCGTTACCCCGGGACGTATCCTTTTCGAGGCCGAGGGCGTGCCCTTGGAGATCGCTCAGGAGGCGCTCCGTCTGGGCGCTCAGAAGCTGCCCATTACGACCAAGTTTATCGTAAGACGCGACTACGTTGAATAATCCTTAAACGAGAAAGACATGAAAAGTGCTGAAATAAAGGATATGTCGGTTCAGGATCTGCAGGAGCGCATCGCCGCTGAGAAGGCGCAGCTCGCCACGCTGAAGGTGCAGCACGCTGTATCGCCGATCGAGAATCCGTCGATTATAAAGAAATCCCGCAGAGATATAGCTCGCATGCTGACGATTCTGCGTCAAAAGAACCCTAAATGTTAATTACCACTATGGAAAGAAATCTTAGAAAAGAGCGTATCGGGTTGGTTGTCAGCAACAAAATGGAGAAAACCATTGTGGTTGCCGTGGCGCGTAAGGTGAAGCACCCCATCTACGGTAAGTTCGTGAACAAGACTACCAAGTTCGTAGCCGAGTGTACCGACGAGACCGTGAAGGAGGGCGATACCGTCCGCATCATGGAGACCCGCCCTCTGAGCAAAACCAAGCGTTGGAGATTAGTACAAATCATTGAAAGAGCTAAGTAGTTATGATACAGCAAGAAAGTAGATTAGTAGTAGCTGACAACAGCGGTGCGAAGGAGGTTCTTTGCATTCGTGTGCTTGGCGGAACGAAGCGTCGCTACGCCTCGATCGGCGACAAGATCGTCGTTGCGGTGAAGAGCGCGAGCCCCTCGGGCGACGTCAAGAAGGGCGCCGTATCGAAAGCGGTGGTGGTGAGAACGACCAAGGAGATCAGACGTGCCAACGGTTCGTACATTCGTTTCGATGACAACGCCGTCGTGCTCCTTAACAATCAGGGCGAGATGCGCGGAACCCGTATCTTCGGTCCCGTGGCCCGCGAGCTGCGCGATCAGTATATGAAGATCATCTCATTGGCACCTGAAGTATTGTAATATAAAAAACAGATTAAAAGATGTCAGTCAAATTACATATTAAGAAGGGGGATGTGGTTTACGTCAACGCGGGCGACAGCAAGGGCCAGCAGGGCAAAGTCCTGAAGGTCGACGCTGCCAAGAAGCGCGCGGTCGTTGAGGGCGTGAACATGTGCAAGAAGGCCACCAAGCCCAATGCTCAGAATCCTCAGGGTGGAATCGTCGAGCAGGAGGCTCCGATTCACATCTCGAATTTGCAGGTGCTCGATCCCAAGAGCGGCAAGCCCACTCGCATAGGCCGCAAGGCGGATGCAAACGGTAAATTAGTTCGTTACGCTAAAAAGTCAGGAGAGGAGATCAAATAATGGCATACGTACCTACACTCAAAACCCAGTACAGAGAGCAGATCGTTCCCGCTCTCATGAAGGAGTTCGGCTACACCAGCGTAATGCAGTGTCCCAAACTCGAGAAGATCGTTATCAATCAGGGTATGGGTCAGGCCGTGGCCGATAAGAAGCTTATCGACGTGGCTCAGGCCGAGCTTACCCAGATAACAGGTCAGAAAGCAGTTCAGACCAAGTCGAAGAAGGATATCTCTAACTTCAAGTTGCGTCGCGGCATGCCCATCGGCGTTCGCGTAACGCTCCGTCAGGATCGTATGTACGAGTTCTTGGAGCGTCTGATCGCCGTGGCTCTGCCCCGTATCCGCGACTTCAAGGGTATCAACGAGAAGTTCGACGGCCGCGGCAACTACACCCTCGGCATCACCGAGCAGATTATCTTCCCCGAGATCGATATCGACAAGATCACCAAGATCTTCGGTATGGAGATAACTTTCGTGACCACGGCTCAGAGCGACGAGGAGGGCCACGCCCTGCTGCGCGAGTTCGGTCTTCCTTTCAAGAACGCTAAAAAGAATAACCAATAGGATATGGCAAAAGAATCAATGAAAGCACGCGAGGTAAAGCGTGTGAAACTTGCAAACCGTTACGCTCACAAGCGCGAGGAGATTGCCGCCAAGGTTAAGAGCGGCGAGATGGATCACGAGGAGGCTTGGATAGCTCTTTCGAAGCTGCCCCGCAACTCGAATCCCATCCGCCAGCACAACCGTTGCAAGCTGACGGGTCGTCCGAAGGGTTACATGCGCCAGTTCGGCATCAGCCGTATTCAGTTCCGCGAGATGGCTTCGAGCGGTCTGATCCCGGGTGTGAAGAAGGCCAGCTGGTAGCGGATTCACGAGGGCCGCGCGAGTGAGTGCGGACCTCGTTAAACTAAAATCGCGCAGGGGCGCGACGGTGTTGCGTCCCTTGCGTTTTTTCGACGCAGGAAGGAGCCGAGGCTCCTGATCGGTGTCGATTATCTCTCGGAATTTTTATTCGAGGGTGCCTCCCCGACGAGGCCGTGTATATAAGATGTGTGAGGATATCGTGAATGTGTGTTTGCGGGATTTTCGGGCGATATATGGACGGCAGAGGTCGGCGGTGCGTGCGAACCGAAGAGGATGAGCGGAGACGCAATTCGAAGTTTTCGTCGCAACGCAAACGGTGCCTGCGCTTATGAGGGAAAAATATATTCGAGGTACTTCCAAGATACCTTTTTCGGAGCGTAGCGACCAAAGTCCCCTCCGAGGAGGGGATTTAGGGGAGGGTCAGACTTGTAAACGCGGCCTGTGGCCGCGGGCAACGGCCGTCGGATGACCGATGCCGTCGGATCGGCTCGATGACGTTCGGATATAGAAAAACCTCCATATAAAAGAACAAAAATTCTATACGGATGCAGAATCCCGAGTAGTTCGTTTGCGAGCGTCGGGGAAAGTGCCGCCTTGTGGCGG
Source organism: uncultured Alistipes sp. (assembly GCA_910587675.1). Classification (GTDB taxonomy): domain Bacteria; phylum Bacteroidota; class Bacteroidia; order Bacteroidales; family Rikenellaceae; genus Alistipes. The sequence goes on along the minus strand of CAJUMU010000015.1, from coordinate 9,092 downwards.
TAACTTCTCGGTGGCGCGGCGAGGGAAAAGGTTAGGCATCGAGTTGCACTTTCAGGGATCGCGAAGGGCTCGTGTTCGAGTTCGGGCGGTGCGTGAAAACGGAAGCCTCGGGCGGATGGTCCGCCGCGGGATTCCAAGTGACGACGGGTTGTGGCAGTGCCGTGCGAAGCGCGGGGACGGTTACGCCTTTTGTCATGCGACGATCGGTATGTCGGAACCGCGAGGTCGGTCCGTTTCGGTCGGTTTTTACGCGCGAACGCCCGAAAATCCGAATATCTGCCTGAATTATGGCGATTTCCCGAAAAAAATTCGTATATTTGCGCGCGTTTCGACCGTAACGGACGATGGCCCTAAATCTCAGTCGGTTAGAATGGGAACGGAGCGGCGGAGCGGATGCGGCGGCGCAAACGATATTGCGAAAAAGGCGAAGGGTCGCCGGACCCGACGCGACAAGATAAACAATTTTATTAATTTTTAATTTTTAATTCATTATGACAGATCCAATTGCGGATTTTCTGACCCGAATTAGAAACGCGGTGAAAGCCAATCACAAAGTGGTTGAAGCTCCCGGTTCAAAAATTAAGCGCGAGATCACCAAGATTCTCTACGAGCAGGGTTACATTTTGGCCTACAAGTTCGACACCGACGAGAAGGGTCACCCCTCGATCAAGATCGCTCTGAAGTGGGATGCGGCCACCAAGGTCAACGCCATCAAGAACCTGAAGCGCGTAAGCCGCCCGGGTTTGCGTCAGTATGTGTCGGTGGACAGCATGCCCCGAGTGCTGAACGGTCTGGGTATCGCCATCCTGTCGACTTCGAAGGGTATCATGACCGACGCCAAGGCTCGTAAGGAGAATGTCGGCGGCGAGGTATTGTGCTACATCTACTAACCGCGCCCGAGCTGAATTATTAACAACACAAACTCAAGAAAAATGTCAAGAATTGGTAAATTACCTGTAATCTTACCCGCAGGCGTGACCGTCGAGGTCGCTGCCGACAACACGGTAAGCGTGAAAGGGCCACTTGGTACACTGAGTCAGAAAGTCGACTCGGACATTAAGGTCGAGGTCGGAACTCACACCGACGCTCATTCGGGCAAAGAGATGCCTGCCGTGATGGTAAGCCGCCCCACGAACCAGCCCCGTCACCGTTCGCTGCACGGTCTCTACCGCGCTCTTATCAACAACATGGTCGTCGGCGTGTCGAAGGGTTACGAGATCAAGCAGGAGCTGGTCGGCGTAGGTTACAAGGCCGAGATGAAGGGCAACGTTTTGGAGATGAGCCTCGGTTACTCGCACGATATCGCGCTGATGCTCCCCGCGGAGATCACCGCCACCGCCGTGACGGAGAAGAAGGGCAACCCCATCGTAACGCTGAAGAGCTCGGACAAGCAGCTCATAGGTCAGGTTGCGGCCAAGATCCGCTCGCTGCGCAAGCCTGAGCCTTACAAGGGTAAGGGTATCAAGTTCGTCGGCGAGACTTTGCGTCGCAAGGCCGGTAAGTCTGCATCGAAATAATAAAATAAGTCAAGCATTATGTTAACTAAGATAGAAAGAAGAGAGAGGATCAAGATGCGTATCCGCAAGATCGTGAGCGGTACGCCCGAGCAGCCTCGTATGACTGTATTCCGTAGCAACAAGCAGATCTACGTGCAGTTTATTGATGACCTTGCCGGCGCTACTCTGGCCACGGCGTCTTCGCTCGACAAGGAGATCGCGGCCGAGACGGCAGGCAAGAACAAGTGCGAAATCGCGGCTCTGGTGGGCAAGCTGGCCGCGCAGCGCGCGACCGCGAAGGGTATCTCTACCGTTTCGTTCGACCGTAACGGATACCTCTATCACGGAAGAGTTAAAATGTTAGCCGACGCAGCTCGCGAGGGCGGTCTTAAATTCTAAGCGATATGTCAAATAGCAACATAAAGAAAGTTCGTACAAGCGACCTTGAGCTTAAGGACAGGCTCGTAAGCATCAACCGCGTCACCAAGGTGACCAAGGGCGGTCGCACATTCAGCTTCTCGGCAATTGTCGTCGTTGGTAACGAGAACGGTGTGGTAGGCTACGGCCTCGGCAAGGCATCGGAGGTTACGTCGGCAATCGCGAAGGGCGTCGAGGATGCAAAGAAGAATCTGGTGAAGATCCCCGTAATCAACGGAACTATTCCCCACAAGCAGGAGATGCGTTTCGGCGGTTCGTTAGTCATGATCCGTCCGGCAGCTCCCGGTACGGGTATCATCGCCGGCGGCGCCATGCGTGCCGTGCTGGAGTCGGTGGGCGTGAAGAACGTGCTGGCGAAGAGCAAGGGCTCGTCGAACCCCCACAACTTGGTGAAGGCCACCGTGGGCGCGTTGTGCGAGTTGCGCGACGCACGCAGCGTGGCTCAGGTTCGCGGCATCTCGATGAACAAGGTGTTTAACGGTTAATCGGACGGAGAACTATGGCAAAATTGAAAATCACTCAGGTACGCAGCCGCATCGGCGCGTCGCTGCGTCAGCGCAAGAATCTCGATGCTCTGGGACTTCGCAAGATAAACCAGAGCGTGGAGCACGACGACTCGGTTATTATCAAAGGTATGCTCGAGCGCGTGAAGCACCTCGTTACGATCGAGGAGGTAAAGTAAGTTTAACGAAAAAAGATTGATCTTAAGATGGAACTCAATAACATGAAGCCCGCACAGGGCTCTACTCACCACGACAAGCGCGTGGGTCGAGGAGCGGGTTCGGGTCGCGGCGGTTACTCGACGCGCGGTCTGAAGGGCGCCAAGTCGCGTTCGGGTTATTCTCGCAAGCTCGGTTTCGAGGGCGGTCAGATGCCTTTGCAGCGTCGTCTGCCCAAGTTCGGCTTCAAGAACCTGAAGCGCGTGGAGTTTAAGCCTATCAACCTCTCTACTCTGGAAGAGCTGGCCTCGAAGAAGGAGCTTAACACGATCAACGTCGATACGCTGATCGCCGCAGGATTCGTCTCGTCGAACGACAAGGTGAAGATTCTGGGCAACGGCTCGGTAAGCAAGGCCCTCACCGTTACGGCGCACGCTTTCTCGAAGAGCGCGGAAGCGGCTATCGCTGCGGCCGGCGGCAGTGTGGAAAAGTTGTAATCTAAAAACCAATTCGATATGAACGGTTATCTTATTGTCGGTCTGGTGGCGGTGGCGCTTATAGTGCTGCTGCTGGCGACCAACAAGAAACTCGTCGAAACGCTCAAGAACATTTACAAGATCGAGGAGCTGCGCAAGCGTGTATTCTACACCTTGGGCCTCCTGCTTGTATTTCGTTTGGGTTGTTTTGTGGTAATACCGGGTATCAACCCCAATGCGTTGGGCGAGGGGTCGGCTTTGGCGAACCAGATGGACAGCAATACCCTGCTGGGTCTGCTCGACGTATTCTCTGGCGGTGCATTTGCCAATGCGGCCATCTTCGCGCTCGGTGTAATGCCCTACATCACCGCTTCGATCATCATTCAGCTCTTGGGCATGATGGTGCCCGCAGTGCAGAAGTTGCAGAAGGAGGGTGAGAGCGGCCGCCGCAAAATGAACCAGTGGACGCGTCTGCTGACCATAGGCGTATTGTGCCTTCAGGGTCCCGCATACGTGGCCAATCTGTACCGCACCTCTTCGGAGGCATTCGTTTACGGCGGTACGTTCTACTTCTTCGCCTATGCGACCGTAATCCTCATCGCGGGTACCATGTTCACCATGTGGCTCGGCGAGAAGATCACGGACAAGGGCATAGGCAACGGCATCTCGCTCATCATCATGATCGGTATCGTGGCCCGTCTGCCGCAGGCTCTGCTGGCCGAGTTCACGGCCCGCGTGGAGACCTCGACGGGCAGCCTGATCATGTTCGTGGTGGAGCTGGCGCTGCTGTTCCTCGTATTCATGGTGACTATCGCCGTGGTGCAGGCGGTCCGCAAGGTGCCCGTGCAGTATGCCAAGCGTATCGTGGGTAACAAACAGTACGGCGGTGTGCGTCAATACATCCCGTTGAAGATGAATGCGGCCAACGTTATGCCCATCATCTTCGCGCAGGCATTGATGTTCATCCCCGCGTTTATTCCGGGTCTGAAAGGCGCCTTCTCGAACTTTCAGGGTTTCTGGTACAACCTCACGCTGGCAGTGCTGGTAATCGTCTTCACCTATTTCTATACGGCGATTATCATCAACCCTCAAATGATGGCCGACGACATGAAGCGTAACGGCGGCTTTATCCCGGGTGTCAAGCCGGGTAAGCAGACCGTTAACTACATCGACACCATCATGACGAGAATCACCCTCCCGGGATCGATCTTCCTCGCGCTCGTGGCCATCATGCCCGCGCTCGCGATGAATTTCCTCGGCGTGCAGCAGCACTTCGCTTACTTCTACGGAGGTACGTCGCTGCTGATTATGGTGGGTGTGGTGCTCGACACTCTTAAGCAGATTGAGAGCTATCTGCTGATGCGTCATTACGACGGTCTGATGAAGACGGGACGCATACAGGGACGTTATTAGAGTCGGAGGCCCGTTTGAAACAGGAGTCCGACGAGTCGCGCGACGCGAGCCGCGCGGCGTGAAAAAAACACGAACGAGATGATACATTTGAAGACAGACGAGGAGATCGAGATCCTGCGCGAGAACAACATTCTTGTGAGCCGCACGCTCGCCGAGGTGGGACGCCACATACGTCCGGGTGTGACCACGCGCGAACTGGACAAGATCGCCGAGGATTTTATCCGTGCCAACGGCGCCGTACCCGCATGTCTGGGTTACGAGGGCTATCCTGCCGCAACCTGCATATCGGTCAACGAACAGGTGGTGCACGGCATACCGTCGGATCGTGTCATCGAGGAGGGCGATTTGGTATCGGTCGATTTGTGTACGCTTTTGAAGGGGTTTGTTGGTGATTCGGCATATACGTTTGCCGTGGGCGAGGTCGGCGAAGAGGCGCGACGACTTCTCGCAGTCACCAAAGAAGCTCTTTATAAGGGTACGGCGCAGGCCAAGGCGGGAAATCGCGTGGGCGATATCTCGGCGGCCGTGCAGGAGTACGTCGAGAGCTTCGGCTACGGCGTGGTGCGCGAGCTGGAGGGTCATGGAGTGGGGCGAGGAATGCACGAAGCCCCGGGTGTCCCCAATTTCGGCGCGCGCGGCAGAGGCCCTTTGCTCAAGGAGGGCATGGTCATCTGCATAGAACCGATGATTACCATGGGCGGCAGAGCGGTGGTTTTCGAGCGCGACGGTTGGACCGTGCGCACTCGCGACCGCAAACCCGCGGCGCACTTCGAGTTCGCCGTGGCCGTACGCCGCAACGGCCCCGACGTGTTGACGGACTTTAATATAATCGAACAGGCAATTAACAACAAGTAGCGAAGACTCTATGGCAAAACAAACTGCTATTGAACGGGACGGAACCATCATCGAGGCGTTGTCGAACGCCATGTTCCGTGTCGAATTGGATAACGGCCACGTTATCACGGCCCACATCTCGGGAAAGATGCGCATGCACTACATCAAGATCCTTCCCGGCGATAAGGTCAAAGTGGAGATGACCCCTTACGATTTGAGCAAGGGTCGTATATCCTTCAGGTACAAATAACATTAGATTGCTTGAAAATCATGAAAGTAAAAGCATCAATCAAAAAGAGAAGCGAGGATTGCAAGATCGTGAAGCGCAAAGGCAAGCTTTACGTCATCTGCAAGAAAAATCCCAAATTCAAAATGCGCCAAGGGTAGTATTCAAACGATTAATTAAAGTAAAGTATTTATGGCACGTATAGTCGGTGTAGATTTACCGAAAAACAAGCGGGGCGAGATAGGCCTTACCTACATTTACGGTATCGGTCGCAGCACTGCCCGCAAGATTCTCGATAACGCAGGAATCAGCTATGATGTAAAAGTAAACGACTGGTCGGACGATCAGGTGGGAGCGATACGTTCAACAATCGCCGATATGGGCATCAAGGTCGAGGGCGAGTGCCGCTCGGTCGTTCAGCTCAACATCAAGCGATTGATGGATATCGGCTGCTATCGCGGTATCCGCCATCGTCTGGGACTTCCCGTTCGCGGTCAGAGCACCAAGAACAACGCGCGTACCCGCAAGGGCCGCAAGAAGACCGTAGCAAACAAGAAAAAGGCAACGAAGTAATAAATAGGAAGTTATGGCAAAGAAAACTGGAACTGTCAAAAAGAAGGTTGTCAAGGTGGGTGCCGTGGGCATGGCCTTCGTTCACTCGACTTTCAATAACGTAATCATCACCATCACCAACGAGGTAGGCGAGGTAATCAGCTGGTCTTCGGCAGGTAAGATGGGTTTCCGCGGTTCGAAGAAGAATACTCCCTATGCTGCGCAGACGGCTGCCGCCGATTGCGCGAAGGTTGCTTTCGATATGGGCTTGCGCAAGGTTAAGGTTTATGTCAAGGGCCCGGGTCAGGGTCGCGAGAGCGCCGTGCGCACCATCCACGGTGCGGGTATCGAGGTGATGGAGATCATCGACGTCACTCCGCTGCCGCACAACGGCTGCCGCGCTCCCAATCGTCGTCGCGTATAACGCCGCGACGCGGAGGCAGAGACATGGACTTTAACGAAGAAGTTATTTTAATAAAAGTTTGAAACAATGGCAAGATATATAGGACCAAAATCAAAGATCGCCCGTAAGTTCGGCGAAGCTATCTATGGTGCGGATAAAGTTCTTGAGAAGAGAAACTATCCTCCCGGACAGCACGGTCTTGCTCGCAAGCGTAAGAAGAACTCGGAGTACGGAGAGCAGCTTAGCGAGAAGCAGAAGGCAAAGTACACATACGGTATACTGGAGAAGCAGTTCGCCCGCACTTACGAGGCTGCCGCGCGTATGGGCGGCATCACGGGCGAGAACCTGCTCAAACTGCTGGAGTGCCGTCTGGATAACGTGGTTTACCGTTTGGGCATCGCTCCCACCCGCGCGGCTGCGCGCCAGCTCGTGTCGCACCGTCACATCTGCGTGAACGGCTCGGTGGTGAACATCCCTTCGTATTCGCTCAAGGCCGGCGACGTTGTGTCGGTACGCGAGAAGTCGAAGAGTCTGGAGGTAATCACGACGTCTGTTTCGGGTTCGTCGAGAAGCCGTTACGCATGGTTGGAGTGGGATGGCGCCACGTTGAGCGGCAAATTCCTGCAGAAACCCGAGCGCGAGGAGATTCCCGAGAACATCAAGGAGCAGCTTATCGTCGAGTTGTACTCTAAGTAGTAATCAAACAAATTCAATAATTTTATGGCAATATTAGCATTCCAGAAACCTGAAAAGGTTATTATGCTCGAATCCACGGCCTCATTCGGAAAGTTCGAGTTCCGTCCGTTGGAGCCGGGTTTCGGTATGACAGTCGGCAACGCTTTGCGACGCGTTTTGCTCTCATCGTTGGAGGGTTATGCAATTACGACCGTAAAGGTAGCCGGAGTGAACAACGAGTTTGCCGCTATCCCGGGCGTGAAGGAGGGTATGATGGACATCATCCTGAAATTGAAGCAGGTCCGCTTCCTCCGCACGGTCGACAATCAGGAGTCGGAGAAGGTGATCGTGAATGTTGCCGGTGTGACGGAGCTTACGGCCGGTTACATATCGAACTACCTGTCGTCGTTCAAGGTGCTCAATCCCGAGCTGGTGATTTGCCACCTCGCTCCGGGTACGAAGATGCAGATCACCCTCACCATCGGTAAGGGCCGCGGATATGTGCCTTCGGAGGAGAACACCCCCGCCGAGAAGGAGTTGGATGTTCTGCCGATCGATTCGATCTTCACGCCCATCAAGAACGTCAAATACTCGATCGAGGACTACCGCGTCGAGCAGAAGACCGACTATGAAAAGTTGAATTTGGAGATTACCACCGACGGATCGATTCACCCCAAGGACGCCTTGAAAGAGGCTGCCAAGATTCTCATCCAGCACTTCATGCTCTTCTCGGACGAGAAGATCACCATCAACATGGACGACAGCAGCGAGAACGAGACTCTCGACGACGAGGCTCTGCGCATGCGCCAGTTGCTGAAGACCAAACTTTCTGATCAGGATCTGAGCGTTCGCGCGCTGAACTGCCTGAAGGCTGCCGATGTCGACACCGTAGGCGATCTGGTGAAGCTGAACCGCAACGATCTGCTGAAGTTCCGCAACTTCGGCAAGAAGTCGCTCACGGAGCTGGACGAGTTGCTGACATCGTTGAATCTTAAGTTCGGAATGGACGTATCTATCTACAAACTTGATAAAGATTAATTAAATGAGACACAATAAGAATTTCAATCACCTTGGCAGACAGGCGGGCCACCGTCGGGCGATGTTGTCGAACATGGCGTCGTCGCTTATCCTGCACAAGCGCATCGAGACCACGGTCGCAAAGGCTAAGGCCGTGAAGCAGTTCGTGGAGCCTCTGGTAACCAAGTCGAAGGAGGACACCACTCATTCGCGTCGTGTTGTCTTCTCGTACCTCAAGCAGAAGGAGGCCGTAACCGAGTTGTTCCGCACCATCGCTCCCAAGATCGCCGATCGTCCGGGCGGCTACACCCGCATCCTGAAGACCGGTTTCCGTCTGGGCGACGCGGCCGACATGTGCATCATCGAGTTCGTCGATTTCAACGAGGCCTACACCTTCGGCAAGGTAACCTCTACCGAGGAGGCTAAGCCCAAGACCCGTCGTTCGCGCAAGCCCGCGGCCAAGAAGACCGACGCCGTGGAGGATGCCACCGTGGTAGCCGAGAAGAAGACCAAGGTTAACGCTCCCAAGGCTGCGGCCGCCAAGACTGCCGCCCCCAAGGTTGCCAAGAAGACCAACGTCGGCAAGAAGATGTAATTCATCGCGGCGCGCGAGCGCTGCCCGATATTATCGATTGCGGTCCCTCCGTTGCGGAGGGACCGTTTTTTTTGTTTACGGGGGCAATGTCGGCAAAAACGCAAATAAATTTGCTTTTGCCCTCGGCTTGATCGTACTTTGGCTTCGCCTTAGATACTTCGCCTCGGCAAAAACGCAAATAAAATTTGCTTTTGCCCTCGGCTTAATCGTATCTTTGGCTTCGCCTTAGATACTTCGCCTCGGCAAAAACGCAAATAAAATTTGCTTTTGCCCTCGGCTTAATCGTACTTTGGCTTCGCCTTAGATAC
>CAJUMU010000014.1 GCA_910587675.1 uncultured Alistipes sp. | reverse complement strand
ATGGAAATCAAAACAGATTGACAATGATATAAAGTTAAACAAGACATATTAGAAAAAGAAGTGTTTGCTTCTTGCTGGAGTTATTCGGAAAATCGCCAATTAGAAGAATATAACCTCTGCTGCAAGTAAGTGAATACTCACACTATAGGTGTGGGTTTTCCTTGTTTGTATGGTTATAGGTGTTTGGCGATACCTCCGAATAAGCAATCAAGGTTTAGCTCACACCTTTCTTTTTGTGGTATGGCTGCAAAAAGAACGATTATGAATGAATTTATTAACCTTATAGACTATCAGACCCAGCTTGGATGTCTAGAATGGCAAAAGAAACGAAACCAAATATTGAACAGAGATAACCACAGATGTCAAATCTGTGGCAAAGGGAAAAGTTCACAGGTTAGATTCAATGACCAATGCTGGAATATTGGAATAGACTATAGCAATTCATCCAGTGAGGTTTTGCCTGTATCTCTAAGTATCTCGGACTTTAAGAATCTTGTTCATGCTGAAGCCTTAAAGATTGTCAAATATCGAAACGATAACCATTTATTAGTTGGCATAAGTGATAATGGAGTGCTTGGTGTTATGAATGCGGATAATACCCCCAAACTCCAATCGCCGGATAATTTACGAATCAATTTAATCAAACATCCTTCGGGATTGCTGTCTTTCGTTGTAAGAGACAAAGACATTTCCTCCGACTGTATAAATGTGGAGTATTCGGTATATCTGTCTGAAACACCCATAGTCCTCAATGTTCACCATAAGCACTACATCATTCAGCACAAAGCATGGGAATATCTCGATGAAGACCTTGTAACACTATGCAATGAGTGTCATACAAAAATACACCAAGCAATCGGAGTGAAAGTATATTCAGACGAGAATGGCTATATGAGACATGTCCCCCTAACACCATGTGCGAGATGCTATGGTGCAGGACATTTCCCCGAATACAAGCATGTTGAAAACGGCATTTGTTTCAGATGCAGAGGAGCTAGGTTTGAAGAATTAATCCAAGGACAGCAGTAATGAAAAAAGATGATATACTAATAGCACTAGTCATAATAGCCTGTCTCTTTGTTATAGGCTACATTGATTATGGAGATACTATCCACGAGTGGATTGACAAACGAAAAAGCAAGAAATCGTCTTTTTTGACTAGTGAAGAATGGGAAAGCCAAAGGCCTAAAGACCAAATAGCGATTGATGTCAAATTTAATCCGACAATGGAACTTACAGATGAGATAAGAAACACGACTCTTGAAGACCTCATTATTAAAGACTATATCCGATTTTATGAACTTGATCCTATACAAAGGTATATACAAATGCAACAGATGTACGAAAGATACAGAGAGTCGAGGCGTTATGTAATGGAAGTACACCTTACATATAAATCTATCAATTCTAATATAGCCAAAATATACTTTCTGCAAGACCCTGAAGGTTTCCGCGAATACAATTCGTCGTATTATAATCAATGTGTCAAAAAAGTAGAACATAGACTAGAGCTAGAAGAGAGAATGCAGAACATGAAAAATTGGAGCAAGTATGATTGAAAAGAGTATGGAATTTCCACTATCACTAGGCTTGCAAAAGACAGGTTTGCCACTTATTATATCCTCCGACAATTTGTGTTTCCTTATTGACACAGGTTCAACACATAACACCTTATTCGGCTTTGTGTATGAACACTTCAAAGACAGATTCAAGGTGCTGGAGGAAAGATGCAACATAATAGGGATTGATGGAGTACAACATGAAGCCCCGACTATTGAAGCGACATTCAATTTCGAAGGTATGAATTACACCTCCTATTTTGCCGTACTGAATGCCTCTGAAGCAGTCATGCAGGTACAGGAAGAGACAGGGGTACAAATTCATGGTGTACTAGGTACTCTGTTCCTTGTAGAGAACAAATGGATCGTTGATTTTGAGCAACTCACAATTAAATCATTATGCAAATAATCACAAGTATAATACTTGCTTGCGGGCTATTATGCTCCTGCATTTCCAAAACATCAAAAAACTATAAAGCAGAGCAAAGGGATTTTGCACCAACAGAGTATCGTCTTGTTGAGCAAGCAGAACAACGAGGCTTTAAAAAAGGAGTAATTCAACATGCTCTGAATACAAAATGGAGTGACTTTGCAGACAAAGGTTTTTATACTCACATAAAGACATTAAAATCCGGAATGCAACTCTATCGGGCTGAGTTACCCAATATGATGATGGAAGTATATGTACTGAATAATGTTATAGTCATTCAGTCATCATCAATTATGACCGGCAAAGAAACACAACAAGTATATATGGAAATGGATGCTTGGCTGAAGTCATGCAATCCAATATCAACATCTAATAGCTTTTCTGCTAAAGATGGAGAAATCACTAATACATACGAATACTTATTTCAAGACTATACTGCTACAATCATAAAAAGGGAACTAGGCATTCTGTATACGTTATCATTAAATGAAGAGAAAAAAGAGACGGCTTCGCAACAGTCAACCATACTTGATAAACAATTCTCCAACAAATATTTCTCTATAAAATATCCATCTTCATGGCAGATTGTACAAGAAGAGAATCAAGCCACAAACAATACTGCGGTTTCTCTTCAAATTATGGAGAAGCAAAAAAATGAATATGATTTTCGTCCGAATATAAACATCATTGTATCAAATAAGAAATGGAACGAGTCTACTGCATATCTAACCGAACAAACATCCCACAACAACAGTATGGCAATTCCTGATTACACGCAGTTGGCTATTTTCAATGATGTGTCTTTGGGCAAATGCAAAGGAAGCCTACTATGGTATTCATTTAATGTTCAAGGATACCATCTGAGAGGAAACCAATATATAGTCAAAAAGTCAGACAACACGACTTTTATTATTACTGCTACAATGGAGAATAGTAAATACAACAAACAGAAAACAACGCTTCAGGACATTATAGAATCACTAATTATAAACTAATTAAAAATCAAACACTATGCGCAAAGTATTTGGAATTATTCTCATTGTTGTTGGCCTAGTTGCCATCATGAAAGCCTTACCGTCACCATCTGGATTTGAAGCCCTTGGTGCTATAATCGGAGTGTCTATTATATCTTTTTTACCTGCCTATTTCTTGCTTAGAAAAAGCAAATCAAAGGAGGAGTAATCCATCTTAACTTGTAAATTATGGATGATTTAACAAAAGAAGAATTAAAGAGCCTAACAGTAGAAAAGCTCAGTAAAATGACCGAAGAGCAACTAAATGAAGTTGCCAAAATAGTCCTCAATGAACTCCGCGATTATGAGATAGATGAGCTGCCCAAAGAAGTAAGAAAAATGCTCAAAATCAAGCGGGACAGTTTTTGGGGTAATAAAGACACATGGATAGCAATTATCATTAGTACACTAGTCATGACTTTGGTTCAAGCTATCATGGGGAAGTAACTTTTGTATGACCGAGCTATTTATCACAGTTAAGGGCATAGGTTTTACAATCTTTCAAGACAGGACAAGGAAGCATAACTTAATAAGTCCTGCTTTCTTGTCCTTTTTCAAGGAGGATTATCCTACTAGTGAGGATGAGTATCTAGATAATCAAAGGGCTGTAGAAACTATTGTCCGCAACAGTAAAGAAGCATTCCCTGTCCTGCCTCCTCACTTGAAGATGTACTGCTTTAAGGATGTTTTCAAGGTTGTAGGACACGGCATTGCAAGATGTAGCGACAATAAGCTAAGATGGTGCAGAACAATACAATTCAACTTTGAATATAGCGGTCAGACATATAAGCAACTGTTTTATATTGATAAAAGCCTTTGTGTAACAGCCGTATTAGGCGAATACTTTAAGTGAATGAACTGCGATTACCTCATTATGCAACAAAGTAATGTACATATAAACCTCATTAAAACCATGAAAAGATTTATAATACCAGCAATTGCCCTATTGGTCTTGGGTGCTTGTAATAATCACTCCAATACCCAAAACACACAAGTTAGTACGTCTAATACGACTAGCTCTGTAGCACCAATAGAAAAAGCGGATGAAGAGGTTGATAAAGAAGTAGATTCCATGCCTCCTAGCTGTTTAAATGACATTCGTTTCGGGGATTGGACAGAGGAAGATTGGTGTGACAATGATTACTTCCGTGTCCTTCGCAAATATTTTGACGCCTGCTATAACGGTGACACAAATAGAGAAGAGTTAATGGCATACAAATCAATACTTAAAAGCAAATTTGCCATAGGACAAGTTTCTCCCCACAGGATGGGTGGCCTATGTATTACTATTATTTTCTTAGATAACACTAAAAAAACTTTCACAATATGGGCATATAGCTATGTAGAGGATGGCAAAGTTGTTGGTTACGATGTTCGATCCATCGACATAGACGATGCCCCAGATGGTATGACAAAAGAAAAAATCCTTACATTCATAAAAGAATATCCAGAGCATAAGTTATGGTAAAACGAAAGGTATTGGCTGCTCATCTACTGACTGGAGATATATAGCCAACCCGTTTTTAACTCATTTTTTTAGGATTATCAGTACACAAAAAGGGGGAATAACTTTTATGTTTTATAGGACTTATTCCCCCTTTTTCTAGCTAGACTGTAAATTGTGTAATTTAAATCCGTCTGCCAACTTTATAATGTAAGACTAGGCTTGACAGAACTATGCCATATTACCTATGCTGCCTACTAGGGTTAAAAGAATAGCTAGACTGAACATTTACAAGTTGCATCTATCCCTTTTCCACATCGGGCTAGTGCGAGTTGTAGAGCAAAAGATAACTTGATTTATTAACCAAGAAAACAACCAATCTTGTTTTCCAAAATGTTTTAACCACGCTGCTTGATGCAGAGGACAAAACAGTGATTATTAGCCAATCGATAGGCTATTGATTAATTACTGAAAATCCTTGTGTCCCCGGTTCGATTCCTGGTGGTACCACGCAAAAAAGCAGTTAGATTATTTCTGACTGCTTTTTTTGTCTCTTGCGACGGGCTAATCCATCGGAATCGGATGGCGGTTCGCGACACCGGATTCTATCGCGGCTTTGGCAACGGCTGCGGGCACTATGTCGCGAAGACGCGGATCGAACGGCGAAGGGATAAGGTAGTCGGGGCCGAAAATCGCGTCGGGACGACCGAGCAGACGGCGGACCTCCTCGGGCACCGGACGGCGAGCGAGGCCGGCCAAGGCTTCGGCGGCGGCGAACTTCATGGCGTAATTGATGCGTCGGGCACGCACATCGAGCGCGCCGCGAAATATATAAGGAAATCCCAAAAGATTGTTGACTTGATTAGGCACGTCGGAACGTCCCGAGGCGTATATGGCGTCAGGGCGCGCCGCGAGCGCTTCATCCCTCGTTATCTCGGGGTCGGGATTCGCCAGCGCGAGAATTACGGGACGTTCGGCCATCGTGCGTACCATCGGCGCGGTGAGCAGGCCCGCTTTCGACACCCCGAGAAACACATCTGCGTCGACGACGGCTTGGGCGAGAGCGCCCGACAGTCGCGAGGTCGCGAATTCGCGTTTCTTGGGAGTAAGATCGTCGCGCGAGGTAGCGACTACCCCACGGCTGTCGCACAAGACAATGTTTTCGGCGGGGATACCCGAGCGCCGAAGCATTCGCGCCGAAGCTATGGCCGCGGCGCCCGCTCCGTTGATTACGATGCGCATGGAGCTCATCTCTTTTCCGATGCAGACGGCGGCATTTATGAGCGCGGCGGTGACGATGATGGCAGTGCCGTGCTGGTCGTCGTGCATTACGGGAATGTCGAGGGACTCGATCAGGCGGCGTTCTATCTCGAAACACTCGGGAGCCTTTATGTCTTCGAGGTTTATGCCGCCGAAAGTGGGCGCGATGTGTTGCACGCATTCGACGAAGGTATCGGGATCCTGCGCGTCGATCTCTATATCGAAAGCGTCGATCCCCGCCATAGTTTTGAACAACACACATTTGCCCTCCATAACGGGCTTGGCCGCCAACGCGCCTATATTTCCGAGGCCCAGCACGGCGGAGCCGTTGGATATGACGCCGACGAGATTGCCGCGGCGGGTATAGTCGTAAACGCGTTCGGGATCGACCGCGATGGCGAGCGACGGAGCCGCCACTCCCGGGGAGTAGGCCAGCGACAGATCTTCAGGAGTGTTTACGGGTTTCGTGGGACAGATCTCCAACTTTCCCGCTCCGTTTTGCGAATGATAGCGCAGGGCTTCGGCATGCAACTCTTTTTCGGTCATGATTATCGTTTGCGCGTCGTAATGCAAACCTCGTACAAAACATCTGTCGCGCGGCGGGTTTCGGAAAAAACGAAGGAGCGACTTTGCGGTCGCTCCTCGATACTGTTTTATTAGCGGCAGTGATTACAACGACTGCCAGACGCTGCTGTTGAATACGAAATCACGCAATTCGGCGCGAGTCGCCAAGCGGCAATAGACATACTCGGGAGGCAAAGGTTTCCAAAGAGTAAAGTTAATGAAGTCGCGCGTGGAGGCTTCGAGCATAATTTGTCCGTCGGGAGTCTGTTTATCGAATATTCCCCACAGCAGAGGGTCGGTCTTGGCCCAATGCTCGCTCGGACTGAATATGTAGAGCTCTCCGATTTTGAAGTTGCAATCTTTTACTTTCATCATGCGTAATGTTGTTTGTGAGACAAAGATTACACCGTCCCGTTCGATCCTCGTCAAAGGAACAGATCCGTAAATACCATGTTGCTCGCAACAGTTACTCGCATTTCGAGACGGTCGGAACGCGTCTGCGCACGAGTCTAAAAGAAGGTGCCCATAAGAAGTTTATGGGCACTCTCGACTAAGTAAGTAACCATTATATAGCAAACACGCCCTCTGCCGAGAGGTCTTGGCCTGCTATTTTTATCGTATATTCGCCCTCTGCTTCGGGAGCTGCGAGGAGGAGAACCTCATCGGCGTCGGTATCACAAACCTGAGAGGTCACGACATTTCCCGCAGCGTCCTCGATCGTCACGGTGACGTTACCGAACATATAGTTGAAATATACCTCTATTGTAGAATCCGTGCGGTTGAGGTATGCTTCGATAAGCTCAACGGCAGAACGGGGACGAGGGATAGGAGGATCAAATGTCTTTTCTATATTAATCTCTTCTCGTGTAGGCTCCTTTGTAGGAGTGTCAATATTAGCATAACAAATTCCATTGATAACAATACTACCTATTGCAATCAATAACATAAAAAGTTTTTTCATAATAATTGAGATTAAGTTAATAGCCTTGTGTTTTCACAAAAGTAGAGTATACCCGAGGGTTTTCCTAATCCTTATATCTCATATACAACATTATAATACGCTGGCAACCAATAACTTATAATCACCCCAATATAATATCCGCAAGGGGCAGATTATCAAGCATTTACCCCTTAGCATCTAACTCGCTTATTGACAATTAATTATCATCGGCAATTTCAGGATTATCTCTCATCGCTATTATATATTTGAGTAAGTCCGATGTCGAACCCTTCATTCCGAACTTGTCCCTTATTTTACATCTCGTATTGTAAATGCTCGCGATGTTGGTATGGTTGAACAATACGCGAATCTCCTCTTTGCTAAAATCCAAAATGACGCACGCGCAAAATGTTTTCTCATGATCCGTAAGACCGTATTTGGCATCAATACGCGCAATCGTATTGTTATACATTATATTCGCCAACGTAATCATATCTTCGGCCATCGCTTTGTTGTCCTTATTCTCAAGATTGATATATTCCTTGAATCTCTCTTTGAATTTATGAGGAAGAACGCTTGTTATCGAGATATCGCACAACTTCTTCAAGGAATCGATTCGACGTCCGAGCAATTGCAACAATTTATCCGCAGTTTCGCATTGAGATGCTGCCAGCTCCTTCAGATGTTTATACTTCAACGTCAAATTATCGTAATTCGAATCCACATCTTCGATATACAGTCGATACTCTTCAATCTTTTGGTTATTACGCATCATAATATACCTGTACAAAAATAGCACGACGCCACCGATAATGGTTGTAAGAATCATAATCAACGAATTAGATACCTTTTGCAATTTGTGTTTCGCTTCGAGTATTTCATATGAACGTTGAAGATATTGCGCTTTGTATTTTTGTTCTAATTTTTCGATATGATTCTCAGTTTGAATTTTAGTTAATGAATCAGAAAGACTGTTGTAGAGTTCTCTATATTCCAAAGCTTTTTCGAAATTTTTTGCTCTTTTTTCATTTTGAGATAAAGTTGCATATATTCCTATATTATTTGTATTTGAATGTTGGTTATCAAGCAAGTATCCACGAAGAAAATAGTTTGTAGAATCAATATCATTAATTTTGAAATAAATTTGGCCAATGGGCATATAATGAGAGGGAGGAATAGTATTTTTATTATATTGCTTATATATGTTAAAGAGGTCGTTCTTGTGTTTGACAATATAATTCACGTCATTACTATTGTGTATTCTACACATCGCTATACTCAAATTTATATTGATTATAGACGTGGTATCCTTTAATATACGCGCGATATATTCGGCATTTTGCAGATTATATAATGCGATACTATCTTGACTTAACATTCTATATATTGTACCTTTTCTATACACAGTAACAAACTGATTCATCAAACGCCCTGTTTTGATAAACGACTCTTCGGCTTTGTCGAATTGCTCGATGGCTTCGGCGAGACTGTTTTGATCGTAATACAAATTACCTATCGCCGAGTAGATCAAACCTTTGACATATTCGTTGTCGGTCTTTTCAGCATATATTCTGGCAGGAATAAAGGCTTTCATCGCCTCGTCGATGTCGCCTGCGTTGTTCGCGACGATACCGTAATAGTAAAATGCTTGCGCCCTTTCTTCGTTCGAGCCGCGATGGGCGTAATAGTCGCGGGCGACGCGGATTATCGAATCGCTCTCGACGTCGATATAATTCTTGTCGAGCGCCTGCGAGTAGAGCAACGCGTACTTCGCCTTGTTCTTGCGACCGCGGACGCGTTCGATGCGGATCTTTTCGAGGATATTCAACGAACTGTCGGGATGATCGATCATAAGAGCTTCAGCCTTGTTGAGATCGGGACGATAGGCCGTTCCGCATGCGGCGAGAAACAGCAGCGATAGTATGAAAAGATTCTTATGTATCATAATGAGCTGTTGTGAGTATTGGTTTACGTCACAAAGTTATGGGATTTTGTCTCGCATCTGCAAAAACTTGAAAGAAATGTGAATTTTTATTTGCAGATATTAGCGTATATTGGTCCGTAAGCCCGAAATGCAGCTATTCACACGCGACCTGCTCCGTGGCGGATACATCGAACAGCGCGAGCGCCGTCAACGGCTTGCGCCTATATTATGCGTCGTTTTGTTTTCCCGATCAACTCCGCTACTATGGTTCGCACCTCGCCGAAAGCCTCCATGCGGGCCAAGTATGCGCCGACCATGTAGATCAAAGCGCCCGACAATATCTCCGTCGCGAGCCGCAGCGCCACATGCCAGTGCGCCGTGAGATGCGCCACGCCGACGACAGCGACATACATAAACAACGTCAGGACCGATATGGGCAACAATGTCCGCCCCGTGCGACGAATTCCGAGCGAGGTATACCGCCGCGCGGCGAGAGTGTTCACGATCGCCTCGCATGCGGCCGACGCCGCGAGCCCCCACGCGACCGCCTCGACGCTTCGGGGAATCGTTATTATCAGAATAATGGTCGTCATGGCGCGCTTCACGAACTCCAACCGCAATATTATGCCGCCGTCGCTCCTCACTTTCAGAATGTTGTAAGCTATGGTCGAGAGCGGATAGAAAATCCCCGTCAGACACAATATGCGGAAATACGGCACGGCGGGCCGCCAATCGGGCTTGAGTAGGAGCGCGTAAATGTCGTCGGCCGTGGCGATGAGCCCCGCCATCGCGGGAAACATTGCGAATGCCGTCACCATAACCACGCGACGATAGCTCTCGGCGAATTTGGTTTCGTCGCCGCCTATTCGCGCCAACGCGGGAAAGGTCACGCTCTGTATCGACTGCATGGCCGAATTTACGGGCATGTCTTTCAGCTTTTGCGCTTGATTAAAACACCCCAAAGCGTCGCCCGAATAGATTTTGCCGATAAACAGCGGCGCGATATTGTTGTACAACGCCGTGATAAGGTCGGTGCCCATAAGTCGCAGACTGTACGGAGCCATCTCGCCGAGTGAGGAGGCCTTGCATGCCGCGCGCGGCCGCCACGGACTGCGAATCCACAGCAACGCGGCCTTTACGGCCATCATGCTCACCCGCTGTCCGACGAGACTCCATACGCCGCAACCGCTTACCGCCATGACCACGGCGACGATACCGCTCGCGAGCGATGCCGCAAAGGTTATGGCCGAGAGCTGCGCGAAACGGAATTCGCGCACCATGATGGTGTTCTGTATGACGCACAGTGCGTTTACGGGCAGCAGCAGGAACAGTACGGGAGCTACCCGAGCCAATTCGGGCCATCCGTAATAGCGCGCCGCGACGGGCGACAAGGCCGTCAACAGCGCGTAAAGCACTATCGATGTGATTACGTTGAAACGGAAAACGGCTTTGTAATCGCCGTCTGTGGGGTCGGCCTTGCGGATGAGCGTCTGCGAAAAACCGCTGTCGACAACCACCTGCGCCAGAGCGGTAAAAACGGTGAGCACGGCCATGATACCCAAATCCAAGGGCACCAGCATGTTGGCCACGACGATACTCACCACGGCCTGCAACAACATGGAACCCGCCTTTTCGGATATGCTCCACGCCACGCCCGACGCCACGCGTCCGCTCAGATTCCCGTTCGCCATGCCCCGCGCGCCGTCAATCCAACAGAGCCTCCACGCCGAGACGATACGAGTCGAGTCCGAAACCCATTATCGAACCTTTGGCCACGGGAGCCAGCATCGACGTATGGCGAAACTCCTCGCGTGCGAGAATCGACGATATGTGCACCTCCACCACGGGAGTCTCCACGGCCGAAACGGCGTCGCGCAACGCGACCGAGGTGTGGGTATAGCCCCCCGCGTTGAACACTATGCCGTCGTAACGCCCTACCGAAGCGTGAACGGCGTCGATGAGTTCGCCTTCGATGTTCGACTGGAAATAGTCGAACTCGGCGCGCCCCTCGTAACGCTCGCGCAGCGAAGCGATGCAGTCGTCGAACGTGGTCGAACCGTAAACCTTCACGTCGCGCGTGCCTTGCAGGTTGAGGTTCGGACCGTTGAGTATCAAAATCTTCTTCATGGTCGTTTTATACGTATATTTTCGGTTGCGTCTCACCGCGCAGCACGCGCAGGGCGTTCAGCGCGAGGGACTGCAACTCGTTCTCGCCGGCATACACCGTCACGGGAGCCACGAAACGGCAGCGGCTCGCTATGGCGTCGGTGACGCGGCGGCTGTAAGCGATGCCTCCCGTGAGAATTATGGCGTCCACCTCGCCGCTCAACGCGGCGGCCATCGCGCCGATCTCTTTGGCCACGGTGTAACAGAGCAGATCGAGAGCCGTGCGGGCCTCCTCGTCGCCCTCGTTCTCGCGAAGTTCGAGCTCTTTCACCGAATTGGTTCCCGCGAGCGACACCAAACCGCCGCCTCCGACGATGAGTGCCCGCGCCTGCTCGTGGGTATAACGCCCCGAGTAGCAGAGGTCTATCAACGCGCCCGCAGGGATGGTCCCCGCACGCTCGGGCGCAATGGGTCCCTCGCCGTCGAGAGCGTTGTTGCAGTCTACGGCGCGCCCCTTCAGATGCGCCGCGACGGATATGCCGCCTCCCATGTGGGCTATCACGAAGTTCATGTCTTCGTATCGTCGTCCGAGGCTTTCGGCATGTATGCGCGCCGTGGCTTTCTGGTTGAGCGCGTGGAATATCGATCGGCGGCGAATCTCGCGTATGCCGCACAACTTGGCGATCTCCATCCGCTCGTCCACCACCACGGGGTCGGCTATGTAGGCCTCCACGCCGCATTCGCGGGCTATCTCGGCCGCGATCATCGCGCTCAGGTTCGACGCATGCTGAGGCATGCAGTGCATCAACTCGTCGATCATGAGGCTGTTGACGCCGTACACCCCGCTTTCGATGGGGCGCAATAAACCCCCTCGGCTTATCACGGCCGAGAGGGTATCGAGTTCTATTCCATGTTCGTCGAGCGTCGAGAGGATGATCCGTTTGCGCCATCCCAACTGGTCGGTGACGACTGCGAAACGCGCTATCTCCTCGGCCGAATGCGCCACCGTAAGCTCCACGATCGGCGTGCGATCTCGGTAAACGGCCATCTTGGTGGACGTCGAACCCGTGTTGACGGCCAAAATCGTAAATCCGTGCGCAGGTTCGGGTTTCATAAACGCAGTGTCCTGCTCCTGCGGCGGATCGTCGTTAACGCGAGTGAAATTCATTTCCATCGGCGAGCGGTGTTAGGTTTCATTCGTTATATGCGGCGCAATCGGGCCGCCGTGCGGGCGCGATCTATCGGGCCGCCAAGCAGGCCAGCGCGATAGAGTACTTCTTCGTCAGGGCGGTATCGCCGCGCGAGGTGAGTACGCAGGGAACCTTGGTGCCCATCACCATAGCCGCCAGCTCGGCTCCGCCGAAGTGCGAGACAGCCTTGAAGAATACGTTGGCCGACTCGATGTTGGGGAACAGCAGGCAGTCGGGATCTCCCGCGACGCTCGATCCCGTCACCTTCTTGTGCTCGGCGACCTCCTTGTAAAGCGCCACGTCCAGCGACAGGGGACCGTCGACAACCACCTTGCCCAACTGTCCGCGGTCGCCCATCTTGGCGAGTATCGCGCCTTCGGTAGATGACACCACCGTCGGCAACACCTGCTCCGAGGGAGCTATGCAGGCGATCTTGGGTTTCTCGACGCCTAACAGACCCGCCGTCTTGGCCAAATAGCCGATAAGTATGGTCTTCTGCTTGAAATCTGGCTGGGGAATCACCGCCACGTCCGATACCGAGAGGAGCTTGTCGCGGCCGGGCATTTCGATTACTGCCACGTGACTCAGCGTACCCTTGGGCGGGAACAGACCCGCCTCCTTGTTGAGGATGCCGCGCATGTATTTGTCGGTCGACACCAAACCTTTCATCAACACGTCGGCCTGACCGTTCACCACGGCCTGCACGGCGAGTTTGACGCACACCACGTCGCTACTCTCGTCGACGATCTTGAATACGTTGACGTCGATGTCGAGATCTTGGCAAGCCTTCTCGATGGTGGCTTTGTCGCCGAAGAGGGTCGGCTCGACCAATCCGTCTTTCCATGCGTTGTAAACGGCCTCGATCGTGTGAGTGTCCTGCCCGTAGGCTACTGCGAGACGTTTGCGGCCGCGCGCTACGGCCGACGATACTATCTCGTCCAAATGCTTTATCATAATCGTTTATCTTTTTAAGTTAATTTTCGCTGTTTGTCTTCGGCGTCCGCGGCGGACTATTGCAGATCCTTGGTCAGACGATAGGTGTCGGTGGCGATCACCAACTCCTCGTTGGTGGCGATAACGGCAACCTTCACCTTCGAATCGGCGGTCGAGAGCACCGCATTGTCACCGTGCGTGGCGGCATTTACCGTCTCGTCGATCTCGATGCCCATGAACTCCATGTCCGAGCAGACATAGGTGCGCAACTCGCTCGAATTCTCGCCTACACCGCCCGTGAAGATCAGCAGGTCGACTCCGCCCATCTCGGCGGCATACTCGCCAACGAACTTCTTTACGCGGTTGTAGTACATGTCGCGTGCCGTGATGGCGCGCTCGTTGCCCGCATCGTAAGCGGCGTCTATGTCGCGCATGTCGCTCGATATGCCCGTGAGGCCCAGCACGCCCGACTTCTTGTTCATCATGGTGTTGAGTTCCGAATAGGTCATGTTCTCGTTCTCGCCGATGAACGTTATGGCGCTGGCGTCGACCATGCCGCAACGGGTGCCCATCACCAGACCGTCCAGAGGCGAGAAGCCCATCGAAGTGTCGTACGACTTGCCGTTGAGAATGGCCGTCACCGAACCTCCGTTGCCGATGTGGCAGGTGATGATCTTCGACGCTCCGAGATCCACGCCCGTAAGCTCGGCGCCCACCTTGGCCACATACTTGTGGCTGGTGCCGTGGAAACCGTACTTGCGCACGCGATACTTCTCATAATACTCCGAAGGCAGCGCGTACAGATAGTTGATGGCGGGGATGGTCTGGTGGAACGAAGTGTCGAACACCGTCACCTGAGGCACGCCCGGGAGCACCTTTTCTATCGACAGCACGCCCTCCAGATTGGCGGGGTTATGCAGCGGGGCGATCTCGAACAGCGAGCGGATATGCTCCTTGGCCTGCTCGTCCACCACGCAGCTGTCGGGGAAAAACTCGCCTCCGTGCGCCACGCGGTGACCCACCGCCTTCACGTCCGAGAGGTTCGCGATCACGCCGTGCGCGGGGTCTGTCAACGCTTTCAGCACGAGGCTTATACCCGTAGTATGGTCGGGGATTGGCATGCGCAACTCGAACTTATCCTTGCCAGAGGGTTTGTGAGTGAGGCTTCCTTCGGGGAGACCGATGCGATCGACCAGACCTTTGGCCAAAAGCGCGTTGCTGTTGTCGTCGATGTCGATAACCTGATATTTGATCGACGAGCTGCCGCAATTGAGAACTAATACTATCATGATATTATAATTTATTTATATACATTCGTTTTCACCGTTTCGGCAACCCCAAGTTGTGTGCCACCGCCTCGCAACGGGGCGAGGAGCGCGGTTTCGTAATATTACGAATCGGGGATACGGAATCCGTTTGCAACAACAAAGGTACGAATTAGCGAGGGCAAAAACAAGTTTAATTGCATTTTTGCCGAGACGGAACGAGTATCATTATACAAAACGGCTGCCCCACGAGTTGCGGGCAGCCGTCGATATGCGAACTCGATGATTTACATCTTGTAGAACTCCTCCCAGCCCTTGCGCGGCGGCGTGCCGACGAGCATGGCATCGGCGAAACGGTTGTTGACGATCCGCTTGGTGTCGCGGTCGAATACGATCTTGCTGTTCAGACGCTGGGCCATCACGCCGAGGCAGAACACCTGACACAGAGGACCGAACAACTCGAACGGCGAGCGGGCCTTCTCCTCGCCCATGCAGGCCAGCAGGAAGTTCTCGTAGTGATTCGACGGGCTCTTCGGCACCTCGGGCAGTTTGTCGGCCATAGCCTTGGCTTTGGCCTCGGGGATGATCGAGAGAGTCGAGCCGTGCGAGCCGCCTTTGAATATCATATCCTTGGCATAGATGATCTTGCCCGGGTTGAGTTTCACGGCCTGCGCCTTCTTGCCGTTGATGGTCGGAACGTCGCCGCTGAGCTGCGAACCGCCGTAACCGTCGGGCAGCTGCGGGAAGTTGTTGATTCCGTCGTACCAAGTGATGGCCACGGGCGGCATTTCGCCGCGGCGCGGGAACTTGAAACGAATGGTCGACGACATGGGGAAGAAATATGTGTTCCAGCCCTCCAGCTTCAGAGGCTCGACCTCGTAAGGCAGACCCAGATTAAGGAACTCGTGGATCGTATCGAGAATATGCGCGCCCCAGTCGCCCAACGCGCCCATGCCGAAGTCGTACCAGCTGCGCCAGTTGCCCGGGTGGTACTTCTGGTTGAACTCGTGGAACTGCTGCGTGGTATGCCACAAATCCCAGTCCATGCCGTCGGGCACGGGCTGCGCCTCGGGGAAGCGGTCGATGTTCACGTCGTAGCCGTGCCAGCGGCGCGACATGTTCATGTGGGCGTCGACGGCCGTCACATCCTTAATGATACCCGCGTCGAGCCACGCCTTGAACTGAAAATAGTTGGCCTCCGAGTGGCCTTGGTTACCGCCCTGCGTCACCAGATTCGGGTTGCGCTTGGCGGCGTCGATCATGAGCTGGCACTCTTGGAACGTGCGGCCCATAGGCTTCTCGACGTATACGTGCTTACCTTGATTAAGCGCGAGCATTACGCAAGGGAAATGCGAGAAGTCGGGAGTCTCGACCACAACGGCCTCGAATTGGTTACCCATCTCGTCGAACATCTTGCGGAAATCGGTGTATACCTTGGCGTCGGGATGCGCCGCGGCCGATTTGCGGCTGCCCTCCGACTTGGGGTCGACGTCGCACATCGCCACGATGTTCGCCAGACCCGTCTTGTCGAACTCGCGCATCACCTCGGCGCCGCGGTTGGCCATGCCGACCCACGCTATGTTGACTTTGCCGAGCTTGGCGAAACGCTCCTTCTTGTCCTGCTCCTGCGGCGCGAATAGGTTGGCTCCCGTAGCGGCCATGCCGCCCATCATCACTCCTGCGGCGGCCATTCCCGACTTTTTCAGGAAATCCCCGCGTGAAATTTTACTGCTCATAACTTTAGGTTTAATCTTTAACAGTGTTGGATTTTTAGAGTTTTTTTGCAGTCTAAAGGTAGTGATTATTTTGCAAACGAAAATAATTTCGAGCGAAAAAAAATAATGTCATCAGTCCGTAAAAACGCCATCGCGGCGCGATGGCGGCAGTTCGCCGCCCCACGCGGCGGACTGCAATTCGTTTCACACTCTTGCATTCCTCCGCCGTCGGCGAACAGCGGAAGATCGTCTGCGAAGCATTTGCGGTTTCGGCGGGAAATGGCTATATTTGTAACGGCAAACCGAGTACCGAAAATTATAACATATACGCCATGAAAAAGATCATCGCTTCGCCCCTCGCGCCCAAGGCCGTGGGACCCTATTCGCAGGCCGTGGAGAACGACGGCACCCTCTATGTGTCGGGCCAACTGCCCATCGATTCAGCCACGGGCAAGATGCCCGAGAGCATCGAGGAGCAGACCCGCCAATCGCTCACCAACATCCGCCACATAGTCGAAGAGGCGGGCTACACCCTCGCCGACGTGGCGAAAGCTACGGTGCTGCTGGCCGACATAGCCGACTTCGCCGCCATGAACGGCGTGTACGCCGAATTCTTCACCGAGCGCATGCCCGCACGCGTATGCTATGAAGTAGCCGCGCTGCCCATGGGCGCCAAGGTGGAGATCGACGCCATCGCGGTACGATAACCCTCCCGACCGAAAAATGATTGCAATTATATGATGAGCTATATTCGGAGCGCAGCGACCGAAGTCCTCTCCGAGGAGGGGGGGGGCTTGTAAACGCGGCCAAGGGCCGCGGACGGACTACCGCAGGATTTGATTTTGCGACATAGAATCTCCGATACTTGAAATTATGTAATTGCTTGCGGATATATGCGGCGAGGATAACCCTCGGCGCATATTTGCCGCGTTTGTAAATAAGTTGTGGAAAAATTATGCGCCGAAATCAAGCGGCTCGCATTGTTTTTTCAGTACTTTGGCATCGAAAAATCCGTCGACGAGCCGACGGCGGCGATCTGAAACCGCATAGCGGAAACGCAGGCTCGCCTCTCGGCCTCGACGCGACCGAAACCCCGCCGAAAAGGGGATGACACACGAATGTAAATGAATAACAAAATAACTATGAGCAAATCCGATAAATCCGACAAGACCCCGAAAGAGGTCGCTTATAATGATGCGGTGGCGGCCTCGAAGGAGTATTTCGGCGGGGACGATCTGGCCGCGACGGTGTGGGTGAGCAAATATGCGCTGAAGGATTCGTTCGGGCATATTTACGAACGCACGCCCGAGGATATGCACCGACGCATCGCGGGCGAGATAGAACGCATCGAGAATAAATACCCCAATCCCATGTCGAAGGAGGAGATCTTCGGCCTGCTGGATCGGTTCCGTTACATCATACCACAGGGCGGCCCCATGACGGGCATCGGCAACGATCTTCAGGTGGCGTCGCTCTCGAACTGCTTCGTGATAGGCAACCGCCGTCACGCCGACTCTTACGGCGGCATATTCCGCATGGACGAGGAGCAGGTGCAGCTCATGAAGCGTCGCGGCGGCGTGGGCCACGACCTCTCGGAACTGCGCCCCACGGGCACGCCCGTGCTCAACTCGGCCCTCACCTCGACGGGAATCGTTCCCTTCATGGAGCGATACTCCAACTCCACGCGCGAGGTTGCGCAGGACGGCCGTCGCGGAGCGTTGATGCTCTCGCTTTCGATCAAGCACCCCGACGCCGAGCGTTTCATCGACGCCAAGACGCAGTCGGGCAAGGTGACGGGCGCGAACGTGTCGATCAAGATCGACGACGAATTCATGCGTGCGGCGCAGGAGAACCGCCCCTACCGCCAACAGTTCCCCATCGACTCCGACATGCCCAAAATCGAAGTGGACATCGACGCCAAACGCTTGTGGGACAAGATCATCCACAACGCATGGCAGTCGGCCGAGCCCGGGGTGCTCTTCTGGGACACCATAATCCGCGAGAGCGTGCCCGACTGTTATGCCGATCAAGGCTTTACGACCGTTTCGACCAATCCGTGCGGCGAGATTCCGCTCTGCCCGTACGACAGCTGCCGATTGCTGGCACTTAACTTGCTGAGTTATGTCGACGAGCCGTTCACGCCGCAGGCGAAGTTCGATTTCGAGCTGTTCCGCGAACATGTCGGCAAGGCCATGCGTATGATGGACGATATAATCGACCTCGAACTGGAGAAGGTCGAACTTATAATAAACAAGGTGGCCGAGGATCCCGAGGATGCCGATATCCGCCGTGTGGAGCTGGAACTGTGGAAAAAGATCCGCGAGATGGCTCTCAAAGGTCGCCGCACGGGTCTGGGCATCACCGCCGAGGGTGATATGCTGGCCGCGCTGGGCATGCGATACGGTTCGGACGAAGCCATCGATTTCGCCGTGAGCGTGCACCGCACGCTGGCTTTGGAGGCTTACCGCACGTCGGTGACGATGGCCGAGGAGCGCGGCGCGTTCGAGGTGTACGACGCCGAGCGCGAACGCGAGAATCCGATGATAGCCCGCATCCGCGAGGCCGATCCCGAGCTTTACGAGCGCATGGCCGAACACGGCCGCCGCAACATCGCGATGCTCACCATCGCCCCGACGGGCACCACGTCGCTCATGTCGCAGACCACGTCGGGCATCGAGCCGGTGTTCCGCCCCGTCTACAAGCGTCGCCGCAAGATCAACCCGTCGGATCGCGACAAGAGGGCCGATTTCGTCGACGCCATGGGCGAGAAGTTCGAGGAGTATTACGTTTACCACCACCAATTCGTACGCTGGATGGAGAAGAACGGATACGACACGGCCAAGTTGCAGAGCATTTCGGACGAGGAGCTGGACAAGTGGCTCAAGGCTTCGCCCTATTACGGCGCGACGGCCAACGACATCGACTGGGTGGCCAAGGTGCGCATGCAGGGCGCGATACAGAAGTGGGTCGACCACTCGATCTCGGTCACGGTGAACCTGCCCAACGACGTTACGGAGGAGTTGGTGGCTGACGTCTATCGCACGGCGTGGGAGTGCGGCTGTAAGGGCGTGACGGTCTATCGCGACGGCTGCCGCGACGGAGTGCTGCTCGACGCCAAAAAGGCCGAACGGGGCAAGGGCGACGACGATGCCCGCGCGCGGCTGAAGCGCCCCAAGTCGATTCCCGCCGACATCGTGCGTTTCAAAAACGGCAGCGAGGACTGGATCGCGTTCGTGGGATTGCAGGACGACCGCCCCTACGAAGTCTTCACGGGCAAGATCGAGGAGGACGCCATGTACATTCCCCGCAAGATCACCAAAGGCCGTATAATAAAGGTACGCGAGGCCGACGGCACCAAACGTTACGATTTCCAGTACGTCGACCGTTACGGCTACACCAACACCATCGGCGGTATTTCGCGTCTGTTCGACGAGGAGTTCTGGAACTATGCGAAGCTGATCTCGGGCGTGTTGCGCCACGGCATGCCGATCGACAAGGTGGTGCACCTGATCGACGGCCTGCACCTGAACAGCGAGAGCATCAACACGTGGAAAACGGGCGTGCAGCGCGCGCTGAAACAGTACATCGCCGACGGCACGCGATCGAAGGGCAAATGCCCCCAGTGCGGGCACGAGGAGATGGCTTACCAAAACGGTTGCCTCACCTGCATGTCGTGCGGATATTCGAAATGCGGATAGAATTGCGCGGAGGTATGCGTAAAAAGTGAAAAAAAGAACGGTTTTCTTGTTTTTTTACTTTTTTATCTACATCTTTGCAACGTATATCCGATTGAAATATGCGTTTTGCCTTGTTTTTGCTTGTGAAAACATAAGGTTGCATACGTAAGGATTATTTTATATGTGTAAACAGGTTTATTATTCACAGCACAATAAACTATTAAAAAAATTATGAAAAAGATTTTACTTTCAATCGCTCTGGTAGCGATCTCTGTGAGCAGCGTGTTTGCTCAGGAGAATTCAGCAGAGAAGCTCCGCTGGAAGGGTATTATGAACAACGGCTTCTGGTCGAACTGGGAGATCTCTGTCGGCGGCGGTGTCAACTACACTGCTTGGAACGGCATCGGTAACGATCAGGACGGCGTGGGCGATCTGGGCTGGATGGTTGAAGGAAGCGTAAGCAAGTGGTTCAACCCCATCGTGGGCGCTCGTGTACAGGTAATCGGCGGTCAGTTGAACGCATCGGACGACAACGGTCTGAAGAGCAACTGGATCATGCCTCACGCAGACGCTTTGCTGAACCTCTCTAACTGGATCGGCGGCTACCGCGAGGATCGCGTATACTATGCCAAGCTGTTCGCAGGTTTCGGTGTAAGCATCGTTAACGTAAACAACAGCGCTTCGGCAGGCTTCGCATTCGACGCCGGTTTGATCAATACTTTCCGCGTTTGCAAGGCTCTCGATATCAACCTCGAGTTGAAGGGCATCCTGAACGCAGGTCGCGACATGCCTCGCGGCATCGACGCTCTGGCAGGCAAGTACGGTCAGATCTACAGCGCTACCCTCGGCCTCACCTACCGCTTCAACAAGCGTAACTGGGACAAGGCTTACTCGCAGGAGGAGGTTGACGGCTACCTCGCAGCTATCGCAGCTCTGGAGGCCGGTTTGGCTGACGCACACCGCAACGAGGGCGCGCTCGCACAGCGTCTGGCCGCTCAGAAGGCTGCTACCGATCAGGCTTTGAAGGACAACGAGGCTCTGAAGGCCGAGCTGGCTAAGAGAAAGACTTCGGTCGTTTCGGCTTCGGCTCTCTTCTTCAACTTCGACAGCGCCAAGTTGCTCGACCGCGCGAAGGCTTCTATGCAGATTCTTCAGGAGGTTATCAAGGCCGCTCCGAAGGATCAGGTATTCACCATCGTTGGTCACGCAGACGCCAAGACGGGTTCGCCCGAGTACAACCAGAAGTTGTCTGAGCGTCGCGCCAAGGCTGTTTACGATTACCTCGTTGAGCAGGGTGTTAACCCCAACCAGCTCACTTGGAAGGGTGTAGGTTCTTCACAGAACATCTTCCCCGTTAACGGCACCAACCGCGTTGTTATCGTAAAGTAATTTTGAGATAACGATAAACGAGAGGCTCATCCTTCGGGGATGAGCCTCTTTTTTGTATACACGCAGGCCATCGTTTCGGACGAGAGGGAGGTATAAAATAAATCCATACGGACGTTACGACTGCGGACCGCAGCCTGCGACATCATCTGCGACTTATGCTTGTACGGGATCCTCGCAGTCGAACAAGATAAGTTTTTAGACTGCAATTCGAAGAATCGCACGGATCGCATCCTCGCTCGCGAAAGCCCCGCAATTCGTCATACACTCGTTTGCATTTCCCGCAAACCGCTGCCCGAAAATATGCACGTCATGTCATCGAGCCGTCAGACAAGGGTTGGCTCGGCACACTCATTTTGGCACAATATACACCAATCGCTTTGCCGTTTCTGAAAGATCGAACGGAAATGGAGTTGCCATAAATCCGCGACTCGACGGCGGCAACGGAATGCAAAAAGCCGTTCCCTTTTCGGAAACGGCCCATAAAACTCGAATCGTAAAGCAAAAGACGACTATCCCAGCTTCTCGCCGAACGCCAAATCGCCGGCGTCGCCTATGCCCGGGACGATGTATGCCCGTGAGGTCAATTCGGCATCCACGGCGCCGACCCACAGCGTGGTGCTCTTCGACGGCAGATGTTTCACGGCGTAATCCACTCCCTGCTCGCTCGCTATGACCGACGCTATATGGGTGTGCGCAGGCTGCCCGCCTTTCTCGCACAAAGCCTCGTAAGCCAGCACGAGCGAGGTGCCCGTGGCCAGCATGGGGTCGACCAGCAACAAGGTCTTGCCCTCCAAATCGCAACACGAAATATACTCCACCTTGACAGTGAACTTACCGTCCTTGCCACTCTTGCGATAAGCCGACACGAAAGCATTGCGCGCGTCGTCGAAGTAATTCAGAAAACCCTGATGCAGAGGCAATCCCGCGCGGAGAATAGTCGCCACGACGATCTCGTCGCTTATCATCTCCACCGAAGCCTCACCCAGCGGCGTCTCGATGATGCGGGTTTTGTAGTCGAGCGTTTTCGAGATCTCGTAACTCATCACCTCGCCGATTCGCTCGATGTTGCGGCGAAAACGCATCGAATCCTTCTGCACATGTTTGTCGCGGATCTGCGCGATAAATTTGTTGAGAATCGTATTCTCCTTGTTAAGAATATGAATCATAGGTTTATTTCATTTAGGCCAATGTATTCCGTCTTGTCCGCCCGCCCCTGCCCGAGGAGGGTCGTTTCGCCCGCGTCCCTAATACAAAAAGTTGTTGAACGGATAGCGGCCCGCATGTATCTCGCGAACCATGCCGTAAAGATCCGAGCGCAATTTGTCGATATTCGTCCTCTCCGCCGCCGAAATGAATATGCAAGGCGTGTTGGCCTTGGCGATCCAACTGCGGCGCAGATCATCGAGCGACATGTTGCGTCGCGTGGCGGGAGTGAGATCGTCCTCGTCTTTTTTAACATACGTATAGGCGTCGATCTTGTTGAACACCAGATATACGGGTTTCTCGCCCGCGCCGATGTCCTGCAACGTCTGCTTCACCACCGCGATCTGCTCCTCGAAATTGGGATGCGAGATATCGACCACGTGAACCAGCAGATCGGCTTCGCGCACCTCGTCGAGCGTCGATTTGAACGACTCGATCAACTCGGTGGGCAATTTGCGGATGAACCCGACAGTATCGGAGAGCAGGAACGGCAGGTTGTCGAAGACCACCTTGCGCACCGTGGTATCGAGAGTGGCGAAGAGCTTGTTTTCGGCGAACACCTCGCTCTTGGATACGAGATTCATCAACGTCGATTTGCCGACATTGGTATACCCCACCAACGCCACGCGCACCATCGAACCGCGGTTCGAGCGCTGCACGGCCATCTGACGGTCGATCTTCGTAAGTTCCTCCTTGAGTTTCGATATGCGGTTGCGAACGATACGGCGGTCGGTCTCGATCTCACGCTCGCCCGCGCCGCCGCGTGTTCCGGTACCTCCGCGCTGACGCTCGAGGTGGGTCCACATACCGGCCAAACGCGGTAACATATACTCGTACTGAGCCAATTGCACCTGCGTCTTGGCATAAGCGGTACGCGCGCGCGACATGAATATGTCGAGGATCAGACGCGTACGGTCCAATATTCGGCACGGCATCGCCTTCTCGATGTTGCGCGTTTGCGACGGCGACAACTCGTCGTCGAATATCACCACGTCGATCTCGTTCTCGGCGCAATAGGCCGCTATCTCCTCCAACTTGCCCGGGCCGACGTATATGCGCGACGAGGGCTGCGGCAGACGCTGCGTGAAACGACGCACCGAGACGATATCGGCCGTCTCGGCCAAAAACTCCAATTCGCCGAGAAACTCTTCGGTTTGCTCGACGCTCTGTCCGTCGCGTATGACGGCCACTACCACTCCGCGCACGCGTTCGTCGCGTGAGGCATCGGCCGAAGACGATATGTCGTTATTGCTGTTTACCATCCGCAAGGGTTACTGTCATCCGTGCGAAATTCGCTCCTCCGCGAAACTGGCCGCGGCAGCGAACTCCACATGTGCATATACAAAAAAGTATCCCGCAAAAACTGTACGCGCGGGATACTTTATATTCATTAAATTAATTCTGGATACGGAAATCCACGGGCAACGTATACTTCACGCGCACCGGCTGGTTGCGCTGCTGTCCGGGCTCCCACTTGGGCGAGGTCTTCAGCACTCGCACCGCCTCGTCGGCCAGCGAACGGTCGGGCGACTGCAACACCTCGATGTTGGTGAGCGTTCCGTCCTTCTCGACCACGAACGACAGAACGACCTTACCTGACACGCCGTTCTCCTGAGCGATCTGCGGGTAACGCACGCGCTCCTGCACCCAGTTGCGGAACTTGTTCAGGTCGCCGCCTTGGAACGAGGGCATCTTCTCCACCTTGATGAAAGGCTGGTCGTCCTCGATCTCCTCCTCCTCGACCTCCACTACCTGAGTGGTGATCTCCAGATCGTCGGCGAAATCCTCGAACGAGATGTCGGTGGTGATCTTCGCGTCGTTGGTCACGATATCGAGAATATCGTTGAATACCTTGACCTCCACTTTCTGGGGCTGCTCGGGCGGCTTCTGCTCGTTACGGGTAATCTCGGTGATCTCCTCCTCGACGGGACCGTAATTGTTATCGACCTTCTCGATACGGTACTCCTTGGGAGTGTAAAGGAAAGCTGCGATCACGGCCAGCAGGGCCACGATCAAGCCAATCTCAAGGAACAGACCCTTTTTGTTCTGAAGATCTGCCTTAGGTGATTTTTTGATTTCCATAAAGTTCGTTTATTCTAAATTTAATATGTTCACATGTTTTTGGTCGGTCCGCGCGCCGCGGCGACGCGAACGGTACGGCTTCCGCACCACGCTCGACAGCCTCTCGGACGCGCCCGAACGCGGATATAGCCGCAGTTCTTTTGGCAAATATAATCATAAAAATCCGAAAAAGAACGCGACGATGATAAAAATCTGCAATTTTTTCGGATTTACGGCGGTTTCGACGTCGCGGGGATACGCTTCGGAGCGACGGCGCAATCCCGACGGCAGCGCGGCGTTTTTGCGGATAGGCAGATTTTTTCGTACTTTTGTTGTCGAAGTAAATTTTCAAGAATGCAGGAAACCGCCATCGAACCGCTTTACGGAAAGAATCCGACGCAATTGCAGGAGATATGCGCCGCCGAGGGTCTGCCGCGCTTCGCCGCCAAGCAGATCGCCCGCCACCTCTATGTGCGTCGCGCGACCGACTTCGGGCAAATGACCGACCTCGCGCTGGCGGCGCGGGCGCGGCTCGCCGAAAAATACACCGTCGGCGCCGAAGCGCCTCTGCGCGAAACCGTGTCGGCCGACGGCACCAAAAAATATCTGTTCCGCACCTCGCGGGGAGCCTTCATCGAGTCGGCGTTCATTCCCGACGGCGAACGCGCCACGCTGTGCGTCTCGTCGCAGGCGGGATGCCGCATGGGGTGCCGATTCTGCGCCACGGGACGGCAGGGGTTGCAGCACTCGCTCTCGGCCTCCGAGATCGTCAACCAAATACTCTCGGTGCCCGAAAGCGCGAGCCTCACCAATCTCGTGTTCATGGGCATGGGCGAGCCGCTGGACAACACCGACAACCTGCTGGCGGCGATCGAGACCGTCACCGCCCCGTGGGGCATGGCGTGGTCGCCCACGCGCATAACGGTGTCGACGGCAGGTGTGGCGCGCGACTTGCCGCGGCTGCTCGACGAGACGAAGGTGCACATAGCCGTGAGCCTCCACAATCCGTTCCACGACCAGCGGGCCGAGATAATGCCCATAGAGAACGCCTACCCCATACGCGAAGTGGCCGACGTACTGCGCCGTCACGACTTCACGGGCCAGCGCCGCGTGTCGTTCGAATACATACTGATGGAGGGGCTGAACGACTCCCCCGCCCACATAAAGGAGCTGTGCCGCCTGCTGGACGGGATAAAGTGCCGCATCAACCTCATACGGTTCCACAAGATCCCCGACTCGCCCTACTTCTCGCCCTCGGAGGATAGGATGCGGGCCTTCCGCGACACGCTCACGGCGCGAGGCATACAGACCACCATACGCGCCTCGCGCGGCGAGGACATTCAGGCCGCCTGCGGCTTGCTCTCGACAGTCGAAAAACGACGCGCCGACACGGCCTTATAAACACTCCGAATATGATCTCCGTTATAACGAAATATTTTCCCGACCTGACCGAACGGCAGCGCGCGCAATACGAATCGCTTTACGGCCTTTACGCCGACTGGAACGCGAAGATCAACGTCGTCTCGCGCAAGGATTTCGACCAGCTCTACCTGCGCCACGTGCTCCACTCGCTGGCCATAGCCAAGGTGTGCCGCTTCGAGGCGGGGGCGCGCATTCTCGACGTGGGGTGCGGCGGCGGATTCCCGAGCGTGCCGCTGGCCATAATGTTCCCCGAGGCGCATTTCACGGCGGCCGATTCCATCGGCAAGAAGATAACCGTAGTGCGAGGAGTGTGCGAGGGGGCGGGGATAGACAACGTCGACGCCCGCAACGTACGCGTCGAGCAGATCGGCGAGAAGTTCGACTACGCGGTATCGCGCGCCGTGACCGAGATGCCCGCATTCGTCAAATGGGTTCGCGGCAAGATCGAACGCGGCCGCCGCGGCACGCTCGACAACGGCATACTCTATCTCAAGGGCGGCGACCTTGAGGCCGAACTCGCCGCCACGCGCATGAAGTGGCGCGAATACGCGATATCGGAGTTTTTCGACGAGGATTTCTTCGAAACCAAGAAGGTGGTTTACTCGGCCGTATAGCTTCGCCCGCTTATGGTGTCCCCTTTTGACGAGCAAAAGGGGACACCATAAGCGACAGGCGCATATCCCGAACATCCGTGATGCCCGATTCATCTATTCCCGATTCAGATACTGATTCAGCGTCAGTCCCTCGTCGGTTTTCCAGCAATCGAGTCCGTTTGCCGAATTTTCCAAAACAATTCGTGCCGCACGGCTCGGCGAGTCGAAAAGTACATCTTCCAGGAAGACGAGTTCCGAACTTACCGATCCCGCCTCTATAAGACTTCTCAACAATTTACAGTCGGATTCGTAAGTTGGATATTTTTTCGGAGTATCGGTCCTGTCATTACATTTCGAACCTTTCAATACCATCAATGTATTGTCGAAATATCTTCTTCCGGTGGCCTTAGCTCCATTATTACCCGACAATTTTACAGCCACCCAATTAGTAGAATCATTATTGTCTCTTTTCTGTTGCTGGTCGAACAACTCTTTATAGCCCAATATATTCGCCATGGCAATGAACGCATCCGCATATTCCTTGACTATCGGTTGCTTATGTTCAGGCAGACAGTGCTTGCTTCCGTCTTTCATATTGCGGTTCAGGAGTTTCACTCTGTCGGCACGTTTTATCAGTTCGGTTTCAATGCACTGCAAGTATGCCGACAGATCGTCTTGTCCGGACTTCAATACGCAATATATGAAATCATACGGTATACCGTCATCGTTCTTATGGTTGTTCATTCGGGTCAACCCGTCTATCGTCTGCCCTATATAATAACTGAAACGGTTTTCACCATCTATGCGGCGTATCACATAGATGCAAGGCTTAGGTTCAATTTTCAGATCATTGTTTACAGGAACGACTTTGCGCATTACAAGGTTGCCGGTAATTGGCCGATGACACTCCATTACGGTAGCATCGTCATTTACTTTCAGTTCGAAGAAGTTGTAGTTCATAATTTTCAAATTGTTTATAGTAAATGATTGAGTAATATTTCAGGAAAATCCTTCTGTTCTGACAACCTAAAGATCTTGCATTCGTAATTTTTCCAAGTTCTCTTCGTTATCATAATCTACATTGAAATAAGAGATATGAATAAGACTTAGACTTAGACCTGGTATCCAATCCATTCTAATATAAGAATTGTCATCATCCTCGTCTGTACTTGTACTGTAAATACTAAAAGCACGAGGAATCAAACCATCCGCACAATCATCCCCAATAATATATTTAATACGCCATTTTGCAGTGTCAGAATATTTTTCCATTAAAGCCTCCTTAATATCATCAAATGCAGACTCTTCTGCTCCTTCAATGGCAGCTGTGGCTCCTATTACTGATCTGTTATAAGCGACCCAAATAGTTACAGTACAATAATATCCAAAAAAGAATCCGACAAAATCGTCATTATCAATTTTCTCAAATCCTTTTTCTATTAATTTTTGACCAAACTCTTCGGCTGTACCTTCGATCGGTATACCCATGAAAGTATACGGGCATTCCGCAGTCTGCTGTTTGCAGCAGCACATGGCAAGCGCTGCTATGATCAATAGTTTCTTCATTTGATTTATCTTTTTAATGGTTTAAAGGTCCAGTGCTTTTTTTGCATCTTTTTCGCCTTCAATTTTTGCCACTCGGGACGAGTTAAAATACGTAATTTCTGCTTTGAAATAATCGATTGCCAAGTTGATATATGGCCTATCTACTTTTAAATCAACAACTCTAAATAAGAAATATGCATTTTCTGAAATCATTTGTCTGATCTGATAATCCGATAAATCGCCAATATCACCTTTCGTATCCAAATACCATTTATTCTTATCGGAATACCGTTTTGCAAGGGCTGTTCTAAGGTCCTTATATGTAATTAGTGTATGTTCGTTATATATTCTTACATCTACAAACGCAATAATATTACTATTAGAAAAAGATGACAAAATTATCTGACATTCTTCTCCAAAAAATTTTCCGGTGAAACAATAGTTGTAAAAGCCCAAATCACGTTCCTCTTTGGATGGAGAGTAATAATTCTTCTTGAATCCTTTCTCCTCAAGTTTTTTCGCAAACTCATCCATCGTCCCTTCGATCGGGATTCCCAAGAACTTGTAGGGGCACTCTTGAGAATGACATGCAATGCAGCACATGGCGAGCATCGCGACAACCAATAATTTCTTCATGATTCCGTTTTTTGTTGCCGCGCCAACTCCCCGCGCAGCAATTTACAACAAAAGAAAGTGTGGAGCTGAATTTCGTTTATCTAACGGAAGGTTGTAGCAGGACCTTGAATCAAACAAACGACGCGATACCCCACACTCGGATAGATATGGAGTACGCAGTGCATCCAGATGCACCTTGTCCATAGTCTACACAAGAAATGAGTGCTGTTCGTTGTCCCTGATTCTTTGAAAACTGCTACATTTTCCGTTAAGGACAAAAGCGAAAACACTTTCATCAAAATATGTCTGCCTCGGGAATGCAACCCGAAACAGTCACAAAGTTAGAAAAATTTCCGCTCGATGAACAACACTCGTGTGAAGTATCGCACAAAAAATTACGAATCTATGAAATAAACGGCAGGCATGCCGACTCGCGGACCGAGGTATGCGAAACGGCATGAATCCGAAAAAAGCCGCAGCCTGCGGAGCGACCGCTAAATGAGCGAATGCGAATAGCGGGCCTCCGCGGGGCAGAGGCTGCGGCCCGAGCGGTTCTGCGAACCGCAGATAATCACGTTCCCTACTCTCCCTCCACCGTCTGCACCCGCTCGTTGGAGTAGTCGATGGGAGAATTTTCGCGCAAATCGTCCATCAGCACCTCGGTGAGCAGGATATCTTCGCACACGGCATTCGCGGCCTCGACCGCCTTATAATTATTATACATGTAATCGCCCATCACCACGCGGTAGGCATGCCCCTCGGCCAGTCCCTCGAAAACCACGTCACGCGCCTCGCCGTCGGCACCCGTCACGATCTTGTAAGGCACGTTGGAAAAGAGGTCGACGCGATGCGACTCCTTGGGATTATCGGTGTCGTTATACTTGGCTATTATCATGCGCCGCATCTGCTCGGGCGTCATATCCATCGTGCAGAGTTTCGACGAGAAAGGCTCCAGACTGAATATCATCCCCGTGCTTATCGCGCAGTCGGGCAGCGAATCGAAACGTATGCCGCCGTAGTGATAGAACGCCACATCGGCGTCGGCCCGCCGCCGCATGGCGTCGGTCTCCCACGCCGCGAGCCCCGTGCGGGTCAGGATGCGTTTCGACTCGCCCAACGGACGGTTGAGCGACTCGTTGTCGTACACGGCCGCCACGCGCTTCTCGAATTCGGGATCGGGATCGTAATCGGCCAGCGGAATCACCTCGTAATCCAGACCGACGATTCGGCGGCCCCGCATCTCTATGCGCGTCACTCCCACGTGCTTGGCCCCGTAACCCGACTGCCCGAGCAGGGTGCCGTTTATCAACGTGTCGACCATGTTGTGGGTGTGTCCGCACAATATGAGGTCGTAATCGCCGCACTTGCGCGCCAGCTCGGCATCCATGTCGTCGCCCATGTGCGACAGCAACACCAGCACGTCGCAACGACCTTTCAGCTCGGCGGCGTACTTCGCGGCCGTAACCTGCGGATCGGGAAATGTCAGTCCCACGAAATTGGCGTCGTTGCCCGCGGGGTGGTCGTTATGGTCGTAATTGGTCACCACGCCCACCACGCCGACCTTCACGCCGCCGCGACGGATGATACTGTAGGGTGCGGGCTGCGGAAAGGTCACCGTGTCGCTCAAACAGTTGGCGCACACGATGTCGAATCGGCACACATCGGAGTTCATGCGCCCCAGAAAGGCCTGCCCGCCGTCGAACTCATGGTTGCCCAGCGTGGCTATGTCGTACCCCAATTCATTCATCATGTCGATCACGGGGCGGCGCGGCTCCTCGGCCATGTCGACGAAAGCGTTGCCCGTCCATCTGTCGCCCGCATCGGCCAGCAGCGTCGGCACGGTGTCGCGGCACATGGCCGCGGCGGTGGCCAGACGGGGCAGATTGTCGATCTTGGCATGCACGTCGGTAGTGGACAGAATGACGAGCGAACGACGCGCGAAACAGCGCGACCACGCGAAATAACCCGCCGCGACCGTAACGGCGAACAAAAGCGTATAAAGGACCGTTTTTTTCATAATTTAATTTTTTCGGGCCGCCAAAGTTAAGAATAAAATACGTACCTTTACACACCTCAAATCGACATTTATGACGGATACTGTCAAAGTAATATGCCTCAATAACTCTTCGGAAACCGAAGTCGAGATGGGCACGTCGCTGCTCGAACTGCAACGGATCTTGGGCGTGGAGAGCGCCTACCCTCCGCTGGCGGCTTACGTGAACAACCGCATCAAGGAGCTGAATTACAAAATCCTGAAGCCCGTGACGGTGCGATTCATCGACATCACCCATTTCGAGGGTTATCGCGTATACCAGCGTACGATCTCGTTCATCCTGCAAAAGGCCGTGCACGACATCGACCCCGCGCGCAAATTCTATATCCGCAATTCGCTCGGCAGCGGCTTCTACTGCGAGTTCTCGGACGGCGAGGAGCTTTCGCAGCAGGAGATCGACGCCCTGCGCGAACGCATGCGGCGCATAATCGACGGCCGCCACCCCATCCTGCGCCGCAAGATGCTCACCTCGGAGATCAACGCCGTGTACGAACGTTTCGGATTCGACGACAAGATCGCGCTTCTCAACTCGCGACCGAGGCTCTACAGCGACCTCTACATACTGGACGACATCGTGGGATTCTTTTACGGCGCCCTCGCGCCCGACACGAGCTACATCCACCTGTTCGACATACGCCGCTACTACAACGGATTCTACATCGCGCTGCCCACGCGCCGCGACCCGATGAACCTCGATCCGAACGTGCAGTTCGACAAGATGTTCGACATATTCCACGAATACCACATGTGGGTCGACATCATGGGCGTGCCCACCGTCGGACGCCTCAATTCGAAGGTGTTGGCGGGCGACGGCGGCGAGCTGATAAAGGTGGCCGAGGCTTTCCACGAGAAGAAGATCGCCGACATCGCCGACCGTATCGACGAGGCCAACATCTCGCGCGGCACGCGCATGGTGCTCATCTCGGGCCCCTCGTCGAGCGGCAAGACCACCACGGCCAAACGTCTGGGAATACAGCTCCGCATTCTGGGGCTCAACCCCGTGCTCATATCTCTGGACGACTACTTCGTCGAACGCGACAAGACGCCGCTCGACGAAAACGGCGATTACGATTTCGAGGCGTTGGAGGCCATCGACCTCGAACTGCTCGCGAGCGATCTGAAACGTCTGTTCGCGGGCGAGAGCGTCGACGTGCCGCGTTACGACTTCATTACGGGCACGCGCAAGCGGCACGACTCGCCGCTGAAACTCGACGAGAGGTCGATCCTCATCATGGAGGGCATCCACGGACTCAACCCCGCGCTGACGCCCGGCATACCGCGCGAACAGAAGTTCTGCATATACGTCTCGTGCCTGACCTCGGTGGCGATGGACAACATGAACCGCATAGCCACCACCGACAACCGTCTGCTGCGCCGCCTCACGCGCGACTACTACACGCGCGGCCACGACGCCGCGGCCACGCTGCAACGCTGGCCCAGCGTGCGCAGAGGCGAGGAGAGGCACATATTCCCCTATCAGGAGAACGCCGACGTGATGTTCAACTCGTCGCTCTTCTACGAGATATCGGTGCTGCGCTCGAAGGTGGAACCCATCCTGCGCGAGGTGCCCGACACGCTGCCCGAGTACGGCGAGGCCAAACGCCTGCTGAAGTTCCTCGACAACTTCATCCCCATAGCCTCCGACGAGATCCCGCCCACCTCGATACTGCGCGAGTTCATCGGCGGCAGCAGCTTCAAGTACTGACCCGAAACATTAACGAAAACCAAAATATTAAAGCAATAAGAAACCATGTTCGATAAATTCATGGACCGCCACATAGGCGTCACGAATCCCGCCGACCTCGCCGAGATGCTGAAGGTCATAGGCGTTGAATCGGTGGACGAATTGATCTCGCAGGTAATCCCCGATTCCATCCGACTGAAAAAACCGCTCGCGCTCCCCGCCGAGGGCATGAGCGAGTACGGCTTCGCCGAGCACATAACCGCGCTGGCGGCCAAGAACCGCACTGCGCGTTCGTTCATCGGCATGGGCTACTACCCGACGGCCGTGCCCGCCGTGGTTAGCCGCAACGTGTTCGAAAACCCCGCGTGGTACACCTCCTACACTCCCTATCAGGCCGAGATATCGCAGGGTCGTCTGGAGGCGTTGCTCAATTTCCAGACCGCAGTAATATCACTCACGGGCATGCAGATAGCCAACTGCTCGCTCTTGGACGAGGCCACCGCCGCGGCCGAAGCGATGCTCATGATGTTCGCCTTGCGTTCGCGCGAGGCGGTGAAGCAGGGCCGCAACCGACTCTTCGTCGACAAACAGATATTCCCGCAGACGCTCGACGTGCTTCTGACTCGCAGCGAGCCTTTCGGCATAGAGCTCATAATCGACGATTACGACACCTACGAGTTCTCGGGCAACGAGTTCGGAGCCGTCGTGCAGTACCCCGCCGCTAACGGCGAGGTGCGCGATTACGCCGCTTTCGCGGCTCGTGCTCACGAGGCCGGAGCATTGCTGACGGCCGTGGCCGACATCCTCTCGCTCGCGCTGCTCGCGCCTCCCGCGGAGTGGGGCGCCGACATAGCCGTCGGCTCGGCGCAGCGTCTGGGATGCCCGATGGGCTTCGGAGGCCCCTCGGCAGGCTACATGGCCACCCGCGAGGTGTTCAAGCGCAACATGCCCGGACGCATCATAGGCGTCTCGGTGGACCGCCTCGGCAACCGCGCGCTGCGCATGGCTCTCCAGAT
The DNA here is from genome assembly GCA_910587675.1 of uncultured Alistipes sp. GTDB lineage: Bacteria > Bacteroidota > Bacteroidia > Bacteroidales > Rikenellaceae > Alistipes. The sequence goes on along the minus strand of CAJUMU010000014.1, from coordinate 14,962 downwards.
GCGCGAGCAGCACATCAAGCGCGAGCGCGCCACCTCGAACATCTGCACCGCCTCGGCCCTCATGGCCTCGATGGCGGGATTCTACTGCGTATACAACGGTCCCGAGGGTCTGCGCCGCGCCGCCATGACGGCTCACACGTCGGCCGCAGCCGCAGCCGACGCGCTGGAGGCGATGGGCTACAAGCTCGCCTCGCGCAACATATTCGACACCATAGAGGTAGAGGCCGAAGCCGCCGTAATACAGGACATAGCCTTGGCGCGCGGCATCAACTTCTTCTACCCCTCGGAGGGTAAAGTGCGCCTCTCGTTCGACGAGGTGACCACGCCCGAGGAGGTGGCCGAGGTGGTCGGCATATTCGCCGAGGCCAAGGGACGCAAGGCCAAGGCGGTGAAGATCGCCGCCGAGACGTCGTTCGCGCCCGCCATGGCGCGCCGTTCGGCCATACTCGCCGAACCCGTCTTCAACAAGTACCACTCGGAGACCGACATGATGCGTTACATCAAGCGGCTGGAGCTGCGCGACATATCGCTCGCCGATTCGATGATATCGCTCGGATCGTGCACCATGAAACTCAACGCCGCGGCGCTCATGCAGCCGTTGTCGCTGGCAGGATTCCAGAACATGCACCCCTTCGCCCCCGCCGACCAGACGGAGGGCTATACCGAACTGATCGCCGAGTTGGAGCGCGATCTGGCCGTCATCACGGGCTTCGCGGGATGCTCGTTGCAGCCCAACTCGGGCGCGGCGGGCGAGTACTCGGGTCTTATGGTGATCCGCGCCTACCACCAGAGCCGCGGTCAGGGTTACCGCAACGTGATACTCATCCCCGCGTCGGCTCACGGCACCAACCCCGCTTCGGCGGCGATGGCGGGCATGAAGATCGTCACCGTGGCATGCGACGCCAACGGCAACATCGACGTGGAGGATCTGAAGAAGAAGGCCGAGGAGTACGGCAGCGAGCTGTGCGGACTCATGGTCACCTACCCCTCGACGCACGGAGTATTCGAGAGCCGCATCCGCGAGATCGTCGACGCCGTGCACGACGCGGGCGGTCAGGTATACATGGACGGCGCCAACATGAACGCGCAGGTAGGACTGACCAACCCGGGATACATCGGGGCCGACATCTGCCACCTCAATCTGCACAAGACTTTCGCCATGCCTCACGGCGGAGGCGGCCCGGGCGTGGGCCCCATCTGCGCCGCCGAACACCTCGTGCCGTTCCTGCCCACCCACTCGGTGGTAGCCACGGGAGGCGAGGACGGCATCACGGCCGTCGCGGCCGCGCCTTGGGGTTCGGCCATGCTGCTGCCCATCACTTACGGTTACATAAAGATGCTGGGCGGCGAAGGCTTGCGCCGCGCGACAGAGATGGCCATCGTCAACGCCAACTACATGTCGTCGGCGCTCAAGGATGAGTTCCGCACCTACTACTCGGGCGAGACGGGCCGCGTGGGCCACGAAATGATACTCGACCTCACCAACTTCAAGCACGATTACGATATCGACTGCGGCGACATAGCGCACCGACTCATGGATTACGGATTCCACGCCCCCACCCTCTCGTTCCCCGTGCACGAGACGTTGATGGTGGAGCCGACCGAATCGGAGCCGAAGGCCGAGATGGACCGTTTCATCGAGGCGCTGATCCGCATCAAGCGCGAATGCGAGGCCGCGGCGGGCGAGAAGGACAACGTGGTGACGAACGCGCCCCACACCGCCGTCGAGTTGGCGGGCGAGTGGTCGCACCCCTACACCCGCGCCGAGGCGGCGTTCCCGCTCGACTGGGTGCGCGAGGCGAAGTTCTTCCCCTATGTGACCAAGATCGACAACGGCTACGGCGACCGCAATCTGGTTTGCTGCAACGCGGAGTAACGGACAGTCCGCTGCCGGCGGCGCGAATGCGACGGCGGTCCGCCGCGGTGGGGCGGCAGCGAACTGCCGACATCGCAAAGCGATGTCGATATATTAAAACATAAAACACACATTTTCAACGAATAATTTATGAAAGTAGAAAACAGCAAAATGGTATCGGTGAACTACACGCTCACCGTGGATGGTAAGATAGCCGATCAATCGCGCGAGGGCAGCCCCTTGCAGTTCGTCTGCGGAACGGGCATGCTGCTCCCCAAGTTCGAGGGCGCCATCATAGGCAAAGAGGCGGGCGATAAGGTTTCGTTCACCCTCGATCCCAAGGACGGTTACGGCGAGATCATCCCCGAGGCCGTGGTGGATCTGCCCAAGACCATATTCGTCATAGACGGCAAGTTGGCCGAGGATATGCTCACCGTAGGAAACCAGATCCCCATGAGCGACGCGCAGGGCAACCGCATGATGGGCGTAGTGAAGGAGGTCGGCGACGACACGGTGAAGATGGACTTCAACCACCCGATGGCGGGCAAGACCCTTCATTTCGACGTGGAGGTGGTAGAGGTACGCGACGTCACCCCCGAGGATCTCGCGTCGCAGGGCGGTTGCCACTGCCACGACTGCGAGGGCGATTGCGGCGGCGGATGCGGCGACGAGCACCACGACTGCGGCTGTCACTAACGGCGACCTGTCGTCGGCAGCCAAGGGCGACCCACATCGCCCGACGACAACGGAGCGTCGCGCGAGCGGCGCTCCGTTTCATTACCACACCTTAATAATATAAGGCGATCCGCTTTCGGACATTATTAATTCAGTAAATATACGGACACTCATGATTTCCATAGCCGACATAGTCGATACGCTCGCTAACGATTTCCTTTCGTGGCGCACGTTGAGCGACGTGCGTCCGCACCTCCGCGACGGCCGACCGATATACGTCACGGGGAACGCCGCCGTGACCTTTTTCGTCCGACACAAAGGTCGCGAGAAGATCCTGAAATGCTACACGCGCGACAATCCCCACCTCGCGACCATATACGGCGACGCGTTTCGGCCGCGCGAATTGAGAGTCTTCAACATGATGAACCGCTCCGACTTCGTCGACTGCCTGCTGACCGACCGCATCGAGGGCATTACTCTCGACCGCGCCGTATGTACGGCGACACCCGACGGACTCGCCGCGCTGGCCGACGCCTTCGACCGCATGGCCGTCGGCCTGCTCGACCGGGAGTACGCGCACGGAGACCTTAAACCCGAAAACATAATCGTCACCCCCGACGGCGACATGCGCGCCATCGATTGGGACGCGGCTTTCACACCCGAACTCGCGGGCAATCCGGCGCCCGAAACGGGAACCGCGGCATATCAACATCCGCTGCGCACGAACGAACTGTTCGACAAACACATCGACGACTACTCTATAGCCATGCTCTCGACAATGCTCCACGCCGCGGCCGTCGACCCCGCCACCGCCGAGCACTATCGCCTCCACCACGAATTCGCGATCAACCCGCGCGACATAGCCCGCGGCGAACTCGACGAGCTCGATCGCGTGACCGATATCTTCGCCGCGCGCGGCATGGCCGTGCAATATCGGTTGGCGCGCATGCTTCTCTCGCCCATACCTCAACTCTTCGATCTCAAGCGCGTTATCTCGTTCTCCATCCGCGACGACAAGCCTGCCTCCGACACGGCGGTCGCCGAGGAGCTGAACGGACTGTGGGGTTGCCGCTCGGTGTCAGGCTGGAGCGTCCCGCCTCTGTACGACGCCGCGTTCGATCCTTCCGACGGCATAATACTCGCCTCTTTGGACGGTTACAGCCACTTCCTGTCGCTCGACGGACGCACTCTGCGCAGCTTCGGACGCGACGACGTCGTAAAACCGTTCCGCAACGGATGCGCTGCGGTCCGCCACAAGGACGGCGCATGCCTGACGATAACCGTCGACAGCCTCGGGATCAAGGTTCCCGTATAGATCGAAACCGAAAGAACCGATTCCCGTCGCCTGCCGCGGCGGGAATATTTTTTCGCAAAAATCCGCTTCAGGCTTGCGTCTCGTCCGAACCGCGCGATCCGCGGCCTCCTCCGAAGCCGCTATAGTCGAAAAACCGAAGGTTCCGAACCCTCACCGTCGCATCTATCGCCATACCCGAATAGCATATATAGGCCGTTACATATTGGCTTAGGATTATATATACAATAAAATATAATCAATTAATGCGTAATTAATAAGATTAAAATATCCGAAAAAGTCGAAATATCATTTTTTATTTGTATTTTTGTCAATAATTAGTAAGATACACTATTATGTATACTCAAGAGATAACACGCCGCCACAGAGCCGCATTCATAATCGCCATCGACCGTTCGGGGTCCATGCAGGAGTTGGTACATTTCGGCAAGACCGTCCTGAAGAAGTCCGAAGCCGTCGCATACACGGCCAACACGCTGATATCGGAGCTCATAGACCGCTGCCGACGTACGGACGGCATGCGCAACTATTACGACATGGCGGTTTTGGGTTACTGCAACGACACGGTGGAGACATTGCTCGACCCTGCGGGATTCGTCTCGATAGACCGTTTGGCCGCCCGCACGCCCGACACATCGGTCATCTGCTCGCAACACGACTCCGACGACGGCAAGGAGATACTCATAGCCCACACCATAAAGCACTGGATCGAGGCCAAGGCCGAAGGCAACACCCCGATGTACGAGGCCATGCTGCACGTACGCGATCTGGTCGACGCATGGTGCGCCGACCCGCACAACCGCGAGAGCTTTCCGCCCGTGGTGATAAACATCACCGACGGCGAGGTATCCGATTGCGACGACAACGAACTGCTCGACATCTGCTCGCAGATACGCCGCATATCGACCGACGACGGCGACACGCTGTTGTTCAACATACACATCTCCACCGACTCGACCACGCCCGCCATGATCTTCCCCTCGCACCGCGAGCTGGTCAACGCGGGGCAATACGCCCGCATACTGGCCGAATGTTCGAGCGAAATGCCCGAGGCGTTCAACGACGCCGTGCGCCGCAAGAAGGGCGCGGGAGCCGAACCACCCTTCTGCGGCATGGCCTACAACGCAAACATAGTCGAACTGCTCTCGATCCTGAACATAGGGTCGCGCAGCGTAACCAATATGGAGTAATGGCAACCATATCCGATCTTCGCACGGCGCTCGTGTCGCCCGCATCGTGTTTCACCCACATCGCCAACCTCGCATGGCGCGGGGCCGAGATATCGCGCTCCACCCGCTTCGCCGAGACGGCTGTCGAATGCCGCGACACCCGCTACCTGCTCTGCATGCCGCTGCACCCCGACGCGTTGCGGCGCGCGGAGAGATTCATCGTCAAGAAACGCTACTTCAACTTTCCGATAGTGCCCAAGATCGAGATTCTGCGCAACGAGATGTATTGCGGCAGCTCGGCCCTGAAGCCCGACTACTGCGACATCCTGCTGGAGCCCCTGCCCGACGGCAAACCCCTCGACGAGGCGATCCGCGAAATAGCCGACGCCGACGAAGCCGCCGCGCTGCTCGGAGCGTTGGACACGCTGCAAAAGCGGCTCGCCGAAGCGAATATATCGCTGTTCAACGTACGGCCCGAAAATATCGTCGCCGACGCGGCAGGCGAATTGCGCCCCGTGAGATGGTATTACGCCGCCGAGGGCGCGGGACACGACGACAGGGCTTTCGACGACATACGGACGAAGATAACCGAATTGTATCCGCAGACGATATCGGTCGACGCCCGCGAGGCCTCGCCGCTCCCCGATCTGTCCGACGGACATTTCGAGACGCATTCGCTGTTCGAGGGACTGGCCGCGGTTTACGACCCCGACGGATGGGGTTTCGTCGACAAGAGCAACCGCGCCGTGATAAAGCCTCGCTTCGCATGGGTGAACGATTTTCGCGAGGGTCGCGCCGAGGTGAAGACCAAGCGCGGACGCATGGGACTTATCGACAAACGAGGCCGTTACGTCATCAAGCCCTACTACAAGATCGTGGAATACGATCCCGTGAGCGGCAATTCGCAGGTGCGCAAGGGACGCCAATGGGGCGTGTTCGACTACACGGGGCGACTCGTAAAAGAGTTCTCGTCCGCCACGCCGAAGATATGAACCGCACGGCTTTCGGCGGCTTCGGAAGTCGCGCGGCCGAAAGAAACGTGCAACGGGCGCCGATGCCGCGCCGCGAACGCTTTAGGCAAATAATTTGCGTTTTTTGCAGAAAATTCATATCTTGCAATTTAATTTCGCAACGAATATAAAAAACATAACACTCATGGAACAGACCAAGTGCCTTATAATAGGAAGCGGCCCCGCGGGCTACACCGCGGCCATATACGCTTCGCGCGCCAACCTCAACCCCGTGCTGTACGAGGGCATCGAGCCGGGCGGACAGCTTACGACCACCACCGAAATCGAGAATTTCCCGGGTTACCCCGAGGGCATAGCGGGCACCGCGATGATGGACGACCTGAAACGTCAGGCGCAGCGCTTCGGAGCCGACGTGCGCTTCGGCGTGGTGACCGACGTCGACTTCACCGACCGTCCGTTTCGCGTCACGGTGGACGGCGAGCATCGCATCGAGGCCGAGAGCGTGATAATCGCCACGGGAGCCTCGGCCAAATATCTCGGACTGGAGTCTGAAACCCGCCTGCGCGGCATGGGCGTGAGCGCCTGCGCCACGTGCGACGGCTTCTTCTACCGCAAGCAGGACGTGGCCGTGGTGGGCGGCGGCGACACGGCTTGCGAGGAGGCTTCGTATCTGGCATCGATTTGCCGCAAGGTCTACATGATCGTGCGCAAACCGTTCCTGCGCGCCTCCAAGGCGATGCAGGAGAGAGTCATGAACACCCCCAACATCGAAGTGCTGTTCGAATACAACACCGTCGAGGTGCTGGGCGATGCCGACGGCGTGACGGGCGCGCGACTGCGCCACTCGACGGGCAAGGAGCTCACGATCGATATCAGCGGATTCTTTCTGGCCATCGGCCACCACCCCAACACCGAGCTGTTTCAGGGCAAGCTGGTGCTCGACGCCGAGGGTTACATCGTGACCGAGGCGGGCACCTCGAAGACCAACATAGAGGGCGTGTTCGCCGCGGGCGACGTGAAGGATCCCCACTACCGTCAGGCCATCACCGCCGCGGGATCGGGATGCGTCGCCGCGCTCGACTGCGAACGTTTCCTGCTGAGCCGCTAAATGTCGATCGCGGTCACCATACTCGGCAACGCCTCGGCCAAGCCGACGGCCCACGCCCACCCCTCGGCACAGACGGTGAACATCAACGAGCAACTCTTCCTCGTCGACGCGGGCGAAGGGGTGCAGCGTCAGATGTTCCGTTACGGCATCTCGCCGCTCAAGCTGCGGGCCGTGTTCATCTCGCATCTGCACGGCGACCACGTCTTCGGACTCTTTCCTCTGCTCTCGACGCTGGGGCTCTACGGCCGCCGCACGCCGCTGCGCATATATGCGCCCCGACCTTTCGGCGACATGCTCGAGGCGCACCTGCGCCTCTTCGACCGCGATCTGCCCTACACCCCCGAATGGGTGGAGGTCGATACCACGAAGAATAGCATGATATTCGAGAACGACACCGTCGAGGTGTGGTCGCTGCCGCTGCGTCACCGCGTGCCGACTTCGGGATATCTGTTCCGACAGAAGCGGCCGCGGCTCAATATCCGCAAGTTCTGCATCGAACGTTACGGGCTCTCCATAGCGCAGATCGCGGCGGCCAAGCGCGGCGAGGATATCGTGCTCGACTCGGGCGAGACGCTGCGCAACACCGACCTCACATATCTGCCGTACCAACCCGCCGCATACGCCTACTGCTCCGACACGAACTACTCGGCGCGGCTGGCGGGCATGGTCGAGGGGGTCGATCTGCTCTATCACGAAGCCACTTACGCCGCCGACTCACGTCGCATAGCCAAGGAGCGCGGCCACTCCACCACGGCCGATGCCGCGACGGTGGCGGCGAAAGCCTCGGCCAAAAGACTCATAATCGGACACTTCTCCTCGCGATACAAAGACCTGCAACCCCTTTTGGAGGAGGCGCGGGCGATATTCCCCGCCACCGACATCGCCCGCGAAGGCGAGATATTCACCATAGAACCCGAACGCCATGACAAAGGCTGAAATACAATTCGTACGGTCGCTGGCCGACAAACGCGCCCGCAGCGAAACGGGGCTCTTCACGGCCGAGGGGTCGAAACTCGTCGGCGAGATACTCTCCTCGTCCCTCAAGGTGCGGAGCCTCTACGCCCTCGACGGGGTTTTCGACGGCCGCGCCGAACGGGCGACGCCACGCGAGATGGAGCGCATCTCATCACTCAAAACGGCGTCGGATTCGCTCGCCGTGGTGGCGCAGCCGCGCTACCGCACGCCCGACGTCGCCCCTGCCGACCGCCTCGCGCTCGCTCTGGACGGGGTGCGGAACCCGGGCAATATGGGCACCATAGTGCGTCTGGCCGACTGGTTCGGCATCGACGACATATTCTGCTCGGAGGACTCGGCCGACCTCTACAATCCCAAGGTCGTGCAGGCCACGATGGGGGCCATACTGCGCGTCAGGGTGCACTACCTGCCGCTCGCCGACTTCCTCGCCCGCACCGCGGCACAGGGCATCCCCGTTTACGGCACCGCGCTCGACGGCGACGACATTTACGACGCGCCGCTCGACCGCGCGGGCGTGATCGTAATGGGCAACGAGGGGCGCGGCATATCCGCCGAATGCGCTTCGACGCTCACCCGACGGCTGCTCATCCCCTCCTACCCCGCCGACCGCCGAGGCTCCGAATCGCTCAACGTGGCGATGGCCGCGGGCATAGTATGCGCGGAATTCCGCCGACGCGCGGCGCGAGGATAACCTTTAGCGTCATAATCGGCTGATAATTGGAAATATTTTGTATATTTGCAAGTTGAAAACAAGCATAACGACATGTCGGATCAAAGACTCAAAATAGGAATCACCCAAGGCGACGCCAACGGCATAGGTTGGGAGGTAATACTCCGCACCTTCGCCGACTCGCGTATCGCCGAGCTCTTCACCCCCGTGATTTACGGATCGCAGCGGGCCGCGGCAGCGCACGCCGCCACGCTCGACGAGGAGCAGAAAGTGCAGTTCAACGTCGTGGCCTCGGCCGACGAGGCGCGGCGCGGCAAGATAAATCTGGTGAAGTGCGGCGAGATCGATCCCGCGCTCGGCGCCCCCTCGCCCGAGGCGGGCAAGGCTGCGGTGGAGGCTCTGGAGGCCGCCGCGCGCGACCTGAAGGCGGGTTCGTTGGACGCCGTGGTGACCGCCCCGATCAACAAGGAGACGGCGCAGAGCGATGATTTCCGCTTCACGGGCCACACCGAATACTTCGCCGACCGCTTCGGCGGCGAGCCGATGATGATAATGTGCAGCGACCGCCTCAGGGTGGGTCTGGTGACCATCCACATACCGATGGCTGAGGTCAGCGCGAGCATCACGCGCGAGAAGATCGTACGGTCGCTCGCCACGCTGCGCGAATCGCTCATAAAGGATTTCGGCATCGTGGAGCCTCGCATAGCGGTGCTGGCCCTCAACCCCCACGCGGGCGAGGGCGGCATGCTGGGCCACGAGGAGCAGAACATAATAAAGCCCGCCATCGAACAGGCTTTCGGCGACGGCATTCTGGCTTTCGGGCCGTTCCCCGCCGACGGGCTCTTCGGCGGCGGAGGTTACGCCAAGTACGACGCAGTGCTGGCCATGTACCACGATCAGGGGCTCACCCCGTTCAAGACCATCTCGCCCGACGGGGTGAACTTCACCGCGGGACTCCCCGTGGTGCGCACCTCGCCCGACCACGGCACCGCATACGACATCGCGGGCAAGGCCGAGGCCGACGCGCAGTCGATGCGCAACGCCATCTACACGGCAACGGACATCGTCCGCAACCGCCGCAGATGGCAGGAGTGGAACCGCAACCCGCTGCAACGCTTCGAGCGCGACAAGGGACGCGACGTATCGGTGAAGGACTTGAAACTGCCCGAAACCGACGAGTAGAACGAATAAGAACGAACGCCGTCGAGCCGATGTATTCCGTCTCGTAATTGTGGAAGCGTCGGCTGCGGCACAACTTAAAGCAAAACAAGATGATTAAAATCACATTCCCCGACGGTTCGCAGCGCGAATACGCTAAAGGAACCACGGCTTACCAAGTAGCGGAGAGTATCAGTCCTCGTTTAGCTGCCGACTCTCTGGCCGCCTCGGTAAACGGCGCGACGGTCGACATGTCGCGCGCGATAGACGAAGACGCCGAAATCAAATTTTTCAAGTGGGACGACGCCGAGGGCAAGCACGCCTTCTGGCACACCTCGTCGCACCTGCTGGCCGAGGCTCTGGAGAGCCTCTACCCGGGCATCAAGTTCGGCATAGGCCCCGCCATCGAAAACGGATTCTATTACGACGTGGACTCGCCCGTGCCCATCACCGAGGCCGACCTGCCCGCCATCGAGAAGAAGATGCAGGAGCTGGCCCGCGGCAAGGAGCGTCTGGTACGCTCGGAGGTCTCGAAAGAGGAGGCGTTGAAGACCTTCACCGAAAAGAACGATCAATATAAGGTGGAGCTGATCCGCGATCTGGAGGACGGCACCATATCATTCTATACCAACGGCTCGTTCACCGATTTGTGCCGCGGCCCGCACATCCCCGACACAGGATTCATCAAGGCCCTTAAGCTCACCTCGGTAGCCGGAGCCTACTGGCGCGGCAACGAGAAGAACAAGATGCTGACCCGCATATACGGAATCTCGTTCCCCAAGAAGTCGATGCTTGACGAGTATCTGGCCATGATCGAGGAGGCCAAGAAACGCGACCACCGCAAGCTGGGCAAGGATCTGGAGCTGTTCATGTTCTCGCAGCGAGTGGGTCAGGGTCTGCCCATGTGGCTGCCCAAAGGCGCCGAGCTGCGCGACCGTCTGGAGCGTTTCCTGCGCAAGATACAGAAGGATTACGGCTACCAGCAGGTCATAACGCCCCACATCGGCAACAAGGACCTTTACGTGACCTCGGGCCACTACGCCAAGTACGGCAAGGATTCGTTCCAGCCCATACACACCCCCTTCGAGGGCGAGGAGTACCTGCTCAAACCCATGAACTGCCCCCACCACTGCGAGATCTACCGCAGCAAGCCGCGTTCGTACAAGGACCTGCCCGTGCGTCTGGCCGAGTTCGGCACGGTATACCGTTACGAGCAGTCGGGCGAGCTGCACGGACTCACGCGCGTGCGCAGTTTCACGCAGGACGACGCCCACATGTTCGTGCGCCCCGACCAGTTGCTGGAGGAGTTCGAGAAGGTGATCGATATCGTGCTCTACATATTCCGTACGCTGAAGTTCGACAACTACACCGCCCAGATATCGCTGCGCGACCCGAACAATAAGGAGAAGTACATCGGTTCGGACGAGAACTGGGAGAAGGCCGAGGCGGCCATCATCAAGGCTGCGGCCGACAAGGGCCTGAAGACCGTGGTGGAGACGGGCGAGGCGGCATTCTACGGTCCCAAGCTCGACTTCATGGTCAAGGATGCACTGGGCCGAAGCTGGCAGCTGGGCACCATTCAGGTGGACTACAACCTGCCCGAGCGTTTCGATCTGACTTACAAGGGCGCCGACGACAAGCAGCACCGCCCCATCATGATCCACCGCGCGCCGTTCGGCTCGATGGAGCGTTTCGTGGCAGTATTGTTGGAGCATACCGCAGGCAAGTTTCCGTTGTGGCTCACGCCCGATCAGGCGGTCATCCTGCCCATATCGGAGAAGTTCAACGACTATGCCGCCGAGGTGGCGCGCGAACTGGAGCGTCGCGACGTGCGCGTGCAGATCGACGAGCGCAACGAGAAGATCGGCCGCAAGATACGCGACAACGAGCTGAAGCGCATCCCGTTCCTGCTCATCGTGGGCGAGAAGGAGGAGGCCGAACGCAAGGTGTCGGTGCGCGTGCAGGGCGAAGGCGACAAGGGTTCGATGGGAATCGCGGAGTTCGCCGACTATCTCTCGTCGCTGGTGAAGGCCGAGATGGAAGCCGACAAGGCGGAGTAGGACGATCCGATCCGCAAAACATAAACAAAACAGTACAACAAATCAAACGATTACTAATTTGGCAATCACGAAAAGACCGTTTTCGCCCCGACCCTATTCGGGCGGCGGCGGAATCAAAACTCAGCAGGGGATGCGAGGCAGACGCCCCGAAAAGGAGAATCCCCATCGCACCAACAACGAAATTACGGCTCCCTCGGTGCGTCTGGTAGGCGACAACGTGGAACCTAATCTCGTGGTGCCCATCCGGCAGGCTCTCGCTATGGCCGAAGAGATGGAGATGGATCTTATCGAGATCTCACCCAAAGCCGAGCCGCCCGTATGCCGCATTGCCGACTATCAGAAGTTCCTCTACCAACAGAAGCGCAAGGCCAAGGAGATCAAGGCCAAGCAGGTGAAGGTAGTAGTGAAGGAGATTCGTTTCGGACCGCAGACCGACGACCACGACTACAATTTCAAGCTCAAGCACGCCGAGAACTTCCTCAAGGAGGGAGCCAAGGTGAAGGCTTACGTGGTGTTCCGAGGCCGTTCGATCGTCTTCAAGGAGCAGGGCGAGATTCTGTTGCTGCGCTTCGCCACCGATCTGGAGGAGGTAGCGAAGGTGGAGCTCATGCCCAAGCTCGACGGCAAGAAGATGAACATGATCCTCGCGCCCAAAGTCAAGAAACAGTAAAACTCCGAATAGCGACGTCTCCGAAATCGGGAGCCGACCCAATCCGTCGGCTTTCGGTTTCGGAGCGTGTTTAATTCGACGACGCCATGATCGATTACGACAAGATATTCGGCATAACGGACGACGAGGGGTTTCGCCGCGCGGCGCTGGAGCTGTTCCGCTTTCAGGCCGAGCGGTGCGAACCATACGCGCGTTACATATCGCTTTTAGGCATAGACCCCGCCGCCGTGACGCAAACGGAGCGTATCCCGTTCCTGCCGATAGAGTTTTTCAAGACGCGGGAGGTGTATTGCGGCCTCGACGCCCCCGAGAAGATATTCACGTCGAGCAACACGGGCGGCACGGAGCCGTCGCGCCACATGATGGCCGACCTCTCGCTTTACGAGCGCGCCTTCACCGAGGCTTTCGAACATTTTTACGGTCCCGCCGAGGGGTGGAGCATCTATGGACTTCTGCCCAACTACCTGCAACGCGAGGGGTCGTCGTTAGTCTACATGGTCGACCGCCTCATCCGACGTTGCGGCTCGGGCGGATTCTATCTCGACGAGTATGAGAAGCTGCTCGACGACATGGCGCGCGACCCGAAACCGAAGATTCTGCTGGGAGTGAGTTACGCACTGTGGGATCTGGCCGAGCGTTACGCCCCGAAGCTGCGCGACACGGTCGTGATGGAGACGGGCGGCATGAAAGGCCGTCGCGCGGAGTTGCCAAAAGCGGAGTTCCATCGCATACTCGCCGAGGCTTTCGGCGTGGAGCGCATACATTCGGAGTACGGCATGGCCGAACTGACCTCGCAGGCATACTCCTCAGGCGAGGGGATATTTCGCGCGCCCGCTTGGATGAGGGTGCTGGTGAGGGACGTCAACAACCCGCTGCGGATATTGCCCGCGGGATCGCGCGGCGCGGTCGACATTATCGATCTGGCGAACGTCGGCTCGTGCGCTTTCATCGCCACGCAAGATGTGGGCAGCCTCTTCGACGACGGCTCGTTCACCATCGAGGGACGGTTGTCGGGCGCCGACATACGGGGTTGCAATCTGTTGGTGCAATAAACGGTTAGCATAATTCGATTCGCACATTAAGACCACAAGCATGAAAACAGTCGCTTTCGTTCCGATAAGGCTCAACAGCCGCCGCGTCGAGGGTAAAAACCTGCGTCTGCTCGGCGGACGGCCGCTCATGACATACATACTCGACACGCTGCGCGATTGCGAGCGCATAGACGAAACGTATGTCTATTGCAGCGACCCCGACATCGCGCGCCACCTGCCCGACGGGGTGAAGTTTCTGCGGCGCGATCCCGCGCTCGACTCCGATTCGACGCTCGGCGAGGAGATATACGACGCTTTCACGCGCGAGGTGGACGCCGACATATACGTACTGGCGCACGCCACCTCGCCGTTCATACGCCGCGCCACCGTCGACGACGCCGTGGCCCGCGTCGGAAGCGGCGAATACGACTCGGCGTTCAGCGCGGAACGCATCCAAACCTTCGCATGGTACGAGGGGCGCACGCTCAACTATTCGCCCGAGCGGGTGCCGCGCACGCAGGATCTGGAACCCGTCTTCGTGGAGACTTCGGCATTCTTCGTGTTCCGCCGCGAGGTGTGGCGCGACATGCGCCGCCGCATAGGCCTCCGTCCCTACATGGCCGTCACCGACCGCATCGAAAGCATGGACATCGACTATCCCGACGATTTCCGACTGGCCGAGGCCATAGTGGCCGCGGGGCTCGACGGCAAATAGCCTCGGGGTGCAGCCCGCGGCCCGCGCGATTTTTTGTTGGCGGGTGTGAATTATCGATAAAACCTATCTTCGGCGGCTGCGGGGGTCGCACCGAAGGTGCGAGCCGCCGAAGATAACACCGCGGAGCGGTGCGCTGACGCATGTGAATCAATGCCGTTCGAAGAACTGCGCGCAGGCGTAACGTTTTACGAAAAACGCATCGATATTCGGGCAGCAGCCTGCGGAGATCGCAAACGAGTGTAAAACGAGCTGCGGGCCTCCGCGGGGCGAAGGCTGCGGCCCGAGAAAAATCAAGGTTGCAACCTGAACATCACCCTCATCAACTCCATCAAGGATTTGCTTTTGATCTCCTTTTCGAACTCCTCGTCGGTGAAATCCGAGTCGCCGACACGGGCGACGAACTCGACCAAGAACCGCAAGTGCACCAATGATTCAAGCGGAAAGCTAAACGCGCTGTCCCAATCGCCTTGACGAACCACGATAGACTGGTCGCGACCCACTAAACGGCCTATATTGGCAATAGAACTCTCGTCGCCATCGAAATCGGATTCGGAATAGTCCACTCGGAACGATTCCTTGTCTATGTAACTTAT
>CAJUMU010000013.1 GCA_910587675.1 uncultured Alistipes sp. | reverse complement strand
CTATTTTCCGTGTTTTCGGGGGATCTTTTGAGATTTCAGACGCAAATTTCGGGTCGCAGCCTGCGGAGACCGCGTGAATGAGCTGTGCGAATAGCGGGCCTCCGCGGGGCAGAGGCTGCAGCCCGCACGGTTCTTCGAACCGCATTTATATAATATATAATTCACACGCGTCAGCAAAGAACCGCGGCAGAAAGGATTTCGGAAAAAGGGCGGTCGCGGCGACGGAGCGTTAAAAATCGGAGACTTTTTGATCCTCAAAAATGCGAAGCATCCGATTTAGCGAAGGCGCAAGAACGACCCCAAAATCGTTTCACCGCGGCGGCTTTTGGCGTTACCTTTTGGCCGCGCAAAAGGTAACGTATATTTTTTCAGGAATTCGGGTCGCAGCCTGCGGAGGCTCGCATGTGAGCAATCGCGAACAATAGCGGGCCTCCGCGCGCCGAGGCTGCGGCCCGAATGCCTAAAGCAACCCAAACGCCGCCGAAGATAACACCGCCGAGCGGTGTGCCGGCGCATGTGTATTTTGGTCGCACAAAAAAACCTCCCCTTGCGGAATCGATTCCGCAAGGGGAGGGTGAAAAGGCGTGGCCGACAGAATTACTTCGCGTAACTTACGGCGCGGGTCTCGCGGATCACGGTGATCTTCACCTGACCCGGGTATGTCATTTCGTCCTGAATCTTCTTGGCTATGTCGTGCGATAGCGACTCCGACTCCTGATCCGACAGCTTGTCGGCACCGACGATCACGCGCAACTCGCGACCCGCCTGAATAGCATAGGTCTTAACGACGCCCGGGTATGAAAGGGCGATGTCCTCCATCTCCTTCAGACGCTTGATATACGACTCCACGACTTCGCGGCGCGCTCCCGGGCGTGCGCCCGATATGGCGTCGCACACCTGAATGATGGGCGCTATGAGCGATGTCATTTCGGTCTCGTCGTGGTGGGCGCCGATCGCGTTGCATACGTCGGGCTTCTCCTTGTACTTCTCGGCGAGCTTCATACCGATTATTGCGTGCGGCAATTCGGGCTCGTCGTCGGGCACCTTGCCTATATCGTGCAGAAGTCCAGCGCGGCGCGCCGCTTTGGGGTTCAAACCGAGTTCCGACGCCATGATGCCGGCCAGATTGGCCGTCTCGCGAGCGTGTTGCAAGAGGTTCTGACCGTATGACGAGCGATATTTCATCTTACCGATAAGGCGGATCAATTCGGGATGCAGGCCGTGGATGCCGAGGTCGATGGCCGTGCGCTTGCCGACCTCAACGATCTCCTCCTCGATCTGTTTCTTCACCTTGGCCACGACCTCCTCGATGCGGGCGGGATGTATGCGGCCGTCGGTGACGAGCTGGTGAAGAGCCAGACGCGCGATCTCGCGGCGAACGGGATCGAAACCGCTCAGGATGATGGCCTCGGGGGTGTCGTCCACGATGATCTCAATACCCGTGGCAGCCTCCAGAGCGCGGATGTTGCGGCCCTCGCGGCCGATGATGCGGCCCTTCACCTCGTCGCTGTCGATGTTGAACACCGTGACGGCGTTTTCGATGGCGGTCTCCGTGGCGACGCGCTGTATCGACGACACGATGATGCGCTTGGCCTCCTTGGTGGCGGTCAGCTTGGCCTCCTCGATGGTCTCGTTGACGTAAGAGGCGGCCTCGGCCTTGGCCTCCGATTTCATGTTCTCGATAAGGATGTTCTTGGCGTCGGCGGCGCTCATGCCCGAGATCTGCTCCAGACGCACGTTCTGCTCGCGGATGATGCCCGCCAGCTCCTCCTTCTTGGCATTGAGACCCTGCAACTGGTTGTTCATCTGCTCCTTCAGACGGTCGTTCTCCTTGATGCGATTCTCCAGATCGCGCTGCTGACCCGCCAGATTGGCCTCGATCTGCTTGGCGCGCTGCTCGCTCTGCGCCACCTTCTGATTGCGTTCGTTAATCATGCGGTCGTGCTCGCTCTTGAGCTGGATGAACTTCTCCTTGGCTTGGAGGATCTTCTCTTTCTTTATCATCTCGCCCTCGGCTTCGGCCTCCTTGAGCGCCGCGCCGCACTGCTTCCTGATGGTGTTCTTGGTGATGTAGGCTGTCACCAGCATGTAGGCGCCTACGCTCACTACGGCCGATATGATGGCTGTGATAACTATAATTAGCGATGTTCCCATTGTTGTATATTAAGTAATTTATTTGGTTTCAAGCATTTCAACCGTCGCGCCGCAAACCGTGCCGCGGCGGCGGATATAAAAAACCCGCACAGAGTTTCCTTTTCTTGTTTGACGAATCTGCCGATAAGTCAAGGTGTGGGGCTCCGGAGTTCGCAATCGTCCAACGGTGCGCGAAGCACACCCGCGCGAGGCGGGGCAAGGCCTGATTTTGAGAAACCGAGAGTTTACCCAATGTGATAAGTGTTCAGTTTCGCAAAGCTATAAGGAAATCTATGCGGGTAGATTTTCGTATCAAAAGAACCTGTTTTATATGCGTAAACGTTACATATTTCGTTCCGTTCGTCCTCTGTCCGTCTCTCGTTCGTCTCTCGTCCGTTCATCCCGTATGCGGCCCGTCCCGATATCTCGGTGGCGGCATGCTCGACTCTCCCCGCCCCTGCTGCCGCTCGGACGCCTA
Source organism: uncultured Alistipes sp. (assembly GCA_910587675.1). GTDB lineage: Bacteria > Bacteroidota > Bacteroidia > Bacteroidales > Rikenellaceae > Alistipes. Next base: position 47,614 of record CAJUMU010000013.1, on the reverse strand, counting down.
CTTCTGCCCCTTGCGGGGTTGGCGGGCTATGCGGTTCAGGTGCTTGTCGAGTTTCTGCGACAACGCGTCCAACGCCGCCAGATCGTCGCTGGCGAGGCTGTTTTCGCGTTTTACGGCTATATCGTTTATGCTCAACTGCAAAGCCGTGATGGCCAAACAATCCTGCACCGAAAAACTCTCGCCGAAGGTCTTCTGCAATTTTCCGACGTTGGAATTGACATCGCGTTCCGCCAGTCGGTAAATCTCCTCCTTTTCGCTGTCGATGGTCAGCGAGTAGGCCTTGCCTGCAACCTTAAGATTTATCTTTTGTTTTGCCATGTCCCGTGCGTCAGCTCTCTGCTTTGGCGAGCAACGCTATGCACTTATCCACCTCCCGCAATAACAGGTTGATACGCGCCTGCGATTTCGCCCTATCCGTCGTCGTGCCGCTCAGACCCTCCGCCAGCCGCAGGCGTTGCACCTCGCTCTGCAATTCGTGCGCACGCTCCTGCTGCCCGCGCATCTCGGCGCACAAACGGTCGCGCTCCTGCCGAAGTCGGTCGCATTCGGCCTCGAGTTTGTCGCAACGATCGATAAGCCTCGCGGCCTGCGCCTCGATGTGCGTTATGATACTCTTGCAAGCCATTCGCGTCGGTCTGTAACGGTTTTGTGAGTCAAAGATAGCAAAAAGATACGTTATTTGCAAATTTTATCGCCGCCCGCAGTCGTTTTAATATTGCGGACGGACGTTTCCCGACACCGTTACCTCTTTTTGCGCGAAGGGCCGATCGCCTCGGCATAGAGGTCGTAATCCTCGGCTCCCGTGATGCGCACGTCGTAAAAACGGCCGCGCAGCAGGCGACGACCCGCCGCGGGAATCAATATCTCTTGATCCACCTCGGGCGAATCGTACTCCGAACGGGCGACGTAATAGTCGCCCTGCCGCGAATCGACCACAACGCGCATGACGCGACCCACTCGGGCAAGGTTGTTCTCGAGCGAAATGCGCTCCTGCAAAGCCATGATCCGATCCGCGCGCCGCTGTTTCTCCTCGTCGGGCACGTCGTCGGGCAGGTTTTCGGCCGAGTAGGTTCCCTCCTCTTCGGAGTAGGGGAACACGCCGAGTCGGTCGAAACGCGCCTCGCGAACGAACTCCTCCAATTCGGCCACATCGGCCTCTGTCTCGGTGGGATAGCCCACCAGCAGGGTCGTGCGCAGCGCGATGTCGGGGATACGCTCGCGCAGACGGCGGATGAGATCCATCGCCTCGGCTTTGGTGTGGCGGCGTTTCATGGCCGACAGCATGCGGTCGGAAATGTGTTGGAACGGGATGTCGAGATACTTGCATATCTTCGGTTCGCGCGCCATCGTGTCGATGACCTCGTCGGGGAACGAGGCGGGATAGGCGTAATGAAGTCGCACCCACTCGATTCCGTCGATTCGGCACAGCTCCGTCAGCAGGTCGGCCAAACGACGGCGGCCGTAGAGGTCGATGCCGTAATAGGTGGTGTCCTGCGCGATTACCATCAACTCCTTCACTCCCCGCGCGGCCAGTCGGCGCGCCTCCTCCAGCACGGTCTCCATCGGCACCGACACATGTTTGCCGCGGATGAGCGGTATGGCGCAATAGCCGCAGAGCCAGTTGCAGCCCTCCGATATCTTCAGATACGCGTAATGGTCGGGGGTGGTCAGCATTCGTTCGGTCGCAAGGTTGTCTCGCGACTCCGCGCCGAGCGCGGCGATGATGCCCGACCAGTCGCGCGCGCCGAAATAGTCGTCCACCTCGGGGATCTCGGCGCGCAGCTCGTCGGCATACCGCTCGCTCAGACAGCCGATTACGAACAGATGCCCGATGCGTCCCGCCTGCTTGGCCGCCGCCGCGGCGAGTATCGTTTCTATGCTTTCGCGTTTGGCGTCGCCGATGAAACCGCATGTATTGATCACCACGGTGTCGGCATCGGCGCGTTCGCTGTCGAACACCACCTCGTATCCCGCCGCCGCGAGTCGGGCCATCAGATGCTCGCTGTCGACCGTATTCTTCGAACACCCGAGGGTTATGACGTTGATTTTCTTCATTTGCTATATTATTCGAATGGCCTCCTCGTATAGATTGGGCATGCAGTTTTGACGCATGCGGAATTTGGTGCCGTGGTTGTGTCCGGTTCGGGCATCGATATCGATCAATATGTTCCCCGATTTTATCTGTGCGAGAAATCCGACGAATGAAAATTTCCTCAATAGTTGAACGCTGTTATAATGGAAATATTCCATCCCGTTCACGCGTTTCACGTCGGCTTGCACATAGAAACAGTTCAAAAGTTTGGTGCCGGCCTTATGGGCGAGATCGTCGAATCCCCAGTACGGCTGCGGATCGAGTTCGCCCAAAGGAATATTCTGCAGCCACCCGCTATGCCGCGGCGATACTTTCGTATGATCGAACGATATTTGCACACGGCGGTTTTCGAAATCGAGCGTCACCTGAAATCCCCTGTCGGTACACTGGTCTCCGCAAATCGTTTGGCGGAAACTCTTTTCGCACTCGGGATATTTCTTGCCGGCCTCTTTGTGACGCCAACCGTATTTTTTCAAAAATATTTCAGGAACGAACTTCAATGCGCGCGGCGATGGCTCGATATGGAAAAGCGTAGTTAGCGATCGGGTATTCTTTCGCTGAGCCTTCAACTCCCACTCGGCAGCATTCGGAATAGGTAGATTGTTCTCCTCGATACCCAACAGATCCTCCAACGTATTTCCGACGCCACCCGAATTCCCGGGACGCGCGTTCGGGACCCACCCCATCGCCGCTATTTTATGAAACTCCTCGATAAGAGATTCCTTCGTGTAAATTTTGATATCCATGTCTGTAGTTGGGCTTAAGTTAGAACAGCGTTAGTTTGGTCTTGAACTCTTGTATTCTCGTCTCCGCGCTATCGCAATACTGTCGAGAAATTTCCGTACCTATATAATTACGATTCAAGTCTATGGCCGCTATGGCTGTCGTTCCGCTGCCCATGAATGGATCGAATACTATTCGGGCATTGGTCGACGAAATGATCCGTTTTATCAGATCCACCGGAAACGGTGCCGGATGCGAATTGTTCATCTCCTGCGTAAACTCCCAGACATCGCCTGCGGCGTTAGCTTTGGGTGCTAACTTGAATTTGGGCTTGGCTATCATGTATATGACCTCATAGGTCGGGAGAAAATATCCAGGGTTGAAATTGATTCCTCCCTTTCTGCGCCATATTATGATCTGCCTTACGGGAAATCCCGATACGATATCCTGCCGATCCTGCAACAATCCGTTCTGTACCCGCCATTTATGATTGTAAAATATGGCTCCGTCATCTTTCAATAATCGAAACATCTCCGTGAGACACGCCCGCTGCCACTCGACATATTTTTCGTGCGGCATACAATCGTCGTAATCGGAGTATCCGAATCTGAGCGCAGCTGAGGCCCATTTTCCCGAACGGGTATTGTGCTTCATGCCGTTTCCCGAGGAATTCTTGAGATTATACGGCGGTGAAGTGACGAACAGATCGACCGATTGATCGGGCATGTCGCGCATGACAGAAAGACAATCGTCGCAAATTATGCGATTCAAATATTCCGATATCTCTGCCATTTTCCTACTCCTTTTCTCCGAACAGGGCATCCACGAAGGCGCGGCGGTCGAACATGCGCAGTTGGTCGATGCCTTCGCCGATGCCGATGTAACGCACGGGGATGCGGAAACGGTCGCTGATGCCGATCACCACGCCGCCCTTGGCCGTGCCGTCCAGTTTGGTTATGGCGAGCGACGTAACCTGCGTCGCCTGCGTGAACTGACGCGCCTGCTCGAAAGCGTTCTGACCCGTCGAGCCGTCCAGCACCAGCATCACTTCGTGCGGCGCGTCGGGGATCACCTTCGCCATGACGTTGCGTATCTTCGTAAGTTCGTTCATAAGCCCCACCTTGTTGTGCAGACGTCCCGCGGTGTCGATCAACACCACGTCGGCGCCGTTGGCGACGGCCGATTTGAGGGTGTCGAACGCCACCGAGGCGGGGTCGGACCCCATCTCCTGACGTATCATCACGGCTCCCGCGCGCTCGGCCCACACGGCGAGCTGGTCGATGGCCGCGGCGCGGAACGTGTCGGCCGCACCTATATATACTTTGCGCCCCGCCTTGACGAGCTGCGCGGCGAGCTTTCCGATGGTGGTGGTCTTGCCTGCGCCGTTCACGCCCACCACCATCATAACGTAAGGCATGCCCTCCTTGACCTCCAAACCGAAATTCTCGGTCGACGAGTGCGACTCCTCCAGAAGCGACGCGATCTCGTCGCGCAGGATGGAGTTCAACTCCGAAGCGTTCATGTATTTGTCGCGCGCTATGCGCTCCTCGATGCGCCCGATGATCTTCACGGTGGTCTCGACGCCCACGTCGGAGGTTATGAGCACCTCCTCCAGATCGTCCAGCACCTCGTCGTCGACCTTCGAACGGCCCGCGACCGCGCGGGCGAGCTTCGAAAAGAGTCCCGTTTTGGTCTTCTGCAACCCCTCGGCCAGCTCCCGACGCTCCTCCGCGGCCGTTTCGGGCTGCTGCGACTCGCCGCGCGCCTCGGCCGCGGGCGACTGCGGGGTCGAATTATCTTGTTTCTTTTTGAAAAGATCGAAAAATCCCATGTTACGGTGGTTTTATGGTTATCGTTTCGCGGCGCGCGTCCGTCGCTCCCTACTAAGCGAAAGGCGCGCGATCGCCTTTACAAAATTACGTCTTTTTTGAGATAATACCAAATGCGACCCTGAACGGGGCAGCGCGGAGCGAATCGCTCGGTCGGCATATAAAAAAGGGGCGCGGCTTGATTCCTTATAGACGGTACTGGGAATCACCGTTCAACCGGAATCGCACCACGCCCAAGTCAGTCCTACCCGTATTACCGAGGTAGGACAACAACTCGGGCCGACAACAATTATACCGGTTAAAAAATACTCTCCCTCGCGGGAGCTTCCCAGTTTTCTATAAGGTATAAGGAGTTGTTTCCCCTATCGACATTGCAGCGCGCACGGGCTGCGGTCGTTTCGTATGTGGTCGCAAATGTAACACAAATTTTGTATATAAACAATTCGGCGCGCGAAGACCTGCAGTTCGCAGAACTGCATTTTGCTGACGCATGTGAATTATCGACAAAACCTATCTTCGGCGGCTGCGGGGGGGGGCGCACCAAAGGTGCGAGCCGCCGAAGATAACACCGCGGAGCGGTGTGCTGACGCATGTGTATTACTGCGGTTCGCAGAACTGCATTTTGCTGTCGCGTGTGCATTTCTCTCAAAACCTATCTTCGGCGGCTGGGGGGGGGCACCAAAGGTGCGAGCCGCCGAAGATAACACCGCCGAGCGGTGTGCTGGCGCGTGTGTTGCGACCCATTAAACCGCATACCTAATTATACAATAAAATACGTTACCCTTCGGCCGAGCGAAAAGTAACGTATATCGGGGAAACGCGCCGAACGGAGCGAGGCAAGACGCCGCGCGCTCGCGTCGGGAGTCGTCAATTAAGGCAATCGACGTAAATTTCGCGCTGGAACGACTCGTTGAGCGAAATATAGGTCTGCGTGCTCGACACCCCCTGCACATGCAGGATGTGGTCGAAGATGGTGCGCATCAGATGTTCGTTGTCGATGCAGTAGAGTTTCACCATCAGGTTGTAGGACCCCGTTATGTAGTGGCACTCCACGATCTCGGGGATCTTTTTGAGCTGCTGCACCGTATCCTCCTGCCGCGTTATGTCCGACACCCGAATGCTGATGAATGCGCACACGTCGAATCCCAGCGATTTGGGAACGACCACCAGACGACTGCCCTGAATGACGCCCATATCCTCCAGCTTCTTTATGCGCTGGTGGATGGCGGCGCCCGAAATACCGCACTCGCGGGCTATTTCGAGAAAGGGCGTGCGCGCGTTCTTTATCAGAAAACGAAGTATCTTTTTGTCGGTAGAATCCAATGTCGTTTTTGCCATAGCGTCGATTTTATGTTAAACTCGTCTGCGTAATAAGTGCATATATCTCGATATCGCGGCTGCAATATCGAGATATATGCGGACAAGCCGTTTTACTTCAATACTCCAAGCTCCTTACCGATCTTCACGAAAGCCTCCACGCAACGGTCGAGTTGCTCGGTGGTGTGGCCTGCCGACACCTGCACGCGGATGCGAGCCTGCCCCTTCGGAACGACGGGATAGTAGAATCCCGTGACGAAAACGCCCTCGTCCTGCAAGCGGGCCGCGAAGTCCTGCGACAGTTTGGCGTCATAGAGCATAACGGCGCAGATGGCCGACTGCGTGGGCTTGATGTCGAAGCCCGCGGCGATCATCTTCGAACGGAAGTGCTCTACGTTGGCGGCCAGACGATCGTGGAGCTCGTCGCTCTCGGCCAGCATCTTGAACATCTCGATTCCGGCGCCTACCACTGCGGGGGGCAGCGAATTGGAGAAGAGGTAGGGACGCGAACGCTGACGCAGCATGTCGATGATCTCCTTGCGGCCCGTGGTGAAACCGCCCACCGCGCCGCCGAAAGCCTTGCCGAGGGTGCCCGTGAGGATATCGACCTCGCCGCGCAGGTCATAGAGCTCGGTGATGCCGCGGCCCGTCTTGCCCAGTACGCCCGCCGAGTGGCACTCGTCGACCATCACCATCGCGTCGTACTGCTTTGCCAGCGCGCAGATCTTGTCGAGCGGAGCGGCGTTGCCGTCCATCGAGAATACGCCGTCGGTGACGATGACGCGGAAACGCTGCGCCTGAGCGCGCTTGAGGCAATCCTCCAACTCGTCCATGTCGGCGTTGGCGTAACGGTAGCGCACGGCCTTGCACAGACGCACGCCGTCGATGATCGAAGCGTGGTTGAGCGCGTCGGAAATGATCGCGTCCTGCTCGTTGAGCAGCGGCTCGAACACTCCGCCGTTGGCGTCGAAACAAGCGGCGTAAAGGATGGTGTCCTCGGTGCCGAAGTAGTCGGCGATAGCCTTTTCGAGCTGTTTGTGAATATCCTGACAGCCGCAGATGAAGCGTACCGACGACATACCGAAGCCGCGCTCGTCCATAGCCTTCTTGGCCGCCTCGATGAGACGCTTGTTGTCCGAGAGGCCCAAATAGTTGTTGGCGCAGAAGTTGAGCACCTTTTTGCCCGCCACGTCGATCTCGGCGCGCTGCGGCGACTCGATTACGCGCTCGGTTTTGTAGAGGCCGGCAGCCTTGATGTCGGCCAACTCCTTCCGGAGATGTTCTTTGATCTTTCCGTACATATTAGTCAGTGTCTAAATTAATGTTCCTGCGTTATCGGGGGCTGTTTTCAAATCCTACAGCCGTTGCTTGCGGCCTAAGGCCGCATTTACAAATCCGACCCTCCCCTAAATCCCCTCCTCGGGAGGGGACTTCGGTCGCTGCGCTCCGTATATATAATGTCATTGCGTTATCGGGGCCCGTTTTCAAATCCGACGGCCATTGCTTATAACCGCGCAGTTCGCCGCCGCCCCCTCGCGGCGGACTGCAACTCGCTTTCGGCTCGCGCACTCCTGCCGCCGTCGGCGAACAGCATGCTGTCGAACCTCAACAACCGTATCCGCCTCCGCAAAGCCCCGACGGCAATGCCCGAGGGTTGAAATTCGAAACAAAGTTATTAATTTTCAAACGGACGACAAACAAAACCGTAGTTTTTTTCGCGCGTTCGGTTACGAATCGTTATTTCCCCGCACCTCGCGGCAGCCGCCGAGGCGCTATCTTATCAAAACGACCCTCTCGCGGGGGAGTTGTCGGCCCTTGGGCAGGGTGATCCTCAACACATGGTCGGTGGCGACGCCCTCGCCCTCCTTCAGCGCGGGGATCCACTTCGGAGCCTCGTCCAACGCCTTTTGAATGCGGCGCAGAAGCCGCCGATCGGTCGCTTCGAGGATATCCTTCACCTCGACCGAGCCGTCGGCCGCGACGGCGAACGAGATTATAACCCGCGCCACGGGATCGGTATCGTCCCACTTCACCCTGTCGGCAATGTAGCGGCTGAAGCTCGTCGGCGCGCCCTCCGCCTCGAAACGCGCGGGCGTGTCGTAACGCAGCGTCAGGATAATCACTCCGTTGGCCGCCTGCTCGCCGTACTCGGCCACGGTCTGCTCGTCGGCAGGCAGCAGTTCGTTCGAAACGATGTCGGCGGGATCAATCTCCTTCACGTCCTCCTCGCTCATGCGCACGCCGTTGACTATGTATATCGGCGCGCGGTCGGCACGCAGGCTCTGCGCCGCCGCTTCGTGCGGAACGACCGCCCACGCCGTCGCCAGCAGAAGCGTCGCGACGAGCGGACGAAGATCGCGGATCGGGGAGGGAATTTTCATGGCGTTACAATTTGAAATTATAATCTATACCGAACACATGGTTGCACTGCTTGGCCAGCGACCACTCCTTCATATCGCCGCTACCCGCCTTGTAGCGGGCGCGGAACTCGCGATTGAAGTGCACCATGTAATAAAAATCGAGTCTGTTGCGCTTGTCGATCTTATACTCCGTGCCGACGGCCAGACGCACGCGGTTGATGTAGTTGTCGTGCGAAAAGGCGTCGGTCTTGAAGTTGCCGACGGGCGCGGGGGCGTTCAGGGTGACGTAAAGTTCGGCATAGGCATACGGCTCCCAACGCGAGTGGCGGATGTCGTACGCCGCCTTCACTCGCGAACGCAGCGTGACGAACGGATCGGGCTTCTCGAATCTGTTCACCGAATCGCTGCGGAAGCGCAGACGCACCCGCTCGCGCAGCGACAGCTTCACGCGGCCCGCGCGATAGCTGCCCGCGACGTCGAGATTAAGGCGGTGGCGGATGTCCCAGCCCTCGACCGCGTCGTGCTCGTTCACGAAGCAGTATTCGGCCCCCAACTTCAGGAAAGGCAGGGGCTTGTAGTCCACACCCAAGCTCGAAACCACCTTCTCCACCGAGCCGAAGTTGTCGCCGAGTCGCAGCTGCTCGCTCCATTGCACGTTCACGCTCTTTCCTATCGGGACGGTCAGTCCCGCGCGGAAACGGCCCTGCACGTCGCTCGTCGAGCTCTCGGTCAAAGGCAGGGTCTGAGCCGCGGCGGAAAGAGTCATCGCGGCAGACGCCAAAACAATAAGGAATTTCTTCATACGGTTTAATTATTTTATTCTTATTCGTATCCGACACTATCGTCGTCCCGCTGCGGCGGAGCTCTACTCCACGAACCTGCTCGCTTTGGTAAGCGTGTCGATGCTGCCGCCTTCGCCTTCGCGCAGCTCGTAATAGACTTTCACGAAGGCCACGTCGCGCAGGAAATCGACATGCCCCACCTCCGCACGGTCGATCCTGATTCCGAGACGCCGCTCCAGATCGGCCACCATCTCGGCGCGCCGCTCGGGCACGATGAGATCTATGCGCTCGTACAGCACCAGTTTGGCGGATGTGTGCCGCAGCAGCAGGCGGCCCTCCATGATCCACAGCAGCGCGACCACCAGCGCGTCGGCCGCCACGAGTTCGGCATAGGATATGTTGAGCGCCAATCCGTTTATGACCGCCGTGGCTATGATGATGAACAAATAGGTCATCTCGCGCACGGGCACCGTCTCGGTGCGGTAGCGTATCACGCCGAATATGGCGAACAAGCCCAGAGTGAGACCTATCTGCAACTTCACGTTCTCCATGAGGAATATGAGCAAAAACATCGCCGAACTGAACAGCATGAACGTGAGCACGTAATCGCGCCGTCCGCTCTTGCGGTAGTAGCAGAAACGCACTATGAGCCACGACACCAGCAGGTTGAACGCGAAGCGCATCAACAGATGTATGAGGTTCTGCGTGTCGCACAAGGGCACCCCGAGAAAACTTATCTTCGAGGTGATGTCGTAACCGAACTCTTCGGCTATCGAGGGGTCGAAGTCCTGAAAATCCTGAATCATGCGTTATCCGTTTTTACTGTTTATCGTCTTTATTATGCGTCGTATCTTCGCCTTGAAACGGTTGCTTTTGACGCGCGGCGCCGCCAACGCCGTGCCGATGCAATACTTGCTCACCTTGAGCGGCCGTATGCGCAACTGCCCGAGGATGCGCTTCATGGGCGAGAATGCCGCCATGCCGTCCTGCTTCAGCTCGACTATCACCATGCCCGCGATCGAGGCCGTCACGCCCCCGTCGCCCGCCGCAATCGACAACGCGCCGTCGTCGATCCCCGCCGCGCAACGGTTGCGTTCGTCCGTCGAGCGGGCTCGCACGTCGGTGAACCGCAGGTTCCAGTCTATGGTAAGCCGTTCGGTGCGGGCGTGATTCACCAACGTTATCCGCTCGAACTCGGTTGCGAGTGCGGGCGTTATCGACTCGGGCGCATAGCGCGCCGCGCCGCGCAGAAACTCCGCCGCCGCTTCGTCGCGCGTCACCGCGGCGAAGCTCTCGGCCCCGATGCGCATGCGGCGTTTCTCGGTGCGGCCCTTGTTGGTCTTGTTCTTCACCTCGACGAAGCTCACGCCCGACTCGACATAGGTGCGCGTGCGGATCTTCTGCCTCGCGAGGCGTCGATCGTGGTGCAGGGTGTACATGCGCCTATCCTCCGTGTCGTAGTAGAGGGTATGATAACGGCAAGCGCGGCAGCCGCCTATCGTTTGCACCGAATAGTCGTCCGCCGCGCGTCGCAGCATCTCCATACACTGCTCCTCGCCGAGCACATACTTCGTGTCGACGCGATTCATCAGCTTCACTGCCGACATCTCGTCGAGACCGATGGTCGGCATTCGCCGCCACAGAGCGAGGGAGTTGAGTTGTTCGTATGTCATGGGAGCAGGGGCCGCCGAGGCATGGTACATCAATCCTCGAACACGTATTCGAAGACCTTCACCGTATAGAGCTTGCCGTTGGGCAGATAGTTGTACTGCTTGCGTTTGGTACCGTCGTCGTTGTACTCGTATTTGCGTATGCGCACGGGCTTGTCGCGATCGTCGTACACCACCTCGCGCACCACCTTGTCGGTTTGGGGATCATACTCGCACGTTACGCGCTCCACCTGCCCGAATTGGTTGTATTCGGCCTCCTCGACCTTGCGTCCCTTCTCGTCGTAAACCGTAAGATGGTCGAGCCAACGGCTCTTCTTGGCGGAATCGGTGTTCCACTCCTTGACGGTGAGATTCTTGCGTTTGGCACGCTTGGCCAGCGTCTCGGGACTCAACGCCTGAGCGGAGAGAGCCTGCGCGAAAAGAATCGTCGCGACGATCGATAAAAGTCGTTTCATAACGGGTCGGGGTTAGTCGGGTTACGTTCGGCTTGGCCGCGCGATGCGCACGTCGCGCGGTAAAGCCTTACAAATTTAGCATTATTTCGTAAAAAACAATTACGTCCGCGCACAAAAACGCCCCGCGGCATCGCCGAAACGTGTCGGCTACCATATATATAACACGTCATGCCATCTCGCGCGGCGACGAGATGGCATGATATGTCTGAAACTACGGGCAGGTTACTCCTCCCACTCGACCGTAACGTCGTCGATGGCGTAATAGGTCGGGGTCGTCATGCCGTACTCGTTTTCGGGACCGCCCGAAATGCTGAAGCGAATCTTGGTCACCTCGCCCAGCGACGAGAGATCCCATGCCGTCCACGTGTCGATCATCTTGTCCTTCTTGGCGAAACTGAGCGACACCTTGCCCGTCTCGGCGCCCGCGGCGTCGTAACCCGTGGCGTAGATGAAGACCTCGTCTTCGTCGCCCAGCGCGGGCGATAAGGGGTTGCCGTTACGCATGATGTTGAGAATGTAGCAGGTCGAGTTGACATAGCAGCCTTTCACTGTGCGGGCCTTGCCGTCGGCGAACTCCAGCGTGGGACGATTGTCGCGCGTTTCGTCGGCGTTGCCGAATCCGACGAGGAAATTATCCGAACCGTTGTGGCCGCCGCCCTTCACGGCATCGGCGTTCTCGGCGTTGTAGACATACAGATCGTAAGAGTAGCTGCCGTATGCGGCCAAATCCTTGGAGTTGTACGACGATACGATCCATCCGCCGCCGAAGAATTTGCCCGACTCGCCGTAATCGGTGAAGATCGGGGTCGACGACAGCGACGTTGCGGCGTCGGTCCATACGTAATTCTCGGTCGCGACGTCGCCCGTGTAGGTCTTTTCGACCGTCGCAGCGACGTAAGGGGTCCAAGCGGCGCCCTCGAAGGTGACGACGGCTACTTTGGTGCGATCCTCGTTGTTGTCCGAACATGCCGTGGCCAAGGCAGCGGCGGCCAGCAGCACGGCGAGTGATTTGATTGTTTTCATCTCTCTGTTATTTAAGGTTTTCAATAATGTATAGCCACGTCCGAACGCTCCGCACCCCGAACGGATACCGTCGCAAAAAACGATACGGCACGCCGAAGCATCGGCGCGATGTTGCGTTTCGATTCGTCAAAAACAGATTTATTATCGACGCGTGAACCCCGTTCGCCGCAGGTTAGTTCTCGCGCATGCGCCGCAACGGCAGGTCTTCTGACTCGCTCCGAACGCAGCACCTTCCCGATCCCGACGATCAGTGGTTGAGAGAACTTGCGCCTGTGTCCGCCGCGCGGCGGAGGTGCTTACAGCAGCGGGAACTGTACGGGATTTCCACCCGTTTCCCTTTTCATCTCCCGATCGGCGATGCCGACCGCAAGGAGAACCGTTGCGTGCGCAAAGATATCTCTTTTCGTCGATTCGGCAAAAGAAGCCGCCGAAATTTTTCGCGGACCGCCGTCGCCAATCGGTTCGCGGAAGCGACTTTTCGGACATGCCAATTCCTTTTTAGAATATTTTGCGGGCGTTTTCGCCACAAAATAGACCTTTTACGCCACTCGCAGACGTTTGCTCATACCCCGATGAGCCGATAGGCCACATATTTTTTGAGGATCGGAAATAATCGTTCATTTTTGCATCCGCTTCGATTGCGGCCGTAAGGCCGTCGACGCCCTGCGGCGGATGTCGGCTGACGATCCCCGCGCAGACTAAATTATCGTACACATGAAAATCGGAAAATTCATCCTCGCCTCGGCGGCTTCGATCGCCCTTGCGGGCAGCGCGCTCGCCGGAGGCATCCTCACCAACACCAATCAAAGCGCGGCGTTCCTCCGCCACATCACGCGCGGCGTCACGCTCGATGCCGACGCTCCCTACTACAATCCCGCGGGCACCGCGTTCATGGACGACGGCTGGATGCTGTCGCTCAACGCCCAGAGCGCATTCATGACCCGCACCACGACTATGGATTACGCCCCCTTCGCCATGAGCGCCATGACCCCGGGCAACGGCTCGCAGACTTTCGAGGGCAAGATATGGTCGCCCGTGGTGCCCAACCTGCACGCCACCTACAAGCGCAACCGTTGGGCGTTGTTCCTCTCGGCAGGCGTGTCGGGCGGCGGCGGTCGCATCAAATTCAACGATGGTCTGGGTTCGTTCGAGCAGCAGTTCGCCGTGCTCCCCGCAGCCATATCGGCGTTGGGTCAGGCTTACGGACTCTCGGCGTCGCAATACTCGCTGGCCTGTTCGTTCCGCGGTCTGACGATGAATCTGTCGGGACAGATCGGATTCGCATACCGCCTCGCCGACTGGCTGTCGGCCTCGGCGATGGTGCGCCTCAACTACACCCGCAACAAATACGACGGCCATATCAACGACATCATGGTCAACCCTACGGCTCCGGCGCTGGGCTTCGACGGCAGCATGATTCGCGCCGACGACTTCCTGACCGCCATATCGGGGCTGCTGCTGGCCCAGAACCAGCCGCAGCTGGCGGGTCTGGCCTCGGCGTATGCCGAACTCACGCACGACAAATACGTCGACTGCATCCAGAAGGGCTGGGGCGTCAACCCCTCGCTGGCGCTCTATTTCCGAAAGGGCAGCTGGTCGGCTTCGGCACGTTACGAGTTCCGCGCCGCTATGACTCTGACCAACCACACCGAGCGCGACGATCTGGGCGCGGCGGCGAACAACGCCTACGCCGACGGAGGCAAGACCCCTAACGATATCCCCGCCATGTTGAGCCTCGCGCTTGGCAAGTCGTTCGCCGACGGTCGTCTGCGCCTCACGGCCGAGTACCACTATTTCTTCGACAAAGACGCCCACATGGTCGACGGCAAGCAGACCCTGATCGACGCGGGCACGGCCGAGTACATGTTCGGCGCGGAGTACGACCTCTCGGAGAAGTTCCTCGTGAGCGCGGGCGTGCAGCGCACGGTATACAGCACATCGGACGCATATTTCACCGACACCAACCACGTGCTGAGCGCCACTTCGATCGGTCTCGGCGGTGCGTGGAACATCAGCCGCAAGGTGCGCCTGAACGCGGGCTACTTCTTCTCGCTTTACGACAAACGTTCGGTCGAGAGCAAGATTTCGACCTTGGTGGGCGACATCGACTGCACCACCCTCTACAAGCGTCGCAGCGGTGTGCTGGGCGTGGGCGTCGACCTGAAGTTCGGCCGCAAGTAACGCGGTGCGGGCGGACGAGGAGCGGAGTCCGCCGAATATTGGCAGAAAACTCTTTTCGTAGAATTTATATTTATTGATTGCTGGCACGGCCGCGCCCCGACGAGGGACACGGCCGTTTTTCGGTTCCGAACTATGGCAAGGAAAAGGATTCGCGCCGATTCGCGGCGCCGTCTTCGGCGGCATGACGGGAACGAGCTCGGGCCGCTCGACGATGCGAACGCCGTTGCCTCCCGCGGGGCGAAAAACCGCAACTCACGAAAGAAAAAGAGGCTGTCCGACGAATCGGGCAGCCTCTCGACAGAGTTGCTTATGGGTTATGGTCTGTTATTGCGTGTTTCGGGCGGCCGCAGGGGTCTCGGCCGAGGCGTTATCCTCGGCGGCCGATTCGGCGTTCGTTTCGGCAGGCGACTCGACGGTCTCGACGGTCTCGGCTTCCGAAACTGCGGGGGGCGCGGTTTCGCTCTCGGCGGCAGCAGGTGCATCGTCCGCGGCCTCGGCGCTTATGCGGGTCTTGTCGCCGTCGACCGATACTTGCAATCCGCCGAAGGTGAAGGTGAATTTCTTGGTTCGCTTGCCGTTGATCTTCACTCCCTTTTCGTCGATCGTCAGCTCGTTGCCCTTGCCGTCGGAAACCTTCAGGCCGTCGTCGTCGATTTGCACGCGTTTCGAGAAGCGTTTCACGTTGTCGCTTTCGCCCGAAACCGAGAGCTTCAGATCGCCGTTGGTGAATATCGCGGTGCTGCGGCCGTCGAGTTTCTCGCGGAAATCCTCGATCTCATCCTCGGTGAACTCCTCGTACAACGCCTCGTTGTCGTTCTCGAACACCGAACGGAAAGCGTTGCTTATCTGACGCTCGAAACTTGCGGGCGACTTCACCGCCGAGATGGTCATGACCACCAGCATCGCGAGCCACAGCAGCAGCGAACCGAGCATGAATCCGCCTCGCGGGCGGCGCGAGATGAGCAGCTGTATCGACAGATAGATCAACACCACGAGGGGAATGATGAGCACCAGCAGGAAGGTTAGCAGCATGAGTCCCGTGAAGAATTCGAAGGCGAACATCGGCATGATACATACCAGTACGAGCGCCAGCAGGCTCGCCCCGAGCACGAGGCCCACCAGTATGAACGCGGCGATGATCTTGAGCAGGATGAGCAGGATGTTTCCCAGCACGCACACGATCTTGGCGATGAGCGTGCGTTCGGGCTCCGCGTTGACGTATTGCTGTTCCGAAGTGGCCTCCTTGATGCTTTGGGCGGTGATGCGCTCGCCCTTCATCTCCAGCTTCTGGCGCGCCGACGAGGCTCGCGGCACGGCGAACCACATGATGATGTAGCCCAATACCACCAAGCCGAATATGTTGGCCGAGAAGGGCTGGATCCAACGCAGGATGCCGATCGAGCTGAAGAGCCACACGAACAGCGGCGCGAATACGGCCAGACGTATCCATGTGGGATCGGTGTCGAAGTAGTTGGCCAGACCCGCGCACACGCCGCCCAGTTTGCCGTTCTCCATGTCGCGGTAGAGTCGGCGCGGGATGCGCGGATTGCCGTTTTGGTCCGTCGTCTCGGCATGCCGCGTCTGCTCGCCGTGCTCTTCGTCGATCTGCGACGCCGAACCCAGCTGCTTGACGATGTTGTCGATCAACGGACGGCAGATGATCGATTCGGGACTCTGCGCCGAGAGGATCAGTTCGGCGATGCGCGCCTCGATGTCGGCGATTATCTCCTCGCCGTCGGGGTCGTCACTGTAGGTCTTTTTCAGCGACTCGATATAGGTGCTCAGTACGTCGTAGGCGTCGTTCTCCAGCGTGAACGAGACCCCTGCGATGCTGCATTTCTTTATTTCGTTCATAATCGTTTCGTGTTTTTACGGTTGTGGTACGTTACTGTCGGCTTACGCTGCCGCCGCTCGAAGTCGTCTGTGTCAGCGCGAGCGTCGAAGGGCCCTTGTAGCGGATCGAGCCGCCCGACGAAGCCTTGGCGTCCAGCTCGCGCGAGCTGTTGACCTTGATGCTCGCGCCCGACGACACGTCGGCCGAAGCCTTGCGGGCGTTGAGCTCCGAAGCGTCGATCTTCGATGCCGAGCTCGCGTCGAGCGACGCGATGCCCGCCTCGCCGCTGAGCACGACCTTCGAAGCCGAACTCGTCTCGACCGTGCAGGCCATCGTCAGCATGGCCAGTTCGGTGTTCGACGCGCTGCTCGCCTCCACTTCGCAACGGTCGCTCTTCACCGCGCCCGACACCTTCGCAGCCGAGCTCACGTCGATCGCGCAGCGGGTCACTTCGGCCTTGGTGAAACTGATGTTTCCCGCCGAACCCGCGTCGATGGTCAGGCTCTCGCCATTTATCGTCGGCTCGACGACGATCGAGGCCGCGCTCGACGCATCGAGCGAATTCAGCCCCTCGCAATAGGGCACGCGCACCTTGACGTGGATGCCCGAAACGCCGTTGACGCGCTTGTCGAATCCGATTTTCAACGTGCCGCCGTCGACCTCCACCTTCACGTATTGCATGGTGTTGTCGTCGGCCTCGATGATCGCGTCGCCGCCCGTGCGCTCCTCGACTATCACGCGCACGGCGCGACTCGCCTCGATGGCGTCGTATGCCGCGATGGGTTGGGTGCGGGTGATGACCTTGCCGCTGCCCTTGAGATTTATACCTGCCGCGAAGGTCGATACCGAGATCATCGCCGCGGCGCACATTATCATGAATTTCATAACCGAATTATTCATATCGTTTCGTGTTTTTACGTTGGTTTTACATCTGTCGTTACTCCATGGCATGGTCGGGGTCGGCGTCTATCTCGTAGGCGACGTCGGGTCGGGCGGGCTCCCGAGACGGCTGCGGCACCGCCTTGCCGTGACGGATCACCTTGATCTGCTCCACCATCTCGTCCCACGCCTCGTCCAGAAGCGCGAGCTGGCGGCGGCCCGCCTCGGTCAGCATATAGTACTTTCGCGGCGGACCCTGCGGCGACTCCTCCCAGCGGTAGGTCAGCAGACCCGCGTTCTTCTGTCGCGTGAGGATCGGATAGAGCGTTCCTTCCACAACGATCATCTGCGCCTGCTTGAGCTCGGCGATGATCTTCGGCGCATAAGAGTCCTCCCGCGACAATATTGCGAGGATGCAATATTCGAGGATGCCTTTGCGCATCTGAACCTTTACATTTTCTTCGTTCATAACTTTTCCTCTTTTTATGATGTTATTTCAAATTTATCGTTTGCGCAGGCTCCTCCTTCAGCACGAGCCACAGTATCAGGTAGAGCACGAGCGTCGAGAAGCCCGCGAAGAATCCCACGATGAACAACACGCGCACCAGCGTCGAGTCGATGTCGAAATTGCGGGCGATGCCGCCGCAGACTCCCGCTATCGAGCGGTCGGTGCGCGAGCGGTACAACCTTTTGCGAAGCGGATCCTCGTCGACGACGCGATCCTGCTTGGGGCGATTGGCCGCGCCGAAATTCTCGGGGCTGCCGATTTGGGTCATAGTGCTGCGCACCACGCCGTAGGTGATTACCATCATGGGCGACGGAACCCGCTCGCGGAATATCTCGGCCACGCGACTCTCGATGTCGGCCAACGTCTCGGCATCCGATTCGGGCAGGCGGCACGCGATGTCGTCGAGGTATGCCGTGAGTGCAGAGTAAGCGTCCATGTCCATCGTGAAGGCTTGTTGTGCGATGTTCACATTGATCGTCTCTTTCATAATGCAAGATATTTTAGTACGGTTTAATATTTTCCTGATGCAAATATAAGGACAAAATTTATACTTTGTATAGCAAAGTAGTATTTTTTTCGTTTTCGAGCGATTTTTTTGTTTTCGCTCGACTCGATCGGGTTTCGGGCCTGCAAGCGGACCTGTCCGATGATATGATTTCGGGGTATAGGCTGTTCGCCGACGGCGGAGGGCTGCGCGAGCCTTTGGCGAGTAGCAGTCCGCCGCGGTGGGGCGGCGGCGAACTGCGCGGTTCGAAGAACCGCAATAATTCACATGCGTCAGCCAAACCCGCGGCAGGAACATTTTCGATAAGCCGAGTGCAGAGCCGAACTTGTTCGAGCTCTGCCGAGGCGAGAAAATGACTGCGCAAGCGAACGATTTCGGAAAAAGGGCGGTCGAAGCGACGGAGCGTAAAAAATCGGAGACTTTTTGATCCTCAAAAATGCGAAGCAGCCGATTTCGCGAAGGCGCATGAACGACCCCGAAATCGTTTCACCGCGGCGGCTTTTGGCGCAACCTTTTGACCGCACAAAAGGTTGCATAGAAAAAAGAAATGCGGTTCGGAGAACCGCGCGGGCCGCAGCCATCGCCCCGCGGAGGCCCGCTGTTGTTCGCGAATGCTCACACGCGAGTCTCCGCAGGCCGCGGCCCGAATACCTAAAAAATATACGTTATCTTCTGCGGGTTTTGAAACGCGCGCGTATCGCGGTCCGAGAGCTTGAAAATCAAGGGACGGGATCGTAACCGCTGCCGCCCCACGGGTGGCAGCGCGACAGACGTTTGAGCGTAAGCCATCCCCCTTTCAGAGGTCCGTACTTGCGCAACGCCTCGACGGCGTATGCCGAGCATGTGGGGGTAAAACGGCACGACGGGGGCGTGAAAGGCGATATGCAATATTGGTAGAACCGCACCACGGCCAACAGAGGCAGGGCGCACGCATACTTAAATACGCTCGCCGATCTGCTCCAGAATCCGCCGCACGGCATGTTCGATGGTTTTATAGCTGTGACACTCCTTGGCCGAATAGATCAACGCCGCGTCGATCTCGACGCCCGACGCGACGACGGCGCGTCGCAACTCCTCGCGGCCGAGGCGATAGGCTTCGCGGGTGCGTCGCTTGAGCAGGTTGCGACGGTTGGCCCGTTTGTGGAATTTCTTGGGAACGGAGAAAAGCATCTCGATGGATCCGTCGGACATCGGAACGGCATCTTTCATCGCGCCGTCGCGTCCGACCACGAATACGTAACGGAAAGGATAGACGAACCCGCCCTGCCCTTCGCCGAACATTCGGCGTATGGCCTTCATCGAACGCAGGCGTTCGCTGCGGGGCAACGTGAACGATCTTCGAGGCAGTGCAGAATCCGCGCGTTCCATCTTCTATCTCTTTTCGGTGGTATTACTGCGCGTACGCGTCTTCTTCGCGAGCTTGCTCTGTTGCGAGCGGATGAACTCCTCTTTGGCGGCGTCGCTCACCAACTCCACGTCGCCGATCTCCTCGCCCTTCTTCACCTTGGCGATATAGAGGTCGAGTGCTTTCACCATCGACGGAGCCTCGGGCGAGGGGGCCGACGCCCGCACCTTCATGCCCGCCTCCAGAGCGGCGCGCAGGGTGCCTTCGCCGAATGTCGCCACCACGGGCAGCTCCTCGACCTTGAAGTTTTCGAGCACGCTCTTCACGTCCGACGGCGAATAGAGCGCCAACACGTCGTAATCGGCGGGGCGCATGTCGCTCATGTCGGCGGCGACGGTGAGAGCCAGAATGACGGGGTCGAAATTGAGTTTCAACTTGGCCAGCGTCTCGGGCAGCTCGGGTTTGTGAGGTTCGCTGAGCGCCAGCAGGAACCGTTCGCTCTTATGCTTGATGATAAGTTCCAGCAGCCCCGTGAACGAGCCGTCGGCGAACGATATCTTACGCTTGCGATAGACGATGTATTTCTGAAGATAGAGCGCCACGGCCTCGGTGTTGCAGATGTATTTCATCGTTTCGGGAACGGTGATGCGCGCATCCTCGCACACCTTGAAAAAGCTGTCGACCGTCGTGCGCGAAGTGAAGATGACGGCCGTATGGTCCAGTATCTCGATTCGCTGGGCGCGGAACTCTTTGAGCGTCACGCCGACCACACGGATCAAAGGCCTGAAATCGACCTCGACCTTGTGCTTGCCCGCCAATTCATAAAAAGGAGATTTCTCAATCACCGCAGGACGCGGTTGCGATATCAAAATTTTTTTTACCATTCTCGAAGCGTTTTTACTGTCTCAATCCGATAGCCGCCCGCCATAGAAAACTCAACGGCATGATTTCGATTGTGCAAAGGTACAAAAACCAATGCAAAATCGAAATTTTTTTAGAAATAAAGAGCATGAGACTCTCGCGCAGGAAGAAAAACGCCGCCACGGCCGCCGAGAGGCAACCCGCGGCAAACCACGCTTCGGCGGCCGTTCCCGCCGAGATCTGCGCCACGAGCATGGCGGGAGCCACCATCACGGTGGCCAGCGCGAAATAGACCAATCTTATCCGCACCAGCGTCGCCACGTCGGCGAACGACCGTGTGACCAACCCCACGCCCGCCAACATGACATATTGCGCGACCACGACAGCCAAAAATACGCCCACCGCCGCGAGCGGAACGTAAAAAATATTCAACTCCGCGAACTCTCCGCGGCGCAACGCCGCCTCCGACGCAAGCACCCCGACGAACGCCGCGCCCAACAGGAACAGCTTGCCGAGGAACCCGTAAAATATCTCGCTGCGGCGACGCTCCACCACGCGCCCCGACGACATGACGTTGCGGCGGAAGACCGAACGGAACAACGCCACCACATCGTCGAAATAGCGATATATGCAGAACATGTAGACCGACACCACCCCTACCACCAACAGATTCACCGCCGCCGCGGCCCACACGCCCTCCTCGCCCGCCGCCGTCTCGGGAACGCTCTGCTCGGTCGCGACCATGAACATATCGCCCGCGAAAGTTTCGTCCTCCGAAGCGACGCCGACGAACGTTTCGCCCGCGACGAGCTGCGACTCGTCGCCGAAGACCGTAGCGGCGTCCGTCCCGCGGCGGGTCTTGCCGTCGAGCAGCCACCGATCCGTCATGCCGCCCGCAATACAATCGGGTGCGAGGCAACTGTCGGCAACGCTGCGCGACGAATCGCGCGCGACTATGGGCACGTCGTCCGCGAAGCGCGCCGAGGCCGCGGCGGCGAGGCTGTCGATCGTCCGAAGCATCATTCCATAACGCGTTTAAGAGTTATGCGGAACGTGGTGCCGCGCCCCACCTCGGAGTCGACCACGGCGATCTTGCCCTCGTGGTAATCCTCGACTATGCGGCGCGAAAGCGACAGACCGAGGCCCCAGCCGCGTGTCTTGGTGGTGAACCCGGGTTCGAAAATCCGTTTCCAGTTGCTTTTGGGGATGCCCTTGCCCGTATCCTTCACGTCGATCATGACGGATTTGTCGTTCGACCACACCTTCACGTCGATCGCGCCGTGGCCCTGCATGGCGTCGAGCGCGTTTTTCATCAGATTCTCGACCACCCATTCGAACAGAGCGACATTCAGGTTGGCCTGTACGGGGGCTATCGCCAGACCGTTGTAGGAAAGAGTGACGTTGCGCGGAATGCGCTTGCGGAAATACATGACCGACTCGCCCACCACCTCGTTGACGTTGTTGGGCGACAACACCGTCTCCGACCCGATCTTCGAGAAGCGGTCGACGATCTTCATCAGATGGGCCAGATCCTTGTTCATCTCGTCCACGACCGTGGGCGCGACCTCCTGCGTGCGCAGATACTCGATCCACCCCAACAGCGACGAGGTGGGCGTGCCCAGCTGGTGGGCCGTCTCCTTCGCCAGACCGATCCACACGCGGTTCTGCTCGTCCTGCTTGGTGGACTGCAATGCTATATAGGTAAATATCAAGAATATGGCTATAATGCCCCACTGCGCGTAAGGGAACCAGTACAGCGCGCGCAGCAGCTGCGACTTGCCGTAAAATATGATGTGGCACTGGTTGCTCGTCCACATGATGCGCACCGTGCGGGGAGTATTCTCCTCGGTGAGCTCGTTGATCTTGCGTTCGAACTTGTCGGGATCCTGAATGATCTCGTTCGGGATGCGGTTGCTCGACACGTAATTCAGATTCTCGTCGGTGATGATGAAGGGGATGTTGTTCTGCGAGCTCACGATGGCCGATATGAGCGGATCGACCAGATAGTTGCCGAACGTCTCGCGGCTCACGCGCTCCATGGCGGCCACCCACAGCTCCACGTCGTTCTGCTCCTTCTGCTTCAGCACGTCGGCCAGCTTGTTGGTGTAGAGCAGCGACAGCACGGCCAGCACCATGCCGACCGTGAGGATCGACAACCTGCCTCGGAACGAGAATTTTATTTTGCTCGAGAATTTCATCGCCCTGCCGCCGATCAATTGCGCTCGGTGTCCTGCTCGCGCAGAATGCGACGATAACGCCCGCCGTCGCGCAGAAGCTCCACCGCCTTCATCACGGTGCTGTCCGACACGAGGTTGTGTTCGATCACGCCCTCGTAATAGTTGTGGCGCAGCACGATGTCGTTGTCGAGCAGCTCCGATATCTCGGCGCGGTAGTGGCGCAGGTTATCCGTCTTTTGGTCCTTGAGTTTCGACTCTATGCGTTGCAGCTCGTCGGCGAACTCCGCGTCGTAACGCTCCTCTTTCGAAGTGCGCTTCAGCAGATCGAGAGCCATGCGCGTCTGCGACTCGTAAGGCACCTCCTTGTCCTCCATGAACTTCACGAAATCCTCGTAATCGGCGTCCGATATGGCGAACGTGGCATTGTCGACCTTCATGTCGGGATGGCGGCGCATGTAATCGTCGAGGAACTCCTCGACATATCCCAGATTGTAGATCATCACGGCGAAGGTGCTGATATACTCGGGATCGGTCTTCACGTCGGGCATCAACCCCTTGCCGTCGTACACCTTGCGGCCGTTGCGCGTCGCGAACTCGCCGATGAGCGAATCGGGGATGATCTCCGCCGCGCCCTTGTCGTTATGCGCCGAGTAGTTGATGCGCTGCACGCAACGCCCCGAGGGGATGTAGTATTTGGCCGTGGTAAGCTTCAGATAGGCGTTGTAGCCCAGCGGCACCAGCGTCTGCACCAGCCCCTTGCCGTAAGAGCGCTGCCCCATCAGAACGGCGCGGTCGGTATCCTGCAACGCGCCGCTCACGATCTCCGAAGCCGAAGCGGTGTTGCCGTTCACGAGCACCACGATCGGCACGTCGGGCAGCACGGGATTCGATTCGGTGGCATAGGTGTGCGTCGAACGCTCGGTGCGCCCCTTCATCGTCAGCACCTCGGTGCCCTTGGGCAGGAACATCGAGAGTATCTTGATCGCCTCGGGCACGCTGCCGCCCCCGTTGTCGCGATAGTCGAGAACAAGTCCTTTCAACTTGCCGCCGGCGCGCAGACGCTCCACCGCGGCGCGCATCTCGTCGTAACATCCGTCGGTGAAGTCGTTGTGGCGTATGTAGCCGATGCTGTCGGCCACGAAGCCCGCATACGGCACGCCCGGGATCGAGATGCGGGCGCGCGTAAGCTCCATCTCCTCTATCTCGCCCGTCATCAGACGCTCGACGGCCAGTTTCACCTTGGTGCCCGGGTCGCCCTTGAGCTTCGACGAGATCTCGGCCGTGGTGCACTTCGTCACGTCCTCGTCGTCGATGCGCACGAACCGATCGCCGATCTTCAGACCCGCCAGATCGGAGGGCGAGCCTTTGTAGGGCTGCGCCACCACCACGCCGCTGCTGTCGCGCCTCATGCGGATCGTGGCGCCCACGCCGCCGTATTTGCCCGTCGCCATCACCTCGAACTCGTCCATACCCTCCTCCGACATGTAGCCCGTGTAGGGGTCGAGGTTGCGCACCATGCCCGCCGCGCCGTCCGACATGAGTTTGTCGGGGGACACCTCGTCGACATACTGCGTCGAGAGTTCGCGCATCATGTTGACCATTATCTCCATGTTGCGTCCCAGCCCGAAGTCGTCCTTCACGGCCCACACGCCCGTCGCCACGACCGCCCCCGCCGTAAGGAGGGCACCGCCGCGCGCGAAAAATCTTATGATCGCTCTATTCATCTTCTCTTGTTATCCATATACCACTCCAACCGATAGGCCGCGCGCGCCACGGCGCGACGTATGCCCGTTATCTCGACCCACTGCCCGTACTGCTCCACGCGCACCTCGTCTTCGAAGAGCAGCAGCAGTCGGCGCAGCGGATTGCCCGCGCGAAAGATCATCGCGCCGTCCTCCTCGGCCGCGAGGCCGAAACCCGAGGTCTCGAAAGCCGTCACGATACGTTCGCGGTCCTCCTCCGTCGAGGCCTCCACGCGGCGCGTGATGAATCCGAACTTGGGATAGGCGGCCGAAAGCAGCGCGACCGCCACCGCCAGCGCGATGCCGCGCGGGGTGCGCATCGTGGCCGAGACCGAATCCCATACCGATACGTCCAGCCCCGAAGCGCGCAGGCTGAGCCACGTTACGGCCAAATACAAAACGACGAAAGCGGCGAAATATTTTATCGCCCTTACTGCGTATCTCATAACAGCAAAATTAATTATAAAAACCTTAACGCAGGTATCTCGATATCGCTTTGCGATATCTGCAGTTCGCCGCCGCCCCCACGCGGCGGACTGCAACTCACCGAGGTTCGTTTTGTCCTCCGCCGTCGGCGAACCGAAACGGTCTCGTCATAAAACGGGCGTAACGCCCGCGCCGTCGGCGAACAGCAGCCCCTCTATGCGAAGCGTTCGCGCACCGCCTCGGCCACGCGGTTCATGAGCCACGCGGGGGTGGAGGTGGCGCCGCATATCCCCACGCTCGCGCAATCCTCGAACCACTCGGGCCTCAACTCGCCCTCCTCCTCGATATTATAGCTGCGGGCATTCGCTTCGCGGCACACGTCGAAGAGCACCTTGCCGTTGCTCGACTTCTTGCCGCTGACGAACAGCACCACGTCGAAACGCCCCGCGAACTCCTCCAGCGCACGCTCGCGGTTCGACACGCGGCGGCATATCGTATCGTCCACCGTGAGCATCCTCTCGTCGCCCAGCATCTCCTTCATTCGCTCGGCCAGCGTCCAGAACAGCCCCACGCTCTGCGTGGTCTGCGACAGAAAGAATATCGGACGCGTGAAGTCGATCTGACCCAAATCCTCCTCGTGCTCCACCACGACGGTGGGTTCGGCCACCTGACCCGTGAGTCCCACGACCTCGGCGTGACCCTTCTTGCCGAGGATCACCACCTGTCCCTCCACCGACTTCATCTGCTCGTGGGCAGCCACCACCTTGCGCTGCAACTGCGCCACCACGGGACACGTGGCGTCGATCACGCGAATCCCCAGCTCGGCCGCACGCTCGAAGGTCGAGGGCGGCTCGCCGTGCGCGCGGATGAAGAGGTCGCGCCCCCTGAGAGCGGGCATGTCGTCGTGCATCACCGTGCGCAGCCCCATGTTTTCGAGACGCTGCACCTCCATGCGGTTATGCACGATGTCGCCCAGCGAATACACCTCGCCGCCCGACTCGGCCAATGCCGACTCGGCTTTCGAGATGGCTCGCACCACGCCGAAGCAAAAACCCGAATTACCGTCTATCTCCACGTACATGTCAAAACACTGTCAACGGTACACACAATCTATGCGGTCGATCCCTTATCCGCGGGTACCGTTCGCGGCCGCGTTTGCGAATCCGACCCTCCCCGAAATCCCATCCTCGGAGGGGACTTCGGTCGCTCCGCTCCAATCGCAGGCGATCAAGCCATCTTTTCGTAACGCTCCATAAACCACGCCATCTGCTCGTCGACGCTCATGCGGCTGTTGTCGAGCACCACGGCGTCGGGAGCCTGACGCAGAGGCGAGATCGCGCGGTTCATGTCGGCCCGATCGCGCGACACGACATTCTCCAGCACCTCCTCCATGCTCACCTCGTCGCCTTTGGCACGCAGCTCGGCATAACGGCGTTCGGCCCGCACCTTAGGATCGGCCGTCATGAAGATCTTCATTTCGGCGTCGGGGAACACCACCGTGCCGATATCGCGGCCGTCCATCACCACGCCGCGGTCGCGTCCCATGCGCTGCTGCATGGCGACCAGCTTCTCGCGCACCTCGCGGATCGAACTCACGCGGCTCACGCAGTTGCTCACCTCGATGGTGCGTATACGCCCCTCGGCCAGATCGCCGTTCACGTATATGTCGCTCGCGCCCCGCTCGGGGTTGAAACGGAACGTGATCTCGATATCCTTCAGCAGAGCCGCCACGGCCTCCTCGTCGACCATGCCCGAGCGGATGGCTCCGTGGTCGAGCGCATAGAGTGTGACGGCGCGGTACATCGCTCCCGTGTCGATGAATATGTAGCCCAGCCGCGCGGCTATGGCCTTGGCGAAAGTGCTCTTGCCGCACGACGAGAATCCGTCGACGGCTATGACTATCTTTTTGCCCTTGCGGGCATCGTCGTTACAACGCTCCATGATCCGGAAGAATATTAAAAAAAGTAGAAATTATGGTGTATATGCCCAAAACGCCTATTATGACGCCCGCCACGTGGTTTATGGTGAGCATGTGGCGCGGACGGAACCGTTTGCGGAACAGATCGATGGTCAGCGTCAGGGCGAACCACCACAGCAAGGCTCCCGCGAGGAAGCCGAGGATGGTCATGCCGCTGCGCAGCGACGAGGCCATGCCGTCGTCGGACTGCATGCCCACGTTGAACATGGCGAAAAAGGCCAGCAGGTAGGGGATCACCACCACGAAGTTAGCCAGCGTGAAGACGAACATCGACGAGTAGTCCTGCCAAAGGTTGGTCTTTCCTGCACGGTTCTTGCGTATCTGGGGTACCGGGTTTTGGAAGAAGATGTAGACGCCCACTATCACCACGAAGATACCGCCCGCGACCTGAAGCACCACGCTGTACTCCTCGATGCTCGACTGGAGCATCGAATAGAAGAAAAAGGCTATGACCGCCATGAGCATGTCGGCGCAAGCCACGCCCATGCCAGAAGCCAGTCCCGAACGGCGGCTTTTACTCAACGTGCGCTGAATGCACAGCACGGCGACAGGCCCCACGGTGATCGAAGAAGCCAACCCCACACACATGCCTCTGAGCAATATATCGATTACATCTACAAACATTTCAGGCGATTCGGTTTTTAACGAAAAGCGGTCCGCATACGTTCGACCCGACGACGCGGCGGTCACGAGGGACAAAGTTAGGAATTTAATACGGAATATTAAAACACGCCCGACCATTTCGCCCGATTGTTAATAATTTATGGAAAACTTTGCGGCCGTCCCGACGCCCCGCGCAACCGAAAAGAGTTTTTTTGTAACATACTTAAAACACTCTCTTATGGCAGAGCTTCAAACTCAGGGATTCGACATCGATCTTTCGGAAGAGATCGCTCAGGGCAACTACTCCAATCTGGCGATCATAGCCCACTCGACGTCGGAGTTCATCATCGACTTTGCCGCCATGCTCCCCGGGCTGAAAAAGGCCAAGGTAAAGAGCCGCGTTATCCTCACCCCCGAACACGCCAAACGGCTGCTCTTTTCGTTGCAGGAGAACATAACCCGTTACGAAAGCACCATCGGCAAGATAGAGATCCCGCAGCCGCACGCGGGCGAGGATCCCGTGCTCGGCCTCGGCATGAAGTCGGGAAAGGCCTGACACCGCTAAAGCGCGGCCGACGCGCCGCCTTCGACATATTATCGATGCTGTGAATAGCGAGGAAAGCGCTGCCCGACGTTTCGGACAGCGCTTTCCGTTTTAACGCATCCCGCGGCGCGGGGGATGCCGCAGGCTTTGCGGAACCTACTCCAGCAAGCGACGATAGAGCTCCACTTCGGCGGGATCGCCCATCGCCTTGCCTTTCACGTCCGAGAGCTTCACGCACTTGCGAACCTGCTGCTTGTCGTTCATGCGGCACGTCGAAAGCTTCATCACGATATTGCACGGAGCGTAACCCGTGTCGTTGGTGATGTTGGTGCCGATTCCGAACGAGCAGCGTATGCGCCCCTCGCACGCACGCTTGATCTCGGCCGCGCGGGGGAAATCGAGCGAGTCGCTGAATATGATGGTCTTGGTCATGGGGTCGATGCCCAGTTCGCGGTAACGCGCTATGGCGATATCGATGAAACGCAGCGGATCGCCCGAATCCTGCCTTACGCCGTCGAAGAGCGAGGCGTGCTTCTTCGAGAAGTTCTTGAAGAAGACCTCCGAACCGAAGCTGTCGGTGAGGGCGATGCCCAGATAGCCGTCGTAGACCTTCACCCACTCCTCCATGGCGAGGTAGTTGGCCTGACGCGGACCGCCGTTCACCGCCGCGATGAACATCGGCAGCTCGTGAGGATAGGTGCCGATCATCTTCATCCCGAGCTTCATGGCCAGATAGCAGTTCGACGTGCCCGCGCAGTGCATCGCCTCGGCGCGGATGTACTTCATCACCGACTCGTGCACCTCGAACGAGAAGCGGCGGCGCGTACCGAAATCGGAGAAGAGCAGCCCCTCGCGGTTCGACAACTCGATCTTGGCCCGCAGACGGTCGAGGACTCCGCTCATGTCGACGGGATTGCCGCTATTGCGCAATGCCGAGACTATCGACAGGATCGGGATCTCGTAAAGAGTCACCTTGTACATGAAATCCGACGCCTCGATATGCAGGTGCCGCTCGTCGTCGAGCCACACCATTATGCGCGAGGGATCGAAGCGGAACCCGCGCAGCCATTCGAAATAGTTCTGCGGGATGAAGCGGCAGTTGCCCACCATGTAGGCGAACTCGTCGTCGCCGAGCGACAGACGCGACAGATCGTCGAAGGCCGCGCGCAGACGCGCGACGAACTCATCGTCGTATTCGGTCAGGTCGCGGTCGCGGAACTGAAAGGTGCCTTCGGCCTGCGGAAATGCCTTGAAGTAGGCGTACGACGTGGTGAACTTGTAAAGGTCGGTGTCGAGAATAGATTGGACTATCATGGTCGTATTCGTTTATGAATTCATCTTATTCGAGAGCTTGTCTTCGGCGGCTGGGGGGGGGCACCGAAGGTGCGAGCCGCCGAAGACAGCAATGCCTTAAGGCATTGCGACGCTAAAAATCATCTCCTGCCCGAATCGCGCTTCAGTTCGTCGTACAACATGCGTATGGCGTATGACGCCGCGCGGTTTATCACCTGCCCGCGGTCGGTACCCGAGTCGCGCATCACGCTCACCGTGCGATGCGGGGTCGCCACGGCGAACCACACCGTGCCGACGGGTTTTTCGGGCGTTCCGCCCCCGGGTCCCGCTATGCCCGTGGTCGCCACGGCGTAATCGGCCCCCGACACGCGTCGCGCACCCTCGGCCATCTGCCGCACGACGGTCTCGCTCACCGCGCCGTAACGCATTATGTCGTCGTAATCGACGCCTAACACATCGCGCTTGGCCTCGTTGCCGTAGGTCACGGCCCCCAAAAGGAAATAGGTCGAGGCTCCCGCCATCGCCGTGAACCGCGACGCTATCGCTCCGCCAGTGCAACTCTCGGCCGTGGCGAGCGTCAGGCCTTCGGCGCAGAGCATCTCGTGCACCAGAGCCTGCACCGAGGCATCCTCGAAACCCACTATGTTGTCGGGAATCAACCCGTACAGCTCGGCGAAAAGGGCATCCATCCGCGCGCGCACCGCCTCGGCATCCTCGACGTCGTACGCCGAAAGGCGCAGCCTCACCACGTTGGGCGAGGGCAGATAGGCCAGCTTCATGTCGCGCGGCAAGGCGCTCTCCCACTCGGCGATGCGGGCCGCGAGCATCGACTCGGCCATGCCCGAAGTAATCATCGTGCGGTGGACGTTGGCGTGCGGCGCGAAACGGCTCGCGAGACGCGGCATCACCTCGTCCTCCATCAAATGCTCCATCTCGAACGGAACGCCCGGCAACGACACGGCCACGCTGCCGTTCTCGGCCTCGAACCACATGCCCGGGGCCGTGCCGTGACGGTTGAACAGCGTCGTGCAGCATTCGGGCACCAGAGCCTGCGAGCGGTTCAGCTCGTTGAACTCTATACCGCGACGCGCCAGCATCGCGCGCACGTGCTCCGCAACCTCGGCATTCTCCACAAGCCGCGACCCGAACATTCGGGCGAGCGTATGTTTGGTTATGTCGTCCTTCGTGGGGCCGAGACCGCCCGTCAGGATCACTACCTGCGTACGGTCGAGCGCGCCCCGCACCGCCGCCGCTATCCTCTCGGCATCGTCGCCGACCGAGATGCGTTCGTCGACCGAAATGCCCGCCTCGTTGAGGCGTTTGGCGATGCTCACCGAATTGGTGTCGACGATCTGCCCTATCAGGATCTCGTCGCCGATGGTTATAATCGTGGCTTTTATCATCTCTCCGTCTCGTTTAAATCTCTCTCGGGCGAGGTTCGCTCACGCCCCGCCTCGCGCGCCTTGCGCATCTCGATCTTGCGGAAACGCTCGTTCAACCCCATGCGTATGTCGCGCAGCGACTTGCCGCCGCCGTATATGAATTCGGTGCATATCTGCACCAGTGTCGCGCCCGCCTCCAGCATCGCCAGCGCGTCGTCGGGAGTGGATATGCCTCCGCAGCCGATGATGGGATAGGCGCCGTGCGAACGCTCGTATATGCGGCGCACGATCTGCAAGGACCGCTCGCGCAGAGGCCGCCCGCACAAGGCTCCCGCCGTGCGGCCGAGCGAGTGCATCACCGCCGACGAATTCTCCAATCCGTAACGTCCCGAGGTGCCGCCGCACGCCACGATGCCGTCCACGGGGGTCTCCAGCATTATGTCGATGGCGGTATCGATCTGCTCGTCGTTAAGATCGGGCGAGATCTTCAGAAGGATGGGGCAATATCGGTTCTGGCCGCGTCGGAACTCGAACAGCGGCTCTACGATGGCCATTATGCTCTCGCGGTCGCTCGGCACATAGATGTCGGACGTGGTGTTGTCGCACAGGTTGACCGTGAAGTAATCGGCGTATTGATAGAGCGAACGGAACGAACGCAGATAATCGGCAGGCGCCTCGTCGGCGGGCGTCGCGGCGTTCTTCGCCAGATTGCAGCCCACGACAGCCGAGCCGCTGCGCCGCTTCAGGTTCCCGATCACCCGCTCCACGCCCGCGCACTCGATCACGGCGCGGTTGAGCAACGCCCTGTCGCCCGCGAGACGGAACAGATAGGGATGCGGCGAACCGCCCTGCGGACGGGGAGTGACCGATCCCACCTCGACGAATCCGAATCCCGCGGCGTCGAGCGCGTCTATCGCCGCGCCGTCGCGGTCGTACCCCGCGGCGATGCCCACGGGCGACGAGAACCGCATCCCGAACACCTCGCGTTCGAGCTTATCGGCGGCAGGCGCATAGAGTTTTCGGAGAATATATCTGCCTGCGGGCATAGCGGCCAAAAGCCGCATACGCCAAACGGACAAACGCATGGCGAAATCGGCGCCGCCGAAGCGGGCCAAAGGTTTCAACAGGGATTCGATCATAATATCAACGGATGTCGTCGGATCGGCGCGGCCGAAGCCCCGCCGAAGCGTTCCGCACGACGCTTACCTCGCGGCAAAGGTAAGAATAAGCGAGGGCAAAAACAAGTTTACTTGTATTTTGCCGAGCGGGAGTACCTAAGGCAAAGCTAAATATACGAAATAAAACGCAATTATGTTTCGGGAAGACATCATTCGCCCCCGAGTATCGGAAAAGTTTATCTTCGGCGGCTCGCGCCGAAGGCGCGACCCCCGCAGCCGCCGAAGATAGCGCCGCTGCGCGGTGCAACGGCAACCCCGTTCTCCCTCTGTCGGCGAACAGCCTTTCCCATATCGCAAATCGTCCGCAGGCGTCGCCTAAAAATACTCCTCGCGGTAGTCGTAACCGTTGCGCAGCGACTCGAACGCCTCGGGGCGGCTTTTCAGCGTCGCGCTCTGCGCCGCGAGGTCGCAGTAATCGCGAACGGTGGCGCACATCTCCTCCCACGAAATAGCGCGCCGCGCGGCGGGATGCACCTGCGGCGGATACCACCCCGCCAGCGGCAGCCCGAAGCGGCGCGCGGCGGCAGCGACCGCCGCCGCCGTGGCATTCGCCTTGCCCTGCGCCGAGTAGCCCGCTATGTGAGGCGTGGCGACGACAGCTTTTTCGAGCAGACGACGGTCGATATCGGGTTCGCGCTCCCACACGTCGAGGAACAGCCGTTGCGGCGCGTCGAGCAGAGCGCGGGTATCGGCCACCTCGCCCCGCGAGGCGTTGACGATCATGCCGTCGGGCCGCATGAGTCCTATCGCGCGGCTGTCGATCATGTGGCGCGTCGAGGCGTCGAGCGGAGTATGCAGCGTCACGATATCCGACTCGGCCATGATCTCATCGAGCGAAACGAAATCGCCCCCTTCGCGCGCCGCGCGCGGCGGGTCGCAGCGCAACACGCGAAAGCCCCAATCGCGAGCATAACGCTCCACGAGCGAGCCGACATGTCCCACGCCCACGATGCCGAGCGTCGTGTTCTCGGGCCGCATGCCGCCCGCGGCGGCCGACATGGCCAAGACTCCCGCGACCCATTGCAGCACGCCCGCCGCATTGCACCCCTCGGCCGTGACGACCTCGATGCCGCGAGCGGCGCAGTACTCCATGTCGATATGGTCGAAGCCGATGGTCGCGGTGGCGATGAGCTTCACCGCCGAGCCTTCGAGCAGAGCCGCGTCGCAACGCGTGCGGGTACGTACGACGAGCATGTCGGCGTCGGCCGCATCTTCGCGTGAGAACGCTCCGCCGTCGCGGTAGAGCGTCTCGGCGTACGGCTCCAGTACACCGTCGACATAAGGTATCGCCTTATCTATTACAACCTTCATATCCATACGTTTTAGTCGATGCAAATATATGCAAAAAAGCAGCGCGAACCGACGTTCGCGCTGCCTCCTTTATTGTCGTACGGCCGATTACTCCGCCGCGCTCGCCAGATTGTCGATGTCGGCTTTGAGTCCCACGACCAGATTGTCGTAATCGCGCAGACCCGTACCGCCCGGGATCAGGTGACCGCAGATAACGTTCTCCTTCAGGTTCTCCAGCGGGTCGACCTTGCCTTGGATCGCAGCCTCGTTGAGCACCTTGGTCGTCTCTTGGAACGAGGCGGCCGAGATGAAGCTCGACGTCTGCAATGCCGCGCGGGTGATACCCTGCAACACCTGATTCGAAGTGGCGGGAACGATGTCGCGCACCTTCACGGGCTTCAGGTCGCGGCGCTTGAGCGACGAGTTCTCGTCGCGCAGCTTGCGCAGCGAGATGATCTGGCCCGGCTGCACGCTCTGCGAGTCGCCCGCGTCCTCAACGACCACCTTGTCGTAAAGCTCGTCGTTCACATCCATGAACTCCCACTTGTCGACTACCTGATCCTCGAAGAAACGCGAATCGCCCGGATCCTCGATCTTCACCTTGCTCATCATCTGGCGCACGATCACCTCGAAATGCTTGTCGTTGATCTTCACGCCCTGCATGCGGTACACCTCCTGAACCTCGTTCACGATGTACTCCTGAACCTTCGTCGGGCCGAGGATGCGCAGGATGTCGCTCGGCGTGATGGCGCCGTCCGACAGAGGCATGCCCGCCTTCACGAAGTCGTTCTCCTGCACCACGATCTGACGCGACAGAGGCACCAGATACCTCATCACATCGCCCTGCTTCGACGTAACCACGATCTCGCGGTTACCGCGCTTGATCTTGCCGAAAGTCACCTCGCCGTCGATCTCCGATACGACCGCGGGGTTCGACGGGTTGCGAGCCTCGAACAACTCGGTAACTCGCGGCAGACCTCCCGTGATATCGCCGCCCGTCTTGCCCACGGCGCGGGGGATCTTGATAAGTATGTCGCCCGCCTTGATCTTGGCGTTGTCCTTCACCATGATGTGAGCCGACACGGGGAGGTTGTAGCTCTTCACGTCCTCGCCCTCCTTGTTCACGATACGGATAACGGGGTTCTTCGTACGGTCCTTGGACTCGATGACCACCTTCTCCGACAGACCCGTCTGCTCGTCGCGCTCGTCGCGGTAGGTGACGCCCTCGATAACGCTCTCGAAAGCCACCTTACCCTCGGTCTCGGCGATGATGACGGCGTTGTAGGGATCCCACTCGCAAACCAGATCGCCCTTCTGCACGTCGGCGCCGTCGGCCTTGTAGAGCATCGAGGCGTAAGGCAGCGCATGGGTATAGAGCACGATTCCCGTCTTGGGATCCACGATGCGGAACTCCGACTGACGCGAGATCACGATATCGGCGGGATCGCCGTTCTGGTTCTTGCCCTTGATGGTGCGCAGCTCGTCGATCTCCAGACGACCCTCGTATTTCGAAACCACGTTGGTCTCCACCGCCGTGCCGCCGGCCACACCGCCGACGTGGAACGTACGCAGCGTAAGCTGGGTACCCGGCTCGCCGATCGACTGCGCCGCGATGACGCCCACGACTTCGCCCTTCTGCACCATGCGCGCGGTGGCGAGGTTGCGGCCGTAACACTTGGCGCACACTCCGTGGCGCGCCTCGCAGGTGAGCACCGAGCGGATCTCCACCGACTCCAGCGGCGACTTCTCGATAGCCTCGGCGATGCTCTCCGTAATCTCGTCGCCCGCCTTGCATATCACCTCGCCCGTGAGGGGATGGATCACGTCATTCAACGCCGTGCGGCCCAAGATGCGGTCGTAAAGCGTCTGCACCACGTCGTCGTTGCGCTTGATGGCCGTGGCCGTCAGACCGCGCAACGTGCCGCAATCCTCCTCGTTGATGATCACGTCCTGCGCCACGTCGACCAGACGACGGGTCAGATAACCCGCGTCGGCCGTCTTAAGGGCGGTATCGGCCAGACCCTTACGCGCACCGTGCGTCGAGATGAAGTACTCCAGCACCGAAAGACCCTCCTTGAAGTTCGAGAGGATCGGGTTCTCGATGACCTGCTGACCTCCCTCGACTCCCGACTTCTGCGGTTTGGCCATAAGACCACGCATACCCGAGAGCTGGCGGATCTGCTCCTTAGAACCTCGGGCTCCCGAGTCGAGCATCATGTAGACGGGGTTGAAACCGTCCTGATCCTTGATCAAGGTATCGATCACCTCCTTGGTGAGTTTGTTGTTTATGTTCGTCCAGACGTCGATGATCTGGTTGTAACGCTCGTTGTTGGTGATAAGACCCATGTTGTAGTCCTCCATGATGGCGTCGGCCTTGTCGTAACCCTCCTGCACGAGGTTATGCTTCGACTCGGGGATGACCACGGCGTCGAGGTTGAACGACAGTCCGCCTTGGAAGGCCATGCGGTAACCCATGTTCTTGATATCGTCCAAGAACTTGGCCACCTTGTCGGCGCCGGCCGTCTTCAGCACCACGGCGATGATGTCGCGCAACGACTTCTTCGTCAGCACGGTGTTGATATAGCCCACCTCCTCGGGCACCACCTGATTGAACAGGATGCGGCCGATGGTGGTCTCCTTCAACTCCTCGAAAGGCTTGCCCTGCGCGTCCACGTCGCGAACCACGCACTTAACCGTGGCATGCAGGTCGGCGCGCTTCTCGTTGTAGGCGATGATCGCCTCCTCGGGACCGTAGAATACGAGTCCCTCGCCCTTGACGCCCTTGCGGGGCTTGGTGATGTAGTAGAGTCCGAGGACCATATCCTGCGAAGGCACCGTGATGGGGGCTCCGTTGGCGGGGTTGAGCACGTTGTGCGAGCCCAGCATGAGGATCTGCGCCTCCAGTATGGCGGCGTTGCCCAGCGGCAAGTGCACGGCCATCTGGTCGCCGTCGAAGTCGGCGTTGAACGCCGTACATGCCAGCGGATGGAGCTGCATGGCCTTGCCCTCGATCAGCTTGGGCTGGAAAGCCTGAATACCGAGTCGGTGCAGGGTCGGGGCGCGGTTCATCAACACGGGGTGGCCCTTGATGACATTCTCCAATATGCCCCATATAACGGGATCCTTGCGGTCGATTATCTTCTTGGCCGACTTCACCGTCTTCACTATGCCGCGCTCGATGAGCTTGCGGATAACGAAAGGCTTGTAAAGCTCGGCGGCCATATCCTTCGGAATACCCATCTCGTGCATCTTCAGCTCGGGACCCACGACGATTACCGAACGCGCCGAGTAGTCGACACGCTTACCCAGAAGGTTCTGGCGGAAACGGCCCTGCTTACCCTTGAGCGAGTCCGACAGCGACTTGAGCGGTCGATTGCTCTCGTTCTTCACGGCGTTGCTCTTGCGCGAGTTGTCGAACAGCGAGTCGACGGCCTCCTGCAACATACGCTTCTCGTTGCGCAGGATCACCTCGGGA
Organism: uncultured Alistipes sp.; assembly: GCA_910587675.1. Lineage (GTDB taxonomy): Bacteria > Bacteroidota > Bacteroidia > Bacteroidales > Rikenellaceae > Alistipes. The sequence goes on along the minus strand of CAJUMU010000013.1, from coordinate 11,162 downwards.
GCCTTGATCTCGATGAGTCGCTTCAGACGGTTGTTACGTATGATAACGCGGCGATAGAGATCGTTCAGGTCCGACGTAGCGAAACGGCCGCCGTCCAGCGGCACCAGCGGGCGGAGTTCGGGCGGGATCACGGGGATCACGCTCAGCACCATCCACTCGGGTTTGTTCAGGCCGTTCGAGGCGCGGAACGACTCGATGACGTTCAGCTGCTTCAGAGCCTCGCTCTTGCGCTGCTGCGACGTCTCGGTCGAAGCCTTGTGGCGCAGCGCGTAAGACATGGAATCCAGATCCACCGACTGCAACAGCTCGTATACGGCCTCGCCGCCCATCTTGGCGACGAACTTCTGCGGATCGCTGTCGTCCAGAGCCTGATTGCCCTTAGGCAGAGCCGCCAGCACGTCGAGGTACTCCTTCTCGGCCAGCGTTTGCAGACGCTCGATGCCCTGCTCGGCGGCGGCGCCCGCGTTGATTACCACATAACGCTCGTAATATATGATCGACTCCAGTTTCTTGGTCGGGATGCCCAGCAGATAACCGATCTTCGAGGGCAGCGAACGGAAATACCAGATGTGCACCACGGGAACCACTAACGAGATGTGTCCCATGCGCTCGCGACGCACCTTCTTCTCCGTTACCTCCACGCCGCATCGGTCGCAAACGATACCCTTGTAACGGATACGCTTGTACTTTCCGCAGTGGCACTCGTAATCCTTCACGGGACCGAAGATGCGCTCGCAGAACAGACCGTCGCGCTCGGGCTTGTAGGTACGGTAGTTGATCGTCTCGGGCTTCAGCACCTCACCGCTCGACTGCGCCAGAATCTCCTCGGGAGAGGCCAGACCGATCGAAATGCGGCTGTAACCGTTCGGTTGCTTATTATCTTTGATTGACATAATACGTTAATCTCTTTACTTTACTGTTATACCTGCATCTTTATTCGAGCTTGACCGACAGAGCCAGACCGCGCAACTCGTGCAGAAGCACGTTCATGGCCTCGGGAACGCCCGGTCGCGGCAGATTGTCGCCCTTCACGATCGCCTCGTAAGCCTTGGCGCGGCCCATCACGTCGTCCGACTTGATGGTGAGGATCTCCTGCAGGATATTGGCGGCGCCGAAGCCCTCCAATGCCCAAACCTCCATCTCTCCGAAACGCTGGCCTCCGAACTGCGCCTTACCGCCCAACGGCTGCTGCGTGATGAGCGAGTAGGGACCGATAGAACGGGCGTGCATCTTGTCGTCGATCATGTGGCCCAGCTTGAGCATGTAGATCACGCCCACCGTGGCCGGCTGGTCGAACTTCTCGCCCGTGCCGCCGTCGTAGAGGTAGGTGCGACCGCTGCGCGGCACGCCCGCCTGCGCGGTGTACTCGTTGATCTGCTCCAGCGACGCGCCGTCGAAGATCGGGGTGGCGAACTTGAGCCCCAACTCGCGGCCTGCCCAACCCAGAACGGTCTCGTAGATCTGACCGAGGTTCATTCGCGAAGGCACGCCCAGCGGGTTCAGACAGATGTCGACTATCGTACCGTCCTCGAGGAACGGCATATCCTCGTCGCGCACGATCTTGGCCACGATACCTTTGTTACCGTGACGTCCCGCCATCTTGTCGCCCACCTTCAGCTTACGCTTCTTGGCGATGTATACCTTGGCCATCTGGATGACGCCCGAAGTGGGCAGCTCGTCGCCGTTGGTGAGGTTGTATTTCTCGCGCTTGATACGCGCGTCGGCCTTCTTCCACTCGATGGTGTAGTTGTTGATGGTGGTCTCGATCAGGTGGTCGAGATGATCGTCGCCCGTCCACTTGCAGGTACCGAGATTAAGGTAACCCGTCATCACGCCGCTCTTCTCCTCCACCTCGCGGGTGGCGATATCCTCCAGCATCTTCTGCGAGAACTTCGTGCCCGGAGCGTAAAGCTCCACGCCGAAGTAGTCCGAGACGTTGGCTACCGTCTTGCCCTCGACCAGAGTATAGAGCTTCGACACCAGCACCTTGGTGAGGTCGGCTATCTCGGCGGCGAACTTCTGATCCAGCTGCTCCAGCTGCACGCGCTCGGCGGCCTTGCTCTTCTTGCCCTCCTTCTGGGCATGGCTGTAAAGTTTGGTGTCGATCACCACGCCGTGCAGCGAAGGCTGCGCTTTAAGAGAGGCGTCTTTCACGTCGCCGGCCTTGTCGCCGAAGATCGCGCGGAGCAGCTTCTCCTCGGGCGAAGGATCGCTCTCGCCCTTGGGGGTGATCTTACCTATAAGTATATCGCCCGGGTGCACGTTAGCGCCTATGCGGATGATACCGTTGGCATCCAAATCCTTGGTGGCGTCCTCGCTCACGTTCGGAATGTCCGACGTAAGCTCCTCCACGCCGCGCTTGGTGTCGCGCACCTCCATGATATACTCGTCGACGTGTACCGAGGTGAAGATATCCTCGCGCTGGATACGCTCCGAGATAACGATCGCGTCCTCGAAATTGTAACCTTTCCAAGGCATGAACGCCACCTTCAGGTTGCGGCCCAACGCCAACTCGCCGTTCTGGGTCGAGTAACCCTCGGTAAGGATCTGGCCCTTGGTCACACGGTCGCCCGTGAGAACCGTGGGCTTCAGCGTGACGGTGGTATTCTGGTTGGTGCGGCGGAAACGCGGCAGCTCGTAGGTCGTCACCTCGGGAGCGAACGAGCATACGATCTGCTCCTCGGTGCGCTCGTACTTGATCTTGATCGTGGTAGCGTCGGCGAAAACGACCTCGCCGTCGCCCTCGGCCACGATCTGAATGCGGCTGTCGGTAATCATATCCTTCTCGATACCCGTGCCGACGATAGGCGACTCGCAGGTAATCAAAGGCACCGCCTGACGCATCATGTTCGATCCCATCAACGCGCGGTTGGCGTCGTCGTGCTCGAGGAACGGAATGAGGCTGGCCGCGATAGAGGCGATCTGATTGGGGGCCACGTCCATCAACGTCACCTCGTTCGAGGTGATGACGGGGAAATCGGCGCCCTCGCGCGCCTTGATACGGTCGGGGTTGAGGAAGTTGCCTTCGTCGTCCAGCGGCTCGTTCGACTGCGCCACGATGTGACCGTCCTCGGCCTCGGCCGAGTAATATTTGATATGCGAATTATCCAGATCGACCTTGCCGCCCTCCACGGTGCGGTAAGGGGTCTCGATGAATCCCATGTCCGAAATCTTGGCATACACGCACAGCGACGAGATAAGACCGATGTTCGGGCCTTCGGGAGACTCGATCGGGCAGAGACGTCCGTAATGGGTGTAGTGCACGTCGCGCACCTCGAAACCTGCGCGGTCGCGCGACAGACCGCCCGGACCGAGCGCCGAGAGACGGCGTTTGTGGGTGATCTCGGCCAGAGGGTTGATCTGATCCATGAACTGCGAGAGCTGGCTGGTTCCGAAGAACGAGTTCACCACGCTCGACAGAGTCTTGGCGTTGATGAGCTCCACGGGAGTGAAGACCTCGTTGTCGCGAACGTTCATCCTCTCGCGGATGGTGCGCGCCATGCGGACGAAGCCCACCGAGAACTGGTTGGCCAGCTGCTCGCCCACGGTGCGGACTCGGCGGTTCGACAAGTGGTCGATATCGTCCACCTCGGCCTTCGAGTTGATGAGCTGAATCAGATACTTTATAATCTCGATGATATCCTCGCGCGTCAGGATGCGTACCGAAGGATCGATGTCGAGGTTGAGTTTCGTATTGATACGATAACGGCCCACATCGCCCAGATCGTAACGCTTGTCCGAGAAGAAGAGCTTGTCGATCACGTCGCGAGCCGTGGCCTCATCGGGCGGCTCCGAGGCGCGCAACTGCCTGTATATGTACACGACGGCTTCCTTTTCGGAGTTGCAGGGATCCTTCTGCAAGGTATTGTATATGATAGAGAAGTCGATGCCCGAAGCGTTCTCCTTGTGCAGCAATATCGTTTTGGCGCCGCTCTCCATGATGGCTTCGATATGCTCCTCGGTAAGCTCCACTTCTCGGTCGACGATGACGTTGTTACGCTCGATGCTCACCACCTCGCCCGTATCCTCGTCGACGAAATCCTCCACCCAGCTCGACAGAACGCGCGCGGCCAGCTTGCGGCCCACGGCCTTCTTCAGGTTGGTCTTGGTCACCTTCACCTCGTCGGCCAGATCGAATATCTCCAGAATCTGCTGGTCGGCCTCGAATCCGATGGCGCGCAGCAGCGTGGTTACCGGCAACTTCTTCTTACGGTCGATGTAGGCGTACATCACGTTGTTGATGTCCGTCGCGAACTCGATCCACGATCCCTTGAAAGGGATGATACGCGCCGAGTAGAGCTTCGTGCCGTTGGTGTGCATGCTCTGGCCGAAGAATACGCCCGGCGAGCGGTGCAACTGCGAAACGATCACGCGCTCGGCGCCGTTGAATACGAACGTACCGCGGTCGGTCATGTAGGGGATGGTGCCGAAATAGACATCCTGCACCACCACACCGAAATCCTCGTGCTCGTCGTCCGTGCAGTAGAGTTTCAGTTTGGCCTTGAGGGGTACGCTGTAAGTCAGACCGCGCTCCAGACACTCCTCGATCGAGTAGCGGGGCGGGTCGATATAGTAGTCGATGAACTCCAGTACGAAGTTGTTACGTGTGTCGGTAATGGGAAAATTCTCCTGAAACACCTTGTAGAGGCCCTCGTGCTTGCGATTCTCGGCCGTGGTGTCCATCTGGAAAAAATCTCGGAATGATTTAAGCTGTACCTCCAGCAAGTCGGGGTAGGGAACCCTGTTCTTGACAGTAGAGAAGCTAATTCTTTGTTGTTGTTTTGATGCGGACATCTTAAATCAGTTTTGTTGAAGTGTGAGTACTCACGGGGTGCGCACCCCGAAAAAGCGGGCAACGTTTTATCCCGCTAATGCCCTCAGTGTAAGTACCATACACAATGAGAGCATCCGAAAAATCCTAAAGAACGGGCACAGCTCCGAGGCACTCCCGACCTTTAGACCAGAAAAGGTATAGAGCTAACATCGCGTAAGCTCTATACCCGAGTTGTCTGAAAATCTATAAGTAGATCAACTACTTAACCTCAACTTCAGCGCCGGCCTCCTCCAGAGCGGCCTTGATAGACTCGGCCTCCTCCTTAGATACGCCTTCCTTAACGGCCTTGGGAGCGCCGTCGACCAATGCCTTGGCATCACCCAGCGACAGACCTGCCAAATCCTTAACGGCCTTGATAACCTGAAGCTTTGCCTGACCTGCGCTCTTCAGGATAACGTCGAATGAAGTCTTCTCGGCAGCAGCGGCCTCACCTGCGGCAGCAGGTGCAGCGACTGCAACAGCTGCAGCAGCCGGCTCGATACCATACTCCTCCTTGAGGATAGTAGCCAATTCGTTTACCTCCTTAACTGTCAAATTTACCAATTCTTCAGCTAATACCTTTACATCTGCCATAGTTGTATTGTTTTTTTAAGTTTTTTTGTTGTTTGTTTGATTAGTTGTTTCTTTCTTCGAGTGCCTTCACTAAGCCGGCAATCTTCTGACCTGCACTACCCTGCAATGCAGAAATAACATTCTTGGCCGGAGACTGGAGCAGTGCGACGATATCGCCGATGAGCTCCTCGCGGCTCTTGATGTTGCAAAGCGTCTCGATCTGATTGTCACCAACGTAAACACAGCCCTCGACGTATGCGGCCTTCAAAACGGGCTTGTCGCATGACTTGCGGAACTCCTTGATTACGACGGCGGGAGCTTTTCCCGTCTCGGTGAACATGACAGACGTCGAACCCTCCAATACGTTCACCAAATCAGTCTCGGCCTTCTCTACCTTCTCCAGAGCCTTGCCGAACAGCGTATTCTTAACTACGACGAGTTTGATGCCGTTCTCAAAGCACTTGCGACGCAACGTTGCGGTCTGCTCGGCGTTAAGAGCCTCGATGTTGGTAATATAGAAGTGAGGGTATTGATTGAGCTGCTCTGCAAGACCGTCGATAACGGCCATTTTCTCTTCTCTTGTCATCTTTATCCTCCTTCTTTACTTCGTTTCTACTGATTTGGGGTCGATCTCCAAGCCCGGGCTCATGGTAGTCGAGAGATAGATGCTCAACACATACGATCCCTTGGCTGCCGACGGCTTCAACTTGATGATGGTGTTTATCACCTCCTTGGCGTTGTCGACGATCTGCTCGGGTGTGAACGACACCTTGCCGACCGAAGTGTGGATGATACCGTACTTGTCGACCTTGAAGTCGATCTTACCGGCTTTCACCTCCGTAACGGCCTTGGCCAGATCCATCGTAACCGTACCCGTCTTGGGGTTGGGCATAAGACCGCGGGGACCGAGAATACGACCCAGCGCACCTACCTTACCCATGACGTTGGGAGTACAAATGATAACATCCACGTCGGTCCAACCGCCCTTGATCTTATCCACATACTCGTCCAAACCTACATAGTCGGCGCCTGCTGCCTTGGCCTCCTCCTCCTTCTCGGGAGTACAGAGCACCAAAACGCGAACCGTCTTGCCGGTTCCGTGAGGCAGGGTAACCACGCCGCGGACCATCTGGTTCGCCTTGCGGGGATCCACGCCCAAACGCACGTCGATATCGACCGAAGCATCAAATTTCGTAAAGGTAATTTCCTTCAGAAGAGATGCTGCCTCGGCGAGTTTGTAAGCCTTGTGGGGCTCGACCTTGGCGTAGGCTGCCTTTTGATTTTTTGTCAACTTACTCATCTGGTAATCTTAATTACATGTTAGGAAATTCACCGACTACATTGATACCCATACTGCGGGCAGTACCGGCAACCATGCGCATAGCGGCTTCGACGGTAAAACAGTTCATGTCGGGCATCTTGTCCTCGGCAATAGCCTTTACCTGCTCCCAAGTAACCTCGCCGACCTTGTCGCGGTTGGGCTGAGCCGAACCGCTCTTGATCTTGGCTGCCTCCTTGAGCTGGATGGCCACGGGCGGTTGTTTAACCACGAAGTCGAACGACTTGTCGCTGTAAACCGTAATGATGACCGGAAGAACCTTTCCCGCCTTATCCTGAGTGCGGGCGTTGAATTGCTTGCAGAAGTCCATGATATTGACTCCCTTCGAACCCAACGCAGGACCTACCGGAGGTGAAGGATTGGCTGCGCCACCTTTGATCTGCAATTTAATAAATGCAGCAACCTCTTTTGCCATAATTTTCCTTGGTTAGTTATTCTTTTTCTACTTGTGTGAAGCTCAACTCCATAGGAGTCTTGCGACCGAAAATCTTCACCGAGACCGTAAGTTTCTTGCGCTCGTTGTCGACTGTCTCGATAATACCTTGGAAGCTCGAGAAAGGACCGTCCGTAACCTTGACGGTCTCGCCGACGACGAAAGGAACTTCGTTCTCCTCCTCCTGAGTGCTGAGTTCATCGACACGACCGAGAATACGGCTCACCTCTTGTGGACGCAGAGGCGTAGCTATCATCTTGCGGCTGTCTTCCTTGGTGTCGCCCAAGAAACCCAACACATTGGGAGCGTTGCGAATGATAATCGGAATTTGTCCTACAAAGGCCGCCTCTATCAGCACATAGCCGGGATAAGAGACCTTCTCCTTCGAGATTTTCTTACCGTTGCGAATGGTATAGACCTTCTCGGTGGGAATCAGAATCTGCGATATATAGTCCTCCAGATGGTTATGACGGATCTCGGCCTCGATGTACTCTTTGACCTTCTGCTCCTTACCACCTATCGCGCGGACTACGTACCACTCTTTTTTAATTTCGCTCATCGTCTGAAAAAACAACAATTAACGACCAAAATTTCCCAGCGTCTTATATATTGCGGCCATGATGTTCTCGAATGAAATGTCCATCATAAGCACCACAATAGCAAAAATCGCCGAAGCGACCATAACGACGATAGTCGAATTCTGCAACTGCGGGAACGAAGGCCATGACACCTTATGAACAAGCTCGTTATAGGATTCTTTTACGTAATTAAACATGACGTTTACTTTTTAATCGAGCAGGAGCAGAGAGATTCGAACTCCCATCAACGGTTTTGGAGACCGCTATTCTACCCTTGAACTATGCTCCTATTCAAGAGGCGGTCCGAAGACCACCTCTTTTTATCGTTGCGAGTATTACTCGACGATGTTCAATACCTGACCTGCACCTACCGTACGGCCACCCTCGCGGATCGCGAAACGCAGACCCTCGTTCAAAGCGACGGGGTAGATCAAGGTAACGGTGATGGTAACGTGGTCGCCGGGCATCACCATGTCAACGCCCTCGGGAAGGGTAATCTCACCCGTTACGTCCATCGTACGCAGATAGAACTGAGGACGATACTTGTTGTGGAACGGAGTGTGACGGCCGCCCTCCTCCTTCTTCAGGATATAGACCTCGGCGGTGAACTTGGTGTGGGGAGTGATCGAGCCGGGCTTGGCAACGACCATACCGCGCTTAACCTCCTTCTTGTCGATACCGCGCATCAGCAGACCTACGTTGTCACCTGCCTCACCCTCGTCGAGCAGCTTGCGGAACATCTCCACACCCGTACAGGTAGAGGTCAGAGTCTTCTCCTCCAGACCGATGATCTCTACGGGATCGCCGACGTGGATAACGCCGGTCTCGATACGGCCGGTCAATACGGTACCGCGGCCGGTGATCGAGAATACATCCTCGACAGGCATCAAGAAAGGCTTCTCGTTCTCGCGGGGAGGAATGGGAATATACTCGTCGACAGCGTTCATGAGCTCCATGATCTTCTCCTCCCACTGGGGCTCGCCGTTCAGGCCGCCCAGCGCAGAACCGCGGATGATGGGGCAGTTCTCGTCGAAGTCGTACTTGGCCAAAAGATCGCGAACCTCCATCTCTACGAGGTCGAGCATCTCGGGATCGTCGACCATGTCGCACTTGTTCAGGAACACGACGATCTTGGGAACGTTCACCTGCTTGGCCAACAGAACGTGCTCGTTGGTCTGGGGCATGGGACCGTCGGTAGCGGCTACTACCAGAATGGCGCCGTCCATCTGAGCGGCACCCGTTACCATGTTCTTCACATAGTCGGCGTGGCCCGGGCAGTCTACGTGAGCATAGTGACGCGTAGCGGTCTGATACTCTACGTGAGCGGTGTTGATGGTGATACCGCGCTCTTTCTCCTCGGGGGCGTTATCGATAGAGTCGAATGAACGGAGCTCCGAAAGACCGGCCTTTGCAAGCACGGTGGTGATAGCGGCGGTAAGAGTGGTCTTACCGTGGTCAACGTGTCCGATAGTACCAATGTTCACATGGGCTTTCGAACGGTCAAATTTCTCTTTTGCCATAGTATTATAAGTATTAAGTTCTATAAAATTACATCAAACGCACATCTCTTTCGGCAGACAAACGGGTAACACGCGTCCGTTATTACTTTAGCGTAATCGGAAATCGTGTTACCGTCGTTACGAGAGCGGAAGACGAGGCTCAAACTCGCGACCCTTAGCTTGGAAGGCTAATGCTCTATCAACTGAGCTACTTCCGCAAAAACAAACCGCATCAGAGCAGCTTACCCTTTGTCCGCAAGAGACGTCATGCAACCCCGATCGGTCGATCAAGTGGGAAGAGATGGATTCGAACCACCGAAGGCGTACGCCAGCAGATTTACAGTCTGCCCCATTTGGCCACTCTGGTATCTTCCCAAGTATTTCAACAGTTGACTATCGACTCGCGAAAATCAGTCAGAGCCGATGGAGGGATTCGAACCCCCGACCAGCTGATTACAAATCAGCTGCTCTGGCCAACTGAGCTACATCGGCGTTTCAACCGTTACGGGATGCAAAGGTAGGGATTATTTTTTAATTTCCAAATTTATCGTCGATTTTTTTATCGCCCGACCCGAAAATTCCGAAACACCCTACGACGCTCGTTCAAAGAACCCGATCGTTCGTCCCGACATGCGGAGCCGAAAAATCGAGTGCAAATATAAAAACTCTTTTCCGAATTAAAAAACAATGTCAAAGTTTTTTCGAGAAAAACATTAAAAAATCTCGCAAATAGCCCGTTCGGACATATTATATAGCATACCGAGCGCGCCGAAACCGCGAGCTTCACGCCCCGCCAATCGCCTCCGAGCTCCGAAACCGCTCTCCGCCGCGCCGTCGCGCGCCTCCCCCTCCCCCACCACCGAAAAAAACAGACCGTCTGCATATTGCAAACGGTCTGTTCGGCGTGGATCCAGTAGGGCTTGAACCTACGACCCCCTGATTATGAGTCAGGTGCTACTAACCAACTGAGCTATGGATCCGCACGCGGCCTCTCACCGAGGCTTTTGCGACGGCAAATATACGACAAAATTTCGGAAAATGAAATTTTATGTCGAAAAAAGTGTTCGTCGCTCCGTTTTCGCATATACCTATTATATAATAAAGCCTCTTTGGCGAGCGCCGAACCGCGGGCGGAGGCACAGTCGGCGTATGGTCCGACCGAAACGAAGAAAAAAGTAACGGCGATTGTTGCTCGGTGAAAATAAAATTCATATCTTTGTCGCGCTTAAGCAATAAAATTCAAAAACGAACGAAAATGAAAAAGGGAATTCATCCGGAGAGTTATCGTTTAGTGGCGTTCAAGGACATGTCGAACGACCACGTGTTTTTGTGTCGGTCCGCCGTTTCGACAAAAGAGACCATCGAAGTGAACGGCGAAACCTATCCTGTGTATAAGATGGAAATCTCTAACACGTCGCACCCTTTCTATACGGGTAAGATGAAGTTGGTGGATACCGCCGGTCGTGTGGATAAGTTTATGAGCCGTTACGCAAAACGTTACGATAAGAAGAACAAGTAATCCGCCGAGCGGAATGCTTAAAGCCGATCCTTACGAGGGTCGGCTTTTTTTGTTTTAGCGTTTTCGGGGGATTTTTGAGATTTCGGGTCGCAGCCTGCGGTTCGCCGACGGCGGAGGGTAATTCACATGCGTCAACAAAATGCGGTTCGAAGAACCGCGCGGGCCGCAGCCTTCGCCCCGCGGAGGCCCGCAACTCGTTCTCACTCGTTCGCGATCTCCGCAGGCTGCTGCCCGAATACTTAAATAATATACGTTACCTTTTGCGCGGCCAAAAGGTAACGTATATCTTTAATTATGGTAGAAATGATTTTGTCATTAGAGATTCCAGTCATTTTTCCTTTCGGAAAAATGTGGAATGACGGGGGAGGGGTATATGGCGTCCGCAGGTGTGCGGTTCGCCGACGGCGG
>CAJUMU010000012.1 GCA_910587675.1 uncultured Alistipes sp. | reverse complement strand
GTCAGGGCGATTTCAAGGTCGAGACCCTACTGTCGCTCGAGGCTCTTGTTCTTCTGCGTTTCTTGACGGAGTTCATGGCCCGTGTCGGCGACTCGGATTTCACCGACGAGGAGTTCGAAAAGGAGATCAAAAGCAAGTCTTTGATGGAGTTGATGAAGGTGATGTTCAGGTTACAACCTTGATTTGTTTTCGGGCCGCGGCCTGCGGAGACCGCGAACGAGTGAAAACGAGTTGCGGGCCTCCGCCGGGGCGAGGCTGCGGCCCTCGCGACTCTGCGAGTCGCAGTAATACACACGCGTCAGCACACCGCTCCGCGGTGTTATCTTCGGCGGCTCGCGCTTTATGCGCGACCCCGCAGCCGCCGAAGATAGGTTTTGAGAGGCAGTTCGCAGAACTGCGCGGGCCGCAGCCTCGGCGCGCGGAGGCCCGAGTGTATATTATAACTATGTATTATATTCTTAAGAACGGCATTTTCTATTTCGGGCGGCAGCGACGGCCGTCGAAGATAATTTTTTTCTTTCCCGAGGAAAAAATGGCTTGAATATTGAGCGGGAATCGGCATAAAATAATATTTTTGCATTGTAAATAAAGGTATGCGCGGAGAATCGACGCAATAAACACGTCGGTTTTTACGTTCACGTCATAGGAGATATTGTACCGAGACGGATTCCGTGCGAACGCCGCATTTCGATTTAACCTTAAACCTACGTGCGCTATGAAGAACTTGAAGAGTATTTTAGCCGCAACGCTCACGGCGCTGGCCGCGAGCGCGTGCACGTCGGCCTATTACGGTTCGACGGGCGATTACGACGATCTATATGCCACTCACGACCGTACGGCCATAGCCGACCGGCAGCGCGCCGAGGCGGAGGCTCGCCGTGCGGAGGCCGAGGCCCGCAAAGCCGAAGCCGAAGCGCGTCAGGCCGAATGGAATGCCCGAACGGCCGAGATACTGGCCGCCGCGGGCGAAGCGGAGGGGGTGAAAGTCGTTGATTCGGGCGACGGGATAATCATAATCGAGGACGACTCGCCGCAGAGCTTCGTGGCCGACAGCTACGAAAGCGCATATGCGCGCCGTTTGCGCGGCTTCACCTCGCCCAACTACCGCATGCCGTCGAGCTATTTCAATCTGCGTTACGGCGGCAACTACACCTTCGCCACGGCGTACGACCCCGCGGTCTACAACGTGATGGTGTCGGGCGATCAGGTGTGGGTGGAGCCTAAATACATCACCTCGATGTTCGGCACATGGGGCGCCACGAACGCCACGGCCATGCTCTACTCGCCGTGGTATTACGGCTGGAATCATTACGACCCGTGGTACAACTCGTGGTGGGGATACCCCCGCTACTCGTGGTACGACTGGAACTGGAACATCTGTTACGGATGGAATTACGGCTGGGGCCACAACCTGTGGTGGGGCTGGGGCGGACTCTACCATCCGTGGCACCATCACTACCCCCATTACGGCTGGGGCTGGGGCGGTTCGCACTGGGGTCCCGACTACTGGGGCTGGGGTCCGCAGTACGGCGGCGGAGGCGGTTACTGGCACCGCGGCGGCAACTATTACGGCTCGCGCAACAACGACTCACGTTTCCCCAACGGCGGCAATTCGCGCCCCTCGCGCGGCAACTCGATGGTGAACCGCGGCTCGTCGCACTCGACGCCCTACCGTTCGCCCAACTCGGGAACGTCGTACGGCACTCCGTCGCGCGGCGGCAACACCTCGACGGGCGTGCAGCAGCAGACCTCGGGTTCGCGAGGCCGAGGCACGACCACCGTCAACCGCAACGACAACTCGTCGATGCGCAACCGCAACACGACCGAGAACCGCAACAACACCACGCGCAACAACACCACGCGCAACAACGACAGCTACCGCAACAACAGCAATTACAACAACAATAACAATTCGAGCTTCAACTCCAATCGCGGCACCTCGTCGTTCGGATCGGGTTCGTCGGGCGGCAGCTCGCGCGGCGGCGGCTTCTCGGGAGGAGGCGGAGGAGGTTCGCGCGGCGGCGGATCGCGCGGACGATAAGATGTAATTAACAACGCGATTATATGCTTTGATTAGCTTTATTCGGAGCGCAGCGACCTAAGTCCCCTCCGAGGAGGGGATTTAGGGGAGGGTCAGAATTGTAAACGCGGCCAGTGGCCGCGGGCAGACGACCGTCGGAGTTAGTTATGCGACGAAATGACGCTACTACATTGAAAAATATAATTGCCTTAACAATAACGTGTGCAACATGAAAATGATCGGAAAACTTTCGCTTCTCATAGCGTCGGCGGCCATCGTCGGCACCGCCTCGGCGCAATATAAGTTCGGCGGACTGATGATGGACCACGACGGCATGATGTCGAACGACATGTTCTCGCTCTCGCAGGTCAACTTCGGATTCGGCACGGCCCGCTCGATGGGCATGGCCGGAGCGTTCGCCTCGCTCGGCGGCGACGTGTCGTCGATGGGCATCAACCCTGCGGGACTCGGCATGTACCGCCACAACGAGGTGACCATAACTCCCATTATGGGATTCCGGCGATCGGCCAACAGCGCGGCCGACTGGGGCGACAACAAGCAGAGCCGTTTCGCTCTGAGCAACATCGGCGCAGTGTTCAACGTATACGAGAGCGGCCGCACGGGTCTGGTGAGCGTGAGCGTCGGCATCGGCTACAACCGCGTGGCCGACTTCAACTACCGTTACGGCTTCACCTCCGAGAGCGGAGTTTCGAGCTCGCCCTATCGCTCGATCAACGACGCCTTCGTGCGCCAGCTGGGGCAGAGCGGCATATTCCCCGACAAGAACGGCACACTCAACTATGACTACGACATAGCCTATTTCTGGGGCGGCGCGCTGGCCTATAACGGCTACATGCTCGACACGGACGAAGACGAGCTGGGCCGTTACTGGACTACGGCCGACCGCATAGGCGCCAACGCGGGAGTGGGCCACACGGCCCAGATCGACAGCCGCGGTTCGATAGGCGAATACGACATCGCGGTCGGATGCAACTTCGACAGCAAGTTCTACCTCGGCGCGACCATAGGTTTGCAGGCCGTCGACTGGAAACGCCAGCTCTATTACGGCGAGGATTACATCTACAACGGCGCGACGCCCGTCGACTCGCAGGGCACGCCCTTGCAGACGCCCGCCAAGTGGATGGACTACAATCAGGCCATCGACGTATCGGGCACGGGCGTGAACTTCAAGTTAGGCTTCATCTGGCGACCCATCCCCGCCCTGCGTGTGGGCGCGGCCGTGCATACGCCCACCTTCTATTCGCTCAAGCGCAGCTACCAAGCATACGCCGCCACCAACTTCAACCCCAACGGCGACACCACGCCGCCGCTCGACGACGACGGCGACAACACGTGGGACTTCGTTTCGCCCACGCGTCTCATGTTCGGACTCTCGTACACCATAGGCCGCTTCGCCATCATCTCGGCCGATTACGAGCGCGACTGGTACAACGGCATGCGCGTGAAGAACATCCCCTCGGGCTTCGACCTCACCGAGGCCGACTACCGTTCGGAGTTCACCGCCAATTTCAAGGGATCGAACACGCTGCGTCTGGGCGTGGAGGTGAAGCCCGTCCCGATGCTCGCCCTGCGCGCGGGTTACGGCTCGGCCGGCTCGATGCTTCGCAACGACAAGGATCTCTACTACAACTCGCCGCTCACCTACAAGAGCACCTGCTATTCGGGCGGTCTGGGTCTGGCGTTCGGCGGCCTGAACGTCGACCTCACCTACCAGTATCTCGAAAACAAGCAGACGTCATACATGCTCTACTATGCGCTCGACAGCCGTACGGGAACGTTCGACACGGCGAGTCCCTCATATTCGACCGACCTGAAGCGCAATTACGTCATCCTCTCGGTCGGCTACAAGTTCTGACCGCGCGGCGGCGCATCGCAAAAAATCGCGTGAAATAGCGCGCGTTAAACAAAAAAAGGTTACTTTTGTCATTCGGACGAAGGCGACCTTTTTTCTTCGTATGGGGCGCCGCGCGCCGAAGGCAATGCTCCGAAATTGCCTCACCCCGAAAATTTCGAAACAAAAACGCAATATGGCAGTAGAGCTTAAAGATCTGACCAAAGTCGAGGACAACTACTCGAAATGGTACAACGACCTCGTTGTGAAGGCCGGTTTGGCCGAAAATTCGGCCGTCAGAGGATGTATGGTAATCAAACCCTACGGTTACGCCATCTGGGAGAAGATGCAGCGCGTGCTGGACGACATGTTCAAACAGACGGGACACGAGAACGCCTATTTCCCGCTCTTCATCCCCAAATCGTTCTTCTCGCGCGAGGCGCACCATGTGGAGGGCTTCGCCAAGGAGTGCGCCGTGGTGACCCACTACCGTCTGAAGAACGACCCCGACGGCAAGGGCATCGTGGTCGACCCCGCCGCCAAACTGGAGGAGGAGCTTATCGTGCGCCCCACCTCGGAGACCATAATCTGGAACACCTACAAGAACTGGATCACCTCCTACCGCGACCTGCCCATCCTCTGCAACCAGTGGGCCAACGTCGTGCGCTGGGAGATGCGCACGCGTCTGTTCCTCCGCACCGCCGAGTTCCTCTGGCAGGAGGGCCACACGGCCCACGCCACCCGCGAGGAGGCCATCGCCGAGGCCGAGAAGATGATCCACGTATACCAACGCTTCGCCGAGGATTGGATGGGCGTGCCCGTCATCGTGGGCCACAAGTCGCCCAACGAGCGCTTCGCGGGAGCGGAGGACACCCTCACCATCGAGGCCCTGATGCAGGACGGCAAGGCTTTGCAGAGCGGCACCTCACACTTCCTCGGACAGAACTTCGCCAAGGCGTTCGACGTGACCTACACCACCAAGGAGGGCGGTCAGGAGTATGTATGGGCCACCTCGTGGGGCGTGTCGACCCGTCTGATGGGCGCGCTCATCATGGCTCACTCCGACAACAACGGTCTGGTGCTGCCGCCGAAGCTCGCCCCCATTCAGGTGGCTATGGTGCCCATATACAAAGGCGCCGAGCAGCTCGCCCTGATGACCGAGAAGATGGAGGCCATCGCAGCCGAGCTGCGCGCCCGCGGCATCAGCGTGAAGGTCGACGCGCGCGACAACGTGCGTTCGGGCTTCAAGTTCGCCGAATACGAACTCAAGGGAGTGCCCGTGCGTCTGGCTCTCGGTCCGCGCGATCTGGAGAACGGCACCATCGAGCTGGCTCGCCGCGACACCCTCTCGAAAGAGACCGTATCGCTGGAGGGGCTGGCCGACCGCATCGCGGCCCTGCTGGACGAGATACAGGCCAACATATTCCGCAAGGCGCTCGACTACCGCACCTCGATGATTACTCGCGTCGACACGTGGGACGAGTTCGTCGACGTGCTGGAGAACAAGGGCGGATTCATCTCGGCCCACTGGGACGGCACCGTCGAGACCGAGGTGGCGATCAAGGAGGCCACCAAGGCCACCATCCGCTGCATCCCCATCGACGCCGAAGAGGAGGAGGGCAAGTGCATCTTCACGGGCAAACCGTCGCATCGTCGCGTGCTCTTCGCGAGAAGCTATTAGTCGCCGCGGCGCAGGTATACGACAAGGGTCCGTCTTGCAAAAAGACGAACCCTTGTCGCATGCTTGTCGAGCAGTCTATTTCACCTCGATATCCACTTCGATCCCCTGCGCGGGCAGCAGGTCGCACGTGTAACCCTCGGGAAGCGAGAGACGGCCTTCGAGACGGCCGGCCTTCATCGTCCACTTCAGGTCTATCGACTCGTCGCCCACGGGGATCGAGCCTTCGCAACGCTCCAAACCGCAATCGGCGAAACGCAGCGTCACGCGCTTCTCCACGGGCGACACCTCGTACACGCCCAGCACGTCGCGGTAGAGCACGCGCACGATATGCGCCGCGAAACCGTGGTTGCAGCTCGCCATGAAGTCGGTCGATTCGGGCAGATTCTCCCACAGCGTGCCCGTCAGGTCGGCCATGATGAGGTATTCGGCGATCGACTCGTCGAGTATTTGGCGCGACAGCCCCTCGCGAGAGAGCAGTTCCAAGCGCAGATAGGTGCCGATGAACGCGTTGGCGAATGGGACGTCGGGATAGGCGCCGCTCTTCTTGCGCGCGGGCCCGAACTCGTCGCGCAGGCGCGCCCACAGCTCGGGATAACTCTCGGGCGTGGCCACGTCGAAGAAGAAGGCATAGTATTGACACACCTCGGTGTGGTTGTCGGTGCGCGTCAGCTCGCCGTCCTCGCCGCGCAGGGCGTTGTCGCAGAAGAAACGTCCGTCGTACGCCTGCCTGCGGATCTCGTCGCGCACGCGGGCGGCCCGCTCGGCCAAAGCCTCGTCGCCGTAAAGGCGCGACGCCACGTCGAGCATACCCGCATAGAGCATATTCGAGGGGTAGTTCACATCCTGCACGAAGCTGTTGGCCGCCGACCACTCGATGAAGACCCATTTGTCGAGCTTCTCCAGCAAACCGTCCTCGTTGAGATAGGGTTCGAAGTAGTTTATAAGGTCGTACACGCGTTTGCGGGCGCGGTCTATGGTCTCGCGGTCGCCGCTGCGGGCGAGGTACTCCTCCAGCTCGATCACGAACCACATGGCCCAGTTGGGGATGTAGTTCTTGTCGCGGTGGTCGCTCGGATAGCACATGGGCAACATACCCTCGTCGATATCCTTGAACCGCTCGGGCAGCAGGAAATTCTCGATGAAGTTGCGCTCCATCTTGGCGTGGCCCGAGAGGTCGAACGCCACGCGAGCCGAGAAGTAGCTGTCGCACAGCCATCCCGCGCGTTCGCGCGACGGGGTGTCCATGAATATGTCGAGCGAGCTTTGGCGGTGCGTTTCGCGGGCCGTCTCGAAGAGTCGGTCGAGTTCGGCGTTGTCCGACGAGAAGGTTCCGCGCCATACGTCGGCGTTGCAGTAGTCGCGCATGTACATGCGCTCGATGGTGCACTTGCCGCTCTCCACTACCGCCTCGGCGAACTGCATGGTATAGGGCTCGAAGCTCTCCAGATCGTACTCGCCCGCCGCCAATTCATATATCACGTACGCCTGACAACCCAGACGTTCGATGTGCACGTGTCCGTCGGCTCCCAAGAGCTCGTCGAACGACACGCGCAACAGCGCAGGCTCCTCGACCTTGACGCGCATGCCCAGAAATCCGCTGCTGTTGCACTCGAACTTGTATATTCCGCCTCCCTGCTCCACGGCGTCGTGCACTCTGTAATCGGGATATGCCACGCGGCGCGGCAGCAGAGCCTTCGCGGGCTGCTCGGCGAGCGCGACGGCCTCGACCGCCTGCCAATCGGCCTGACGGGCCCAGTCGTCGAACGACGGATCGAGAGCGTAACGCTCGGTGAAAGAGCGTTGTATGCTGAAGCGCGGCACGTCGGCCCTGCGCTGCTTCAGATCGTACGCGGCGAATTCGCTGCCCGTGGCCGCCACGATCTCGCCGCCGATCTCCACCTCGGCTTGCAGGAACGACGGCTGGTCGAGCAGATAGTAGTTCGGCTCGTTGTAGCCCGCCACCTCGATGGCGACCACGTTGCGGCCGCGGCGGAGGCAGCCGCTCAAATCGTAACAGTCGACGCGATAGAAGTCGTGCGCCGCGACGCTCGGGCCGTGGGCCACGAATCGGCCGTTGACGCGCAGGCGATAGTCGGTCGACGCGGCGATGCGGATCAGCGCATCGTTCGTCGCGCGCGTATCGATCACCTCGCGGAACGACAGGGTGAGATTTTTCTCCGTCTCGCGCCCCTCGGCCCACACGGGCAGCGCCCTCGCGAAAGAGTCGCAGGCGGCGAGGTCGGGCGCGGCTTCGCGAACGCAGCCGAACGAAACGGCGGCGGCGAACGCGGCGAGTAATAGATATCGTTTCATAACTAAGCGATTGGGTTATATCGCAAATATATGAATTTTATCCGCATACGCCTCCCGCCCGCCTCCACATAGAGCAAAAAACCGAGCGATTGGATCACCACATATAATCCGCGCCGACCGACGGCACGCCTCCGCCTCGAACCTCCGTTCAGAATCCCGCCAGATCGAACCCGCGCTCCACCTCGGAGCGCGCCGCGCGAACGCCGTTCTCGATCTGCGACATGGCCGCCACGACGGGCACCATCGTGGCGCGGTCGCGGGTGTCGATCGGCTCGTCGGCCCCGACGCCCGTCATGTCGCACACGGCGTCGATGTAGAGGGCGGTGTGGTTCTCCTCGGGAGGGGCGTAACGCGAGATCATGCGGCGCAGGGTATCGAGTCCGTATCGCAGGCGGTAGGTGTCGAGCAGCACGAACATGGCGCGGTAGCCCCACTCCATCGATTCGAACTGCTTGAAGTCGGGATCGCGCGAGGGGCGCACCTCGCCGCGGTAACGCACCCGCGAGCGGCGGATATTGCCCGGGTTGCGATTGGCTATGCCTCTACTCATCGCGCACCTCCCCTCTTTCGGTCTCCCTCACGAAGCGGCGCAGACGGCGCAGCAGCCGCGAGTCGCCCATGCGGCAGGCGTTTTCGAGAAACGACCACATCTCCACGCCGCACACGAAGCCTGCGAAGAGCCGCGCGAAATCGGGCGGGAACAACCCCGCGGGCAACGTGTCGACGATGCGGGCCATGGCGATGGCGACTATGGCGAAGCCCAGCTTGCGCACGGTGCGCCACGCCTCGCGGCTCTCGAAATACCATGCGCGGCCGTCGCGTCGGGCCTCGGCGCGCGAGGCTGCCACCCCCGTCGCGAAGTCGACGCCGATGAATGCCGCCACGCACCACATGAGGGGCGCGACGGGAGCGAAGAGCGCGACGAGGCTCCCCGCGCAGCCGTTAGCGTATCTGTACAAAGCCTCCATCGCAGCAGCAGCGTTTAAGGATGTTGTCGTCGGGATCGTACTCCGCCATCGAGGCGGCGTGGGCGTCGAGGTAGTCGGACATGCGGCGCACCGCCTCGCGGGCCCTGATGCGCAAGGCGCGCATCAGTTCGGCGCGGGTCGCGGCGTCGGCGGCCTTGCGGTTCGCGCCCGCGGGCACGGCCAGTCCCGTCTGCCCCGTGGCGGCGTTCAGACGCGGCTGCACCACCAGACGCACGCAGAGCGCGAGGGCGGGAGCCGCATACTCGCTCACGAAGTCGGGATAGGCCCCCTCGCGCATCGCTTCGCACAGCGCGCGCCCCGCCACGGGCTCTATGCGGCGGCGGAGAGCGGCTTCGATGTCGGCCTCGCCGATGGCTTCGGGCGAGACGTATTCGCCGTCGGTGAACGCGAGGCGTACCGTTTCGGCGGGTGTGATAATGTTGTTCATGACAGTTTCAAGGTTTGGAATGACGAGGCGTGTTTTGCGACTCGCAGAGTCGCGCGGGCCGCAGCCTCTGCCCCGCGGAGGCCCGCTGTTGTTCGCGATTGCTCACACGCGAGCTCCGCAGGCTGCGGCCCCGAACGGCGCCTAATCTATTCTGGTTATGTTGTACTTGGTGATCTGCGACAGATAGGGCTGCTGGCGTTCGTCGTCGGGATCGAATTCGAGTCCGTCGGCCTTGCGCGCCTCCCACACCTTCATGTATATGGGCTTCGAACGGGTCGGGGGACGGTTCACGATCTCCAGCGACGAGGCGTCGACGCCCGTCACCTCGCTTATGAGACTTTTGACGGGCTCCATCAGCTCCTCCTGCTCGGCCAGAATGACGGTGTTGAGCGCCACTTCGTACTCGTGCAGGATGCGTTCCGAGCTGAATCCCGACGAGTAGTCGAGTCCGCTGAGCGAGCGGAACCACGAGTGGGCTATCACGATGTCGCTCGTGGCCTGCTCGTGCAACGCGCTCCAGTCGCCTTCGTTGCGCGCCTCGATGGGTATGAAGCGCGAATTGTCGGTCTCGGAGCCCTCCTTGATGACGAACATCACCTGCCCCGGGTTGCCGGCGAAACGCTGCTCGGCCATGCGCACTATGCGCTCGGCTTCGGCTTCGCTGTCGGCCGTGGCGTCGAGCATCATCACGCCCGAGAGCTGGAACGAGTTGTCGAGACGCGCGATGTTCCAGCAGTCGGTCTTGTAGGCTATGGCCGACACGCCCATGCCCGCGATATACTTCGGCACGCCGTAATGGGTGAACATCGGTTCGTACTCCTTGTAATGTATCACCGTGCGCATCGAGCCGTCGCCCTGCTTCTCGAACAGCGGATAGAGCGGCAGCGTGCGCGCCTCGTCGGGGTTGAACGCGCTCCAGTCGTGGTGCAGCATCACGTGGCGGCCGTCGCGCGCTATGCGGCAGCGCGAAGCGTCCTGATGGTAGAGCGAGAGGAACGACCGCTTCTCGTCGGTGACGGCTTCGAGAAACGCGTTTCCCATCAACGACTTGTCGAACGCCAGACGGCTCATCACCGTGCGCAGCGACTCGCCGTCGCCGTTGATGCGTCCCGCCATGCGCCCCAGCAGGGGCAGACGCTCGTCGAACGAGAATCCCTTGCCCGCTATGTAGTCGGCCTTGTCGTTTATTATGCGGCGGTGGGTGGTCGATCGGCGCGACATGAGCGAAAGGGCGTAGGGCAGCATGTTGTCGTCGCCCCAACGCCAGAATTTGTCGCTCCGCACCGTGCGCCGCGATATGGCGAAAAGCGGCTCGGGACTTCGGTCGCCCACCGCCACCGCGCTTTTTGTTCTGTTTTGTTCCATGTTTGAGATTCGTTTTATCGGTTAAGGAAGATGTTTGCACCTCGTCGTTCCGCCTAAGCTTTTCACTCGAAAGCCGAGCTTACGTCGCGGCACGCGAGCGTGAGCTTCACCCGCGGCGAGTCGTTGGGCCGCTCGCCCGAGAGGAACCGCAGCGATTGCAGCCGCAACGCCTGCTCGAATCCGAAACGCGGGCACCACCCCGCCACGATCTTCTCGCCCGTGGCCGTCTCGACCACGGCTGCGACTCCTTCGGCGGCGCAGCGGCGCAGAAAATCCCGATCGAACCACTCGGCGGCGAGCTTGCGGTCGGAGCAGAGCGCGAGGGTGTGGAGCACGCTCACCTGCCCGTCGCGGGCGGAGAACTCCTCCTCGTACGACGACCCGTCGTCCATGAGCGGCACGGCGACGCCGCGGCCCGCGACCATCTCCCGTGGCGAGGCGAGGCCGCCGACGGGAAAGAGCTCCGCCGCGACCACCCCGCCCACGGGTTTGTAGAAATCGGGTAGGGCCATAGGTTACTCCGCGTTGATGTAAGCCGACACCAGATCGTCGTCGAGGATCTCGCAGCCGATGGCGAACACGGCTCGCTGGCGATTCTCCATCTCGTCGGGGTTGTACCACATGCGCACCTCCGAGCCCGGGCTGTCGGCGGTGTTGACGGCCATCACCAGATTGCGTCGGTCGGTGAAGATGCAGAAGTTGGACGAGAGCGAAGTGTTGCTTATGGCGGGTTCGAGGTTGACCTCTATGACGGGGAATCCGTGATACGAGAGCATCTTGCGGCCCGTCTGGGTGTCGGTGTAGGTCGCCGCGCCGAAGTTGTTGTCCAGATACGACTCGTAGAGCGAATAGATGACGGGCGAGACGAAGAAGGCCGTCTGCCCCTCCTGATAGAGCCCCTTGAGGCGCGGACTGGCGTTGCGGACGGTCATGTCGAGCACGTCGCGGATGGAGTAGTCGCCCAGATGGCCGTCCAGATTTTTGTTCGAGTAATGGAACGCGTTCGCCTTCACGCGGTCGGTGACTATCTTCAGCAATCCGTCGAAAGCGTTGTAGCCCGTCTGGTAGGTGTTGCCCTTGTCGCCCAACCAGAGGTTCATGCGGATGCTCTCGGCTATGGCGCGGCGGAACAGCTCGGTCTCGGCGGCCTCCAGCTCGGTGCCCGTCAGGTCCTCCATGTTCACGTCGCTGCGATTGGTGATGAGCTCGAAGATGGTCGAGAAGTAGTCGCTCGCCGAAAAGGCGTTCTCGGCCTTCACGCGGGCCATGGGGATGGTCTTCTGGTAGTGGACGCTCTTGTTGCCGCCGCTCCACGCCGAGTTCTTGTCGAACGGGGCGAGGACGTTGGTCGAGTGGTCCCACATCTGCACCACGGTGGGCATGGGCATGTTGTAGAGGACGCGTATGCCGAGCGACTCGGCCGAGGGGCCCGAGAGCAGAGGACGGAAGAAGATGGTTTCCAGCTCGCGGCCGGTGTAGTTCTTGGGGTTTACGATGATGTTTGACATTTGATTGAAGTTTTGATGGGTTGATTAGGGTAGTATTGAAGTAGAAACGGAGCAGTTTGGAAAACCGCAATATTCACCGCGGCGGTTTTTCGGTTACCTTTTGGCCGAGCAAAAGGTAACGTATGTTTATTACAAAGAGGTATTTGCGACTCTCTGAGTCGCGCAGTCCGCCGCAGTGGGGCGGCGGCGAACTGCGACTCGCACAAGGCTCGTGCATGTCTTCCGCCGTCGGCGAACCGCGGAGGCTGCCGTTCGAAAACGGGATTCGGCGTTACGCCCGCGCTGCGAACGCCTTGGCGTCGTCGGAATACGCTCGTTCGTTCGCCTGCGAGCGGGGAGCGTTCATCGAGGGATCCTCCGCGGGCTCCACGTCGGTGCGGCCGTAACGCCTCTGCCCCTCGTCGAAAGCGATCGGCGCGGTCGCGACGGCTGCCCGAACCGACGCGTCGCCGCCCGCTGCGGGCTTTTTGTCGGTGTGTTCGGCGCCCTTCGACGGTTGCGGCTCGGCGGGAATATCGACCTTTTTCCGCTCGCGCCGCGCCTCTTGTTTCGCCTCGCGCTTCTCGCGCATGCGCTCCATGAACTGCTCCCAGCGATAGGCGAAGCGGCGCAGCAGATAGCGCGCTATGGTCCCCGCCACCGAATCGACCACTCCGACCGTCTCGGCGCGCGCCGAGGGCATGGCTCCGCCGCTCTGCGAGTCGGGATTCGGCGCGACGGGATCGGGAGCCTCGGGGACGGGAGGCTCAGCCGAATCGGGATCGGGAATGGACACGCCCGTCAGCAGGGCGTCGATTATGCGGTCGGCCAATCCCGCCTCGACGGTCTCCTCGGCTGTGAGCCAGCGGCCCGCGCCGTCGTTCTCGGCCATCAGTTCGGCGAAGCTCCCCTCGTCGCGTCCCGAGCGGTCGGCATAGAGGCGGGCCAGACGGGCGTCGGTCTTGCGCAGCAGCTCGGCGCGGCCCTGCAACGTCGCCGAGTTGCCCTCGATGGCGCACGTGGAGTTGTGGATGAGATAGAGGGCGTTGGACGAGATCTCGCGGCGACCCTCGTCGGCGGCCTGCGCGATGATGGTCGCGGCCGAGGCCGTATAGCCGTAACAGCGGGTGGTGATGCGCGCGCCGAGCGACTGCAACGCCTCGTAGATAAGCAGGGCGTCGTTCACGTCGCCGCCCGTCGAACGGATGTTCACCACCACCGACGCGGCAGCCACTTCGGCTATGCGCGCCACCTCGCGACGGAACGTCTCATAGGTGGCCACGCGCGAGGCCGCATTGTCGAATTGATTCTGCTCGGGCACGCCGATTATGCCCTCGATGTCGATGTAACAGGTCTGCGCCTCGTTTCTGATCGTGATTTTGGTTTGCATAAGTAAGGTTTAAGGTTTTTGGTTTGGTTGAAATATCTTCTTCTGCGATTCGAAGAACCGCGCAGTTCGCCGCCGCCTCACCGCGGCGGACTGCAACTCGCGCAAGGCTCGTGCAATCCTGCCGCCGTCGGCGAACCGCGGGCCCGCGCCCCTTTTATCCGTCTCTTTCGACTCTGAAGAACACGCACCTTGCCGTGTGCCGCGCGGTGTCGTACTCCTCGACGGAGCGGAGACGGTACAGCGCGGTCTGCCCCTCGACATAGAATCGGAACAGCGACCGTACGTTCGCGCCGTCGCTCTCGTAATCCAAAAGGGCTGTCAGCTCGTCGGGATCCAAGGCCATCGTGACGCCCACCGCCTGACGGAACCCCTCGGCGCGCCACTGTGCGTCGTAACGGCGGTGCAGCCCCGCGGCGCCGTCGCGATCCTCGAAACAGAGAGTGAACGGCTCCGCTCCCGCGCGGTGGAACGCCGCCGAGGGGTAGCTCGCGCCGTAGGAGGGATAGCCCCAGCGTTCGCCCGCGGGCAGGGCGCGCAACCCTTCGTAACGTACCACGCGCACGGCCTCGTCGCCCTCCTCGTCGACGTCGCGGTCGCCCGTCTGCACCACCGAGGCCGACGGAGCCGAGGAGTAGACTCCCGCGGCATCGAGCGTGGCGCAGAACAGGGGGTTCACCATGCGCCGCTCGCCGCGCAAGGCTATCTGCGAGGGGGTGTCGAAGCTCCACTCGCCCAGACGTTCGCCGATCTCGGCCTCGAATCGCGCGACCGCGCCGCCTCCCTCCGCGCGATAGGCCAGCGTCCGCCGCTCGTGCACCTCGGCGGCCAGATCGCACGTCTCGACGTCGCACGCGAGGTCGACCCGATCGCTCCAGTCATGCACGTCGTCGCGGAAAAAGTCGTCGTACGGCTCGACATATACCCTTTTGCGCGCGTGGTCGGTGTAGAACCTCAGGTTGAACATCTGCTGCAACGCCGCGAGCAGCTCGGCCTGCGAGATCGCGTGGTCGGCTATGTCGGCCGCCACGATGGCGGAACCTTCGGCGGGCGCGGGCGAGAATACGGTCGTCAGACGGCACTCCTCGGAGAGCGTCACGCTCTGCCCCTCGCGCGCTCCGTGCAGATACATCCTCGCGAAGCGTTTGGGCGACGAGGGGGTGATCCTTTCGGGCGGCGACTGCACCGTCACGTCCACCTCGGTGCGACCCGTCTCTTCCACGTAACCGTCGTACATGGCCCAGTCGCCCGCATAGGGGGAGCAGCCGCCGTCGGCATTGCATATTTGCAACTCGCACTGCGCTCCGATGGCCGCCGCGGGCATCACCGCTTTCGTCGCGCGTCCCGACCACGAAGCGACCGCAACGCCCCCGCACATCAGGCGATAGGCCGCGCCCGCCTCGTGCTCGAATACGACGCACATGTATTCGTTCCCCGCCACGAGGGCGGCGCGACGGTCGCCGAAAGGGTTCGGGAGGCGGAACCGTATGTCGCACCCCGCATCGACGTACACCGAATCGAACCCTTCCAACCTCTCGCGCGAGAGGATGCGGTAGTCGGTGGTGTACTTCAACCTGAACTCGAACCCCGCGGTCACCGTCGTCACGGGGGCGAAGCGCGCCCCTCGGGAATCGACCGCGAAGACTCCGTTGCGGTTGTAGAGCTCCGCGCCGTGGGCCGCGTCGGCCGTATCGACGAAGTCGCCGAGCGAGTGGGTCAGCACCAACGGCGACACGTATACCCGCCCCAGAGAGTCGGCCGAGGCCGTCGCCTCGCTCGTGCGGCCCGCGCAAAACCCCATCGACGAGCGCAGCCGCGAGGTCGACGCGGCGCGATAGCGGCCGCTCATGCAGAGGCTGCGAAACTCCTCGCCCGCCATGAACTCGCTCCGCAACTCGTAACCCGCGTCGGCGAAGATGCGCTTCACGAGAGCCTCGACGGAGAGAAACGGCATGTAGTCCGCCGTGCTCATCATCCTCTGCGGCGGGTATATGCTCGTCGAGCTGTACGCCGCCCTATATTCGTCGCGGTGCACGGGCAGGAACTTAACGGGCGAATCGTCGCTCCAGCTGTTCTCTATCGCCTCGCCCGTGAGTGTGAGCGAGTAATCCCCGAGAGCCGCCCCTATTCGGGTCCGTGCCGCCCGTTCGGCCCACTCGCCCGCGTCGCCCGAGATGCGGATCGTGTAGTGCGCCGCGCCGCCCGTCCGCCTCGTTCCCGTAAGCCGAACCGCGCCGCGCAACAGCTCCGCGCCGTCGCACTCTATCGTCCCCTCGTGCCGCGCCGCGTTGAACCTCTCGACGCAACATGGGTCGAGCGCATAGCCCAAAAGAGCGTCGTTGCGCGGCGTGGAGGGCAGACGCAGCGCGACGCTGCGGCCCGTGCGCGCGCTTTCGGGATCGGCCAGCGCGTCGAAGTCGTAAAATTTTCCGAGAACGGGTTCCGCATCTTCGCGGCGCAGGTCGCACGCCACGGAGTCGATCTTAACGGTAATCATAACCGGCCCTCCTCTCCCGAGGCGCGGATCTCCACCTCGACCAAGTTCATCTCGCCGCCGTGCAGCGTCGCCTTGTCGGTCGCGAGCGAAACCCGACGCGTGCGGCAACCGCTCACCGCGCGCACCTCGGGCGACGCGACCGCCTCGGCTATGGCCTCCGCCTGCGCGCGCGGCTCGTAGGCCGACACGAGCGTCAGGGCGTCGTCGCGCCCCGTCGCGACATCCTCGCCGCCGAACGGGTGCAGGATGCGGCCGCGCGTCGCCTCGACGCAGCTCTGCCTGCGGGCGGGAAAGGTGTAAAGCTCGGGCGCGCCATGGCGGTTGAACCACGCCAGACGGCATGCGTCGGCGAGGTTCTCCGCGATCTCGTAGTCGATCGTGTCCGCCTCCTCGTCGTCGACCCTGATCGTGACGCGCATCGACTCGGGTACGAAAGCGAAGCCTCGGGGCGTGACGGCCACGGTACGCTGCCCGCCCGCGGGAGGGGTCAGGACCAGACGTTCGTAACCGCTGCCGAAAGCCTCGACCACGATCTCCACCACTGCGTCGGGCATGGCGAAGTAGCCTATCGCGTCGAACTCGTCCGCAGCCATCGCGCGGCGGTCGTACTGCGTGGTGAGAAGCGCATACAGCTTGTCGTCGGCGACCTTGGCCGCGATGAACGTCCGCACGGGGGAGGCGACGCCCTCGGCCTCCACGCGCACCTTGACGCGGCCACCCGTGTCGACCACGGAGCACTCGGCCACCTCGTCGGGCATGCGGCAGCGGGCGGCGCGGCGGAGATAGGGGGCGATATCGATCTCGCCCGCAGTGGCGGCATAGAGTTTTTTCGCGCCTATCGTCGCGCCGCTCTCGACGTCGACGATGGTAAACGTGATGTCGCGCGGCGCGCCCTCGGCGTCGAAGGCGTACGGCAGCGGTTCGCGGAACGACGTGAATCCCGCGGGAACGGATGTGAATTTCATGGGGTAAAAGGTTTTTAGGTTGGGTATTAGGGATTCGGGCCGCGGCCTGCGGAGCGACCGCGTGAATGAGCGAATGCGAATAGCGGGCCTCCGCGGGGCAGGGGCTGCGGCCCGCGCAGTTCTGCGAACTGCATGGTTTTCCGAACCGCGATTATATACTTGAATGTACCTTATTCGGAGCGTAGCGACCGAGGTCCCCTCCGAGGAGGGGATTTAGGGGAGGGTCAGACCTGTAAACGCGGCCAAGGGCCGCGGGTAAGCGACCGTCGGAGCTGTTTTTACGACAATATGACGTCGGTACATTGAAATATATAATTGCCTTCAGAAAAACGTCACGACATCGGCCGTGGCCGTGGCCGATACTTCGCCGTGAGTGGTCAGAGTGCTGTCGGCGGCGCGGATGGCGAGATTCTCCACCGCCAGCACGAGACTCTTTTTCGAGAGCGCGGTGAACAGATCCACCAGATCGTGTTCCAGATGCGCCCACGCTCCGTTGCGCTCCGCGGGCGAGAGTTTGGCGCCCGCATCGAGCGCGTGCAGCGTCACCGAGTAGGTTATCTTGCCGTGGTTGCGCCCCTCCATCGACGAGAATCGGGGCGGCGAGAGCCACATGGCGGGATAGGAGGCGACATGTTGCGACATGTAACGGTCGTCGGCCGAGTGGAACTCGTATCCGTTCTCGGCGGCGATGCTCTCGACGGCATCGAGGAGGTAGGTTCGGTTCATGTGTTGAGTTTTATGTTGATATATTGTGAATAATAGTCGACAGCGTGTCGATAACCGCGCGCGGTCGGCCGAGGAATAAATTGTCCGCTCGTATGTTACAGCCTTTCGAGATATTGTCGATAACTCGGATCCGCCGACAACGCAATTGTCGATAATCTTCTGCGTTCGATATCGCGATGTCGGCTTTCGGGCGGTCGCGTATGGGCGTGCGAGGTGCCGCCCGCAGTTTCGGCAGGAATCATAAAGTTAAAAAATTGATGTTTGTTTTTCAGGTCGAATACGGCTCTATTCCCCTTTCGATGCGCCGTTCATGGTGCAAATATAATACGCGAAAAACCGTTTGTCAAGCATTTTGACAATAAAAATTCAATAATTTAATACAGTTATTGCGACCCGAAGCCGCCGCTGCGGATTAACGGCTTGATTTGCTTGCATATGCGGCGGTCGGAGGCGATTGCGGCTCGGAGGAGCGCAGTCGTCGAAGTCGGCCCGCACTCCCGAACATTCCGCCCTCGAAATATATGTTATTCCGTTATAAATTCTTACATTTGCAAATCGACACACCCGCCGCGGCCGTGCGGCCGCGCGAATAAAACCGAGACTATGATGGAGCAGGAACTCACAGTAGCGTTGATCTACGATTTCGACGGCACGCTGGCCCCGGGCAACATGCAGGAATACGACTTCATTCCCGCCGTGGGCAAGAGCAACAAGGAGTTTTGGTCCGAGGCCAACGCTCTGGCCGAGGCGCAGGACGCCGATCCCGTGCTGACCTACATGGCCCGCATGATTCAGGAGGCGCAGAGCAAGGGGCTCTCGCTGCGGCGCGAGGCGTTTCAGGAGTCGGGCCGCAACATCGCCTACTACCGCGGCGTGGAGGGTTGGTTTCCGCGCATGAACGCATATGCCGCCGAGAGGGGTTTGCGCCTGCTGCATTACGTCAACTCGTCGGGACTCAAGGAGATAATCGAGGGCACCTCCATCGCCCGCGAATTCAAGCACATTTACGCCTGCTCGTTCCTCTACAACGTCGACGGCATAGCCTACTGGCCCGCCGTGGCAGTCAACTACACCAACAAGACGCAATTCATCTTCAAGATCAACAAGGGCGTCGAATCGGTGTACGACACCCGCATGGTGAACCAATACATGGAGGAGAACCACCGTCCCGTGCCGTTCAAGCGCATGATATACGTGGGCGACGGCACCACCGACATCCCCTGCATGAAGCTGGTGAAGAATTACGGCGGCCACTCGATAGCCGTCTACAACCCCGACGATCGGAGCAAGCGCCGCGAGATGAACTCGCTTATCCGCGACAACCGAGTGAATTACGTCTGCCCCGCCGACTACTCCGCAGGATCGGAGATGGATACTTTGGTAAAGGCCATCATCGACAAGGCCGCCGCCGACGCCCGTCTCGAACAGCTGGAAGCGATAAAACAGTAGCGGGCGACAACCGAAAAACCCTTGTAACGATGAAGAGATTTCTTGCCTTTTTTACCGTCGCGACGCTTTGGGCCACGGCCCTCGCCGCGCAGGATCGCGTCTCGGCGGACAGTCCGCGCGAAGCGGAGACGTGCAACCTCCCGATAGCGGCGACGACTTTCGCGATTTCCGCCGACCGCCGTTTATCTCACAGGGAGAGTTCCGACATAGTGATGTCGGCCCTCGCCGTCCGCAAAGCCGCCACCGCCGCGACGGGGTGCCGCGAGGTGCGCCGCGCCGCCCGCAAGGCTTTCGACATGGTGTGGCGGACCTTCACCGACCGCCACGAAGTTTCGGTGTCGTACGGAATATATTCCGTCACGGGAGAGTTGGGACGCACGGGAATAAACAATAACGGCGGATACTCTTACGAATGGAACGGCGATATGTACCGTTACAGCGGCGACCGTTCGACGGGAAGTTTCAACCTCGGCTACATGTACCGCCTCTCGCGCCGCTGGTCGGCAGGACTCACGGCGGGCGTGTCGAGCGTAAGCGGCGATCTCTACAAGAACGGCGGCAAATATGTCACCGACCGAACCACAACTCTGTATGTAACCCCCTCTCTGCGTCTCAACTGGATCGACCGACCGATAGTGAAGTGCTACTCCGAACTGTCGATAGGTTACGCCTGCGACTTTTACCGTTATAGCGGCGACAAAAGCGCACGTTTAAATTATACGTATTTCGCCATGTATACGACTTTCGCGGGAATCAGCGTCGGCCGACGCCTGCGCGGCTTCGCCGAGTTCGGAGCGGGATTCCGCGGATTGGTATGCGTAGGAATAGGATATTCGTTGCGATAATCCGACTGACGACATGAAAAGATTCTTATCGGGACTTCTGCCGCGCGTCGCGGCCGCCATCGCGCTCGGTATTCTGTGCGGCAACCTGCTGCCCGAGTGGTGCGTACGCATATTCGTCACGTTCAACGAGGTGTTCGGGCAACTGCTCGGCTTCGCCATTCCGCTCATCATCGCGGGACTCGTGACGCCCGCCATCGCCGACATAGGTCGCGGCGCGGGGCGCATGCTGGCCCTCACCGCCGCCTTGGCCTACGCCGCCACGGTCGCCGCGGGCTTCGCGTCGTATCTCGTCGGCGCGGCGATCTTTCCGTCGCTCATAACCTCGCGCGTCGAGGTCGACGCGGCCGCCGAAGCCGCCGATATCGCGCCCTACTTCTCGATGGAGATACCGCCGATCATGGGCGTCATGACCGCCCTCGTGCTCGCCTTCATGCTCGGACTGGGAATAGCCCACCTGCGCGGCGACACGCTGCGGCGCGCCGCGGGCGAATTCCGCGACGTGGTGAGCATGGCCATCGATGCGGTGATCCTGCCGCTGCTGCCGCTCTACATATTCGGCATCTTCATGAACATGACCGCCTCGGGCGAGGTGTTTCGCGTGTTGGGCGTCTTCGCCAAGATCATAGGGGTGATATTCCTGCTCCACATCGCGTGGCTCGTCGCTCTGTACGCCGTGGCGGGGACCGTCGCGCGACGCAATCCGCTGCGGATGCTCGGGCGCATGATGCCCGCCTACTTCACCGCTCTGGGCACGCAGTCGTCGGCCGCCACCATTCCCGTCACGCTGGCCCGCGCGCGGTCGTTGGGCGTGAGCGAACAGACGGCGGGATTCGTAATCCCCCTTTGCGCGACGATCCACCTCTCGGGCAGCATGCTCAAGATCGTGGCCTGCGCCCTCGCGCTGATGATAATGCAGGGCATGAGTTACGATTTCACGCTCTTCGCGGGATTCGTCTTCATGCTGGGCGTGACGATGGTCGCGGCTCCCGGGGTCCCGGGCGGAGCCATCATGGCCGCACTGGGCGTGCTGGCCTCGATGCTCGGATTCTCGCCCGCCGATCAGGCCCTGATGATATCGCTCTACATCGCCATGGACAGCTTCGGCACCGCCTGCAACGTCACGGGCGACGGTGCGCTGGCCGTGATAGTCGACCGAGTGGCGGCGCGACGCTAAAAATGATATTTATCCTCGGCGGCTGCGGGGGGGGTCGCGCGAAGCGCGAGCCGCCGAGGATAGCAATGCCGCAGGCATTGCCACCTGACGCAACGCATAACCGTATGATAAAACCATGAAAATAGTATTCGCAACCAATAATGCCCACAAACTGCGCGAAGTGGCGCGCGAGTTGGGCGATTCGTACACCCTCCTCACCCCGCGCGACTGCGGTGTCACGGAGGATATCCCCGAAAACGAACCCACTCTGGAGGGCAACGCCCTCGCCAAGGCGCGCTACATCCGCTCGCGCACGGGGCTCGACTGCTTCGCCGACGACACGGGTCTCGAAGTCGACGCCCTCGGCGGCGAACCCGGGGTGCGCTCGGCGCGTTACGCCACCGACGGCCACGACGACGAGGCCAACAAACGCCTGCTGCTGGAGCGCATGGCCTCGGTCGACGACCGTTCGGCCCGATTCCGCACGGCTATCGCCCTCATCGCGGGCGATGAAGAGATTCTGTTCGAGGGTGTCGTGCGCGGCGCGATATCGCGCGAGGAGATGGGATCCAACGGCTTCGGATACGATCCGATCTTCATCCCCGAAGGTTTCGACCGTTCGTTCGCGCAGATGACCGACGACGAGAAGAACGCCGTCTCACACCGCGGCCGCGCCGTCCGCAAGCTGGTCGACTACCTGCGCAAACGGTAAATACCACTCGGAGTATCGGCTATTTCTTGAACCCTATCGGTCGCCGAGGCTGCTGCGCTTTCGGGATTCTGACCGACAGGGCGGCTATGGCGTCGTAAATATTGTCGAACTCTCGGCGCATGTCTTCCGACAGATCGTTGATCGCCTCGGCGTTATCCTCGTCATTTCGTTCGAGCAGCGCGAGTTTGGCTCGCAACTCCGCCAGTTCGGCGGTGACGGAGGTAGTCGTGGCTATATAGTTGCGCATAGCCACGAATGCGCGCATGATGACAATGCTCGTTTGAACGGCGACCGAACTTTTCAACACGGCCGACAACATCGAGACGCCTTGTTCGGTAAATGCGTAAGGATTACGGCGCAAGCCCATCGTGACGGAATTGGATATCACAATTTGTGATTTCCAATTTTCGGTCTCCGCATCCGTGAGCCGAAACATGAAGTCGGGAGGGAAACGGTCGGAGTTGCGTTTGACGGCCTGATTCAGCGCGCTTGTGGTGACGCCGTACAGTTCGGCCAAATCTCGATCCAGCATGACGCGTTGCCCGCGGATTTCATAGATCTTGTTTTGAATTACGGTTATCTCTTTCATAGGGTTCGGGGATAGCGGCGTTTCCACAAATATAGTCGATTTTTATTGATATGGGGAGTGCCGGCAATAAAAACAACCCCGCAACTTTCGAGTTGCGGGGCGGTGGCGGTTGCGTGCAAGCGGCGTCAGAGCCACTTCACGCGCTCCTCGCCTTCGTAGGGCGGCAGCGGCGCGGGGTGGAAGTCGGAGTAGCCCAACGCCACGGCGCACAGTATGCCGTAATGCTCGGGGATGGGCAGGAACTCGCGCAGGTAGTCGTCGGCCTTGCGACCGTCGGGTTGGTCTTTGAGGCAGGGGCGGGCGTTGACATGCACCCAGCACGAGGCCAGACCCTCGTCGACGGCGGCCAACTGAAGCGTCGTGGCGGTTATGGCGCAGTTGTCGAGCCACAGATCGCTCGCGTCGCGGTCGCCCGCCACGATGATGGCCGCGGGGGCGTCCTTCACGAACGCCGAGCCGTAATCGCGCATCGAGGCGATCTTCTCTAATTGTTCGGGCTTCTCCACCACCAGCAGCCGCGTCGAACGGGTGTTGCGCGACGAGGGGGCTTGGAGGGCCATGTCGACTATTCTTTGCAGTTTGTCGTGTTCCACCTTGCGCGGCAGGAATTTGCGCGTGCTGCGGCGGCTGTCGAGTATTTTCTTGAGTTCCATGACGGTTATGTTTTGTATCAATAATAATCCTATCATATTCCATCTTTTGTCACCCGAAAGATGGAGCCAAAATGTGCTGCGGGATGGCTGACGCATGTATGTTTTGCAGTTCGCAGAACTGCGCGGGCCGCAGCCTTCGCCCCGCGGAGGCCCGCTATTCGCATTCGCTCATTCACGCGCTCTCCGCAGGCCGCGGCCCGATACGGATACAAAGGTATGAAAATACGGCAAATTCCCCGCCGGATCGGCCGCCGCAGGCGCATTATTCGTAACGCAGGGCGTCGATGGGGTTCAGGTTGCCCGCCTTGCGCGCGGGATACCAGCCGAAGAACACGCCCGTCGCGGTGCACACGACGAACGACACGACTATGGCGAAGCCGTCGAATATGAAGGGCCAGTCGAGCAGCTTGATGATGAGCGAGGCGAACGATATGCCCAACGCCACGCCGATCAGTCCGCCCGCGATGGATATTATCACCGACTCGATGAGGAACTGCATCATTATGTGGCGGCTCTTGGCTCCGATCGACATGCGCAGACCTATCTCGCGCGTGCGTTCGGTCACCGACACGTACATGATGTTCATGATTCCGATGCCGCCCACCACGAGCGATATGCCCGCGATGCACGAGAGCACCATGGTCAGTATGCCGAGTATCTCGTTGAGCGATTCGAGCATCTCGGTCATCGACATCACCTCGAAATCGTCGGCGTCGCCTTTGCGGATGTTGTGGCGGTCGCGCACTATGGCCTTTATCTCGTCCACGGCGGCGGCCGACACCTCCTCCGTCGCTGCCGAGGCGTATATGGCGTTGAGGTAGCGGATGCCGTTCATGCGCCGCTGCACGGTGGTGTAGGGCACGTACATGAAGTTGTCGTCCTCGCCGCCCTTCTCCTTGAGCGTGCCGACGATCTTCAGCGGAATCGTCTCCAACCGCACGTTCTGCCCCACGGGGTTCTCGCCGTTGGGAAAGAGCTTGCGATAGAGTCCCGCGCTCAGCACGCACACCTTGGCCGCCGTGCGCACCTCGTTGCGTCCCCACATGGCGCCCTCCTCGACGGTGTAGTTCTCGATCACGGCGAGCTGTTCGCTGCAACCCTTCACGGTGGTGGGCGCATTGTTGGCCCCGACGATGGCCTGCCCCGAACTGCCCACGTAAGGCGACACGCTCGAGACATACCCCGCCTCGTTGGTTATGGCCTCGTAATCGCCCTCCTTGAGGCATTGCAGGTCGGCCGCCGAGACGGCCGCGCCGCCGCGCTGCCGCCACTCGGGACGTATGATTATCAGATTGGTGCCCATGCCGCCTATCTCGGCGCGGATGTTCTGTTTCTGGCTCTCGCCCAGAAACATCATGGTTATGACCGACGACACGCCGATGATTATGCCCAGCATGGTGAGCAGACAGCGGGTCTTGTTGTTCGACAGCGCGCGCAGGGCTATCTGTATGAGATTGGCAAAATTCATTGTTCGTAAGGCGGTTATATGTTCCAAACATACGGCGGTCGCGGGACGCGGAACCGAATCCGACGGTCGTGCGCCTGCGGCCCGAATATCAGTCCTCCTCGGGCAGCGACGCGAGCGTCTCGGCGGCCGAGGCTATGTCGGTGTTCGCGGCGTCCTCGATTACGCGTCCGTCGCGCAGGGTGATGTTGCGCGACGAGTAGCGCGCGATCTCGGGGTTGTGCGTGACGAATATTATCGTGCGGCCCATCGAGTTCAGACGCTGGAACAGCGTGAGGATCTCGAACGACGTGCGCGAGTCGAGGTTTCCCGTCGCCTCGTCGGCCAATATTATCACGGGGTCGTTCACCAACGCGCGGGCTATGGCCACACGCTGCTGCTGTCCGCCCGACATCTGGTTCGACTTGTGGTTCATACGGTCCTGCAACCCCACCGCGCGCAGCGCCTCCTCGGCCTTGCGGCGACGCTCCGCGCGCGATATCTCGCTGTTGTAGAGCAGCGGCAGTTCGACGTTCTCCACGGCTGTGGTCTTGGGCAGCAGGTTGTAGGACTGGAACACGAACCCGATCTTGCGGTTGCGCAGCGTGGCGCGGCGGTTGCCGCTCATGCGGCGCACGGGCACCCCGTCGAGATAGTATTCGCCCGAAGTCGGGACGTCCAGACACCCCAGCAGATTCAGCAGCGTCGATTTTCCCGAGCCGCTGGTGCCCATTATGGTGACGAACTCGCCCTCGCGGATGGAGAACGACACTCCGCGCAACGCGTGCACCGTCTCGCTGCCCACGCGGAAGTCGCGGCGTATGTCGTCGATCCTTATTATTTCGTTCTTGTCGTT
Organism: uncultured Alistipes sp.; assembly: GCA_910587675.1. Taxonomy (GTDB): domain Bacteria; phylum Bacteroidota; class Bacteroidia; order Bacteroidales; family Rikenellaceae; genus Alistipes. The sequence goes on along the minus strand of CAJUMU010000012.1, from coordinate 29,896 downwards.
CATGGCTTCGCGCGTTACATCGATATGCTCACCGACATGCCCTGCTCGCCTCGCGCGGCTCCGGCCATGCCTACCACCACCTCGTCGCCCTCCGCAAGACCCGCGACGATCTCGGTCTGCGCGCCGTTGGAGATTCCCGCGGTCACCTCGCGCGGCTCCAGCGTGCCGTCGGCCTTGCGCACGAACACGTGCGTCTCGGGCAGCTCCTCCTTGCGTTTGTCGTCCAAGTCGGCGGGCACGAAGCGCAACGCCCGCGCGGGCACGGCGAAGACGTTCTCTTTCTCCAGCGTGTATATGGTCGCGTCGGCCGTCATGCCGGGCTTGAGCTTCAGATCGGGATTGGGCGCGTCGATCACCACCTCGTATGTCACCACGTTCGACGTCGAGGCCGATTGCAGGCGCACCTGCTTCACCGTGCCCTCGAACTTCGTGTCGATATAGGCGTCGACGGTGAACGACACCCGCTGCCCCTCGGCCACCGAGCCTATGTCGGCCTCGTCGATGTTGGCCACGAGCTGCATCTCGCCGAGGTCGGCCGCTATGGTGAAGAGCGTGGGGGTCGAGTAGCCCGACGCCACGGTCTGACCCTCGTCGACGGCGCGCGAGAGCACCACGCCGCTTATGGGCGAATAGATCTGGGTATATCCCAGATTGATTTCGGCGCGTTGCAGCGTCAGCGCGGCCTGCCTGCGGTTGCTCTCGGCCTTCAGGTAGGCGTTCTCGGCGTTGTCGTACTCGGTCTCCGAGATCAACTCGCGGTCGTAGAGACGCTTCTGGCGTTCGAAGTTCTTCTTCTGCAATTTGCAGTCGATCTCGGCGGCGCACAGCGACTCCTCGGCCACTGCCTTCTCGGCTTGCAGCGTCGAGGGGTCGAGCTGGGCTATGAGCTGCCCCTGCTCAACCTCGGAGTTGAAGTCGACGTATATTTTGGATATGATGCCCGACACCTGCGTACCCACGTCGACCTTGTTCAGGGGGTTGACCGTGCCCGTCGCCGTGATCGACATGGCTATGGCGTCGCGCGCGACGGTCTGTGTCTCGTACTCCACAGCGGCATCCTTGCCGCCGCGGCCGAAAAGTATCGCCGCGGCTACGATCGCCACGACCGCCACGGCTATTAGGATCAAGGTTTTGTTCATTTTCTTATGTGGTGTGAATTGGTTACAACGTTATCGGTTCGCCCTTGTAAAAGAGCAGGATCTTGGCCGCCAGCACGGCCTGATACTTCGCTTGCAGGCGCGCCGAGAGTGCCGAGAGGTAGTTGTTCTTCTCGGTTATGAGATCCACGGCGTTGTTCGCGCCCGCCTCGAACGAGGCCTCGGCCAGACGCCAGCTCTCCTCGGCGTAGAGGAGTTTCTCGCCCGCCGACACGAAGTTGGCCTGCCCCGCCACGGCGTCGTGGTGGAGCGACTCGACCGTGGCCAACAGCTCCTTGCGGGCGTTCAGGTTGTCGATCTCGCTTTGGCGCGTGTCGAGGCGCGCGCGGCGCACCGAGGTGCGGGCGCTCTTGTTGTTGAATATCGGCACGCTGAGCGACAATCCCACGCTCTCGTTGAGTTTGTCGCGCAACTGGCTGCCCATCGAGACGGGGGTACCCGACTGGTGGCCCGTCGAGACGTTCGCCGAGAGCGATATCGAGGGATAGAAGCCCGCTTTGGCGACCTTTTCGGCATACTGCGACGCCTCGATCATCACCTCGGCCGAGCGGGTCTCGGGCATGATCTCCACCGCCGCGGCGTATACTTCGGCCACGGTGGGCAACGCCTGCAACACCTCCTCGTCGCCGATCTCGGGATAGGCCGCCTCGAAACGGTCGTCCGCGCCGAGTTCGAGCAACTGTTTTAGCTGCAGGGTGTATTGCGCCAGATTGTTCTGCGCGGCGGTGAGATCGTATTGCGCGGCGGCCAGCTGCGCCCGCATCTGCGCCACCTCGTTGCGCGCCGCGTCGCCCTCCTCCAACCGCTTCTGCGCGCGGTCGACCTGACGGGCGGCGAGCTCCACGGCGCGGCGGTTGATCTCCGCCGTCTCGCGGGCGTAAAGTATCTGAAGGTAGGCCTGCGCAACATTCACCGTTATGGTGTTCTCGCTCTGCTCCACGGCCATACGGCTGCTCTCCAACTGCTTCTCCTGCCGGCGCACGTTGTTGCGCAGACGGCCGCCCTGAAATATCGACACATTCGATCCGAAGCCGTAGCTGCCGCCGTACGAAAACGTTCCGTCGGACACGACTTCGCCGTAATCGTTGATGAGCTTAATCGCGCTCTGGTGCGACACGCTCTGTCCCGAGTTGAACGACAGCGTGGGGTAACGCGACGCCTTGGCGGCTTCGAGCTCCACCTCGCCCGCCGAGGCGTTTATCTGCGCCTTCCGCACCTGAATATTGTTGCTGCGGGCATATTCGATGCACTCGCCGAGGGTCCAGCGCCGCTCCTGCGGTCGGGACTCTTCTTGGGCTGTCGCCTGCGCCGCGAGGACGGCGAGGGCCGCGACCAGAGCGAGGCGACGAAATTCGATCTTCTTCATTTTGCGATGTTTGTTCATGATAAATAGTCGCATGCCGAGGCATAAAATTACATGCGGTGGCGATTTTTCATAATTTATCTACACTTCAAACAGAATATCAAATGCAATTTTTTACATGATTATTTTGAAATACATGGAAAATACTATATATTTGTATGTAATGCTAATTAAAAAACATTATGAAAAAATCTTAAAATTGTCTTTTGTCGCAGCATTTTGTATCTCAGCTTTGTTTGTTGCTATAAATGAGGTTTCTGCTGATCAAATTGTTTATGAAGTAGAGGTTGCCGCAGTAAACGACGGTGCACATAGGCCCGATATGGTATGTCCGACATGCTGTCGTAAAGGATATATAGTTGCAGCCGATGTCAACGGGCAAGAAGGTTGGTATTGCCGTCTTATATGCGGATACTGTTGGAATCCCGACCTTATGAAATAACACATGAGGCACATTGTTCTTACACTGTTTTGCGCGTCGTGCCTCGTCGTGGCCGCGGCGCAGGAGGGAGGCGGATTCTACATGTCGCCCACGCAGATAAGGCAGCTGGCGAGCGCCTCGATCGACCCGAGCATGATGGGCACGGCCAAAGGCTGCATCACCTCCGAAGCGGGCGGACCCGTGGCGGAGGCCAACGTGACGCTGATCGGAGGCGGAGGCTTCGCAAGCGTGTGGTGCGGGTCTAGCAAGAAGAACGGCTCGTACAGCGTGCGCGCCATGTACGGCCTCTACAATGCCGAGATCACGGCTCCCGGGTACGAGAAGAAGATCGTCGAGATCGACGTGCCCAAGGAGGGGCAGGTCACGGTGGACGCGGTTCTGACACCCAAAGCCGACTGTGCGGCGGGCGGTGCGGGCAACGGCATGAAGAGCTCGGGCGACGGATACACCCTCACGGTGGGCAGGAACAAATTCTACGAGGGCAAGAGTCTGACCGACGTTCTGGCGGATGCTCCCGCCGTCGATCTGGGGGTCTCGCCGGCCACCGTAGCGGGCGAAGAGGATTTCGAGATCTTCGTGGATGGCCGCCGGGTGCGCGTCGCGCCCGATGCCCTGCGGAAATACTTCGGCAGCATCGCGGCCGACGAGGTGAAGCAGATAAGGGTCGTCAGGGGAAACAAATTCCAGAAATACCACGCGAAATTATACGTTACGACGAAATAGATGTCCTGTCGTAAAGGATTCAAATACCTTCCGAATGCGCGGAAGGTATTTTTTTTGTATTCTGCCGACATTTCGATATCGCATTACGATATCGGCAATTCAACGACACCCTGCGCGGCTGACATGTTTTCCTTTTGCGCCTCCGAAAGGATGAAATTCGAATAATATTAGTAACTTTGCAAGTTACAGAGCCTCGGACGCGACGCCCGCGCCAAGAGAACGGACCCGACGCATGATAGAAAAATTAGCCAAACAGACAGCCGTTTACGGCCTCAGCACCATCGTGGTGCGGTTCCTGAGCTACCTGCTCACGCCCTACTACACGCGCGTGTTCGGGCCCGACACTTACGGAATCGTCACCGACGTCTATGCGCTCATACCCTTCGCGCTGGTGCTGCTGTCGATGGGCATGGAGTCGAGCTATTTCCGCTTCTCGGCCAAAGCCGAGGCGGCGGGCGGCGACGTGGCGGCGGCCAAACGGCGGATCTTCGCCACCACGTGGGGCGCGACACTCGCCGCGGCGGCCGTGTTCTTCCTTGTCGTCGCGCTGTTCCGCGACGGCGTGGCGCGGCTCATGGGCGCGGCTTACGTCGATCATCCCGAATACGTGGTTCTGACGGCGGCCGTCATTCTGTTCGACGTGGCGGCGATGATCCCCTTCTCGCGTCTTCGCGAGCAGGGACGCGCGATGACTTTCGTCATGCTCAAGGCTGCGAACGTGTCGGTGAATGTCGCCTTGGCATTCGCTTTCGGCGCGGCGGGACTCTTTTCCACTCCGCTCGGCGTGGGCTGGGTCCTCGTGGCCAACCTTGCGGCGAGCGCGGCGACGCTCGCGCTGGTGGTGCGGACCGCCGACCGCACCGCGCCCCGCATCGACCGCGCGCTGCTCGCGCGCATATTCGCCTACTCGCTGCCTCTGTTGGTGAGCGGCATAGCGGGCACGGCCAACGAGTTCATCGACCGCCAGCTCATAAAATACATCCTGCCGCAGTCGATCGCCATGTCGCAGCTCGGCTTTTACGGCGCCGTAACCAAGATCGCGGTGGTGATGACCCTATTTACGCAGATGTACCGTCTGGCGGCCGAGCCGTTTTTCCTCGCCAACTTTCGCAAGGAGGAATTCGTGGCGTCGAACGCCGCCGCGCTGAAATATTACGTCATGGCTTCGATGGCCATATTCCTCGGCATCGCGCTGTTCCGCGACGCGTTCGCCCTCATCGTGGGCCGCGATTTCCGCGAGGGGATCTTCATCCTGCCCGTGGTGCTGGGGGCCAACGTGCTCAGCGGCGTGTGGCTCAACATGTCGTTCTGGTACAAACGCGAGGAAAAGACGCGTTACGCCGCCTACATAACCTTCACGGGATTGTTCGTGTCGGTGGCGTTCAACCTGTCGCTGCTCCCGCGATACGGCTATTACGGAGCCGCGTGGGCGCGTCTGGCGGCCGAGACGGCCATGGTGTGGGTGAGCTGGCGCCTCAACCGCCGCTACTGCCCCACGCCCTACGACTTGCGCCGCATGGCGGAGTATGTCGCGCTGGCGTTGGCGTTCTTCGCCGCGAGCGAGGCCTTCGCGCGGCTGTGCGACCCCGCGGCGTGGCTGCTCTATGCGGTCGACGCGCTGCTGTTCGCGGCGTTCCTGCTCTTCGCCGTGCGGCGCGAGAGGATCGACGTGCGCGCGTTGGCCGCATCGATATTGCATAGAAACCGTTAAAACGGATTGCGTCGATCGGCGATACCCGTAGCGCAGCGACCGAAGTCCCCTCCGAGGAGGGGATTGCGGAACAAAGTTCCGCTTCTGCTGTGGCGGCTCGGCAATCCGCACAAGCGCGATTGCCCTCGCCTGCCGAACGCAGTTCAGGGGAGGGTCAGAATTGTAAATGCGGCCGGAGGCCGCACACAAACGGCCGTCGGATTTGAATTTGCGACGGTAATATTAAATTAGTGATTGTTAATGATAATACTATGAAAGTGAAAATCGTAAACCGCTCGCGTTTCGCGCTGCCCGAATACCAAACGCCGCTCTCGGCGGGCCTCGACGTCCGCGCCGACCTCGACGCGCCCGTGACGCTCGGGCCTTTGCAGCGCGCCATGATACCCACGGGACTCTTCGTCGAACTGCCCGAGGGCTGCGAGATGCAGATCCGTCCGCGCAGCGGCCTCGCGGCCAAGCACGGCGTCACGGTGCTCAACTCGCCCGGGACCGTCGACGCCGACTATCGCGGCGAGATAAAGATCATTCTGGTAAACCTGAGCGACGAACCCTTCACCATCGAGGCGGGCGAGCGCATCGCCCAGATGATCGTGGCGCGTTACGAACAGATCGAGTGGCAGCCCGCGGAGGAGTTGGGCGCGACGGAGCGCGGCGCGGGAGGATTCGGGTCTACGGGCAAATAACACGGCGCCCCGCGGACGCAGCCTGCGGGGCGAGCAATGGCGAGCCTCCGCGGGGGGAGGTTGCGGCTCGCGCGGTTCTTACGAACCGCAAACGATTACGAAAACGAATTTATAAAATGAGAATATCGACCATAAAACATGCCGCATGGCTCGCGGCGACGGCGTTCATACTCGCGTCGTGCGGCGTCGCGACGCATGAGAACGGCCCGCTGAGGGTGAGAATGCGCACCACGGCGGGCGACATCGTGGTGGAGCTGGACGACCGTGCTCCGCGTCACCGCGACAACTTCGCCGGGCTGGCGCGCGAGGGTTTCTTCGACTCGCTGCTGTTCCATCGCGTGATCGAGGGCTTCATGATTCAGGGCGGCGATCCCCGCACGCGCGACATAACGGGAGCCGAGTTCGACGCCGAGGGGCCCGAGACGGGCGATCGGCGATATTGGGAGGATATCGAGGCCGAGATTCGATACCCCGAACTCTACCACCGCCGCGGCGCGCTGGCGGCGGCGCGCGAGGGCGACGACGTGAACCCCGAGCGGCGATCGTCGCGCACGCAATTCTATATAGTATGGGGCCGCGCTTTCGACGACGAGGAGCTGGACCGCATGCAGAGTCGTATCGCCGCGGCGACCCGCGGACGGGCCGTGATGCCCGACTCGGTTCGCGAGGCATACCGCACCGTGGGCGGCACACCCCATCTGGACGGGCAGTACACCGTCTTCGGCCGCGTGGTAGAAGGGTTGGAGACGGTCGAGGCCATACAACGCACCCCGACCGACTCGCTCGACCGTCCCGCGACGGACGTCAGGATATTGTCGGCGAGGGTGGAGCGGTAGAGTATAGATGCGCTGTTCGCCGACGGCGGAGGACGCACGCGAGCGCATAGCGAGTTGCAGTCCGCCGCGTGGGGGCGGCGGCGAACTGCTGACATCGCACGGCGATGTCGAATTTGCGGACAAGAATAAAGTATAAAACATGAAGTTTTCAGACATCATAGGACAGCAGGCGTTGAAACGCCGCCTCGCCGAGAGCGTCGACCGCGGCCGCATAAGCCACGCGCAGCTCTTTACGGGCGCGGCGGGCACGGGCGCGTTGCCGCTGGCCATAGCCTATGCGCAGTACATCAACTGCACGTCGCGCCGCGACGGCGACTCGTGCGGCGAGTGCCCGAGCTGCCGTCAGATCGAGGCCTTGGCGCACCCCGACGTCCACTTCGTATTCCCCGTCAACAAGCAGGGCAAAAAGAGCGGCGAGACGGTACTGAGCGGCGATTTCATGCCCTTGTGGCGCGAGACGGCGGCGCGCACGGGCGGTTACTTCTCGCCTCGCGAGTGGGCCGACCGCTTGGATCTGGGACGCACGCTGCGCGGCATGATCTCGGCGCGCGAGGCCGACGAGATAATCCGCAAACTGTCGTTCAAGAGCTTCGAATCGCAGTACAAGATAATGATCGTGTGGCAGCCCGAGACCATGAACGACGAGGCGGCCAACAAGATACTGAAGATATTGGAGGAGCCGTGGGAGAAGACGGTGTTCCTGCTGGTGTCGGAGCGCGCCGACCTGCTGCTGCCCACCATCGTGTCGCGCACGCAGGAGGTGGCCGTGCCGCGCCTCGCGACCGAGGATCTGCTGCCGCTGGCGGGCGAGGGCGTCGACGCGGCGCGGCGCATGAGCATGGCGCGGCTGGCCGCGGGCGACGTGCTGGAGATGCGGCGGTTGGTCGGGGGCGGCGAGGACGCCTCGCGACACGAGAGCTTCGACCTCTTTTGCCGGCTGATGCGTCTGTCGTACAACGACCGCCATCTGGAGCTCGTCGAATGGGCCGACGAGACGGCGCAACTATCTCGCGAACAGCAGCGTGCGATGCTGCTGCACGCGGCGCGTCTTTTGCGTGAGAGCTACATGCTGCACGCGGGTCTGGGCTCGATAAGCTACCTTTGGGGCGAGGAGGCCGACTTCTGCGGCAAGTTCGCCCCCTTCATAGGCAACGACAACATCGAGGCTCTGATCGGGCAGATCGAGACCGCCCTGCGTCAGGTGACGCAGAACGGCAACGCCCGCATCATCTTCACACACTTCGCCCTCGCGGTGAGCAAACACATAAACCGCCTTCAGCGATGACGCATCGTATAGTCCTCCTCACGGGCAGCGACGCCCCCGACCGCGCCGACGTGCTGCGCCGCGCCGCGGAGATGGCCGCCGAGCGCATCGGCAGCTTGGAGGCGGCTTCAGATGCCTTCGCTTCGGAGCCGTGGGGGTTCGCGGCCGAGGGCGAGTTCCTTAATCAGGCCCTCGCGCTCCGCACCGCGCTCGATCCCGAACGCGCGCTGGACGAGGTGCAGCGCATGGAGCGCGATCTGGGCCGCAAGCGCGACGAGGAGAAGGCCGAGAAGGCGCGCACGGGGCAGCGTTACGCCTCGCGGCGGATCGATATCGACATAATGTTTTACGACGATCGCGAGATCGATTCGCCGCGCCTGACGGTTCCGCATCCGCTGCTGCACCTGCGCGAATTCGCGCTGCGGCCGCTCTGCGCGATCATGGGCGATTACGTGCATCCGCGCCTCGGGCGCACGCTGTGCGAGATTTACGACCGACTCCGCGCGGCGGACGGCAACGAACAAAAAAGTAAAGAAAGAATATGATTCACGGCAAGACGATTTTACGATCTGTCGCGACGGCTGCGATCCTGCTGCCGCTCGTCGGATGCTTCAAGAGCGTGGTGACCTACACCCGCTTCGACATAGCCGTATACCGACAGCTCACGCCCGACGGCGATTTCCTCCGCGCGCGCAACCTCGACACGTACGCCTACTATGTCGACACCACCGAGTGGTTCATAGCCTCTTACGACGACGCCGCGGCGGGGCGCATCACCAACAAAGCCACGGGCGAGACGCGCGAGACGCCCGACGTGTGGGGAGCGTTCAACTCGTCGAGCGAGTACCAATGCTCGTTAGTGCTGACCGAGCCGCTGTCGATGATCGTGGCGGTGGACCCCGACGCCGAGCGGTACGCCTACCGCAGCTACGAACTGCCCGTGAACCTGCCCGAAGTCTTCACGAAGCTCTACATCGCCGCGTGGCGGCCCACCCACACCTCGTCGGGATGGGTGGTGGTGAACCGATTCTATGTGCCCGAAACGCCCGACGCGCCCGATACTCCCGACGGGGGCGGCGGCGACCGATAAATACCGACAGACATGAAACGCAACACTCGCAACATATTCGCGCGCCTCGCCTCGCCGGCGGCTGCGACGATCCTATTCGCGGGGGCCTTCTTCACCCGCTGCGCCTCGGTCGGAACCCCCACGGGCGGACCGAAGGACTCGCTGCCCCCCGTGATCGTGGGAGTCGCGCCCGCCGACTACTCCACTCATTTCAAGAGCGACAAGATACTCATCGAGTTCGACGAGTACGTGCAGCTCAAGGATCTGCAAAAGGAGCTCTACACCTCGCCCGCCATGAAGCGCAAGCCCGTGGCCACGCTGCGCGGCAAGGCGGTGCAGATACAGATCAAGGACGATTCTCTGCTGCCCAATACCACCTATGCCGTCGAATTCGGCTCGTCGGTGTCGGACAACAACGAGGGCAATCCGCTCCACGGCCTGCGTTACGTCTTCTCGACGGGCGACGAGATCGATTCGCTGATGATGTCGGGCTACACCGAGGAGAGCGAGAAGGCCGATTCGCTGGGCCGCACGTTCATCTACTTCTTCGAGGCCGATTCGGTCCCCGCGCCCGAGGAGTACGACTCCGTGATGTTCAAGTACAAGCCCGCGAAGATAGCCCGCTCGCAGAAGAACGGAATATTCGTGGCGCAGAACCTGCGTCCCGTGCCCTATCGCGTATACGCCTTTTACGACTCGAACGACAACGGCGCCTACGAGCCGTCGATCGACAAGGTTGGCTTTCTGGAGGGGACTTACAATCCGGCCGAAATGCCTCCGTTCGCCATCTGGTACGACTCGGTGCGACGTTACGTCTCGGCCGATCCGCAGCTCTATTTCCGACTCTTCACCGACGTGAGCTTCCGCCGCCAGTCGTTGCAGGAGGCCAAGCGCACCGACCGCCACAAGGCGATGCTCTATTTCTCCGCGGCACGTCCCGACATACGGCGCATAGCGTTCGAGGGGATCGGCCCCGAGCAGATAATAACCGAGTCCGCGAGCAGGAACCGCGACACGCTGGCGTTGTGGTTCGCCGCCGAATCGGACATTATGCCCGACACGCTGCGCGGCGAGATAACTTACATGCGTCACGACACCCTGAATGTGCTGCGCGAGGTGACCGAGCCGTTGGAGCTGCCGTGGCGTCGTGTCGAGACGCGCGAGCAGGAGCGCGAACGCCTGCGCGAGGAGAGGGCCAAGGCCCGCGCCGAAGCCGAGGGGCGCGTGTGGCGTTCGACCGCGCCGTCGGCGTTCCGCATGATCGACTTCGCCGCCTCGGCCGAGGTGAATCCCGAGCGCGACCTGCCGTTAGAGTTCGCCACGCCCCTCACACGGTTCGACTCGGCGGCGGTGGAACTGCTGTCGTGGAGCGAGCGGGGCGACACGGTGCGCGAGCGCGCGACTTTCGTCCCCGACTCGGCGAACGTGCGCAAATGGCGTCTGCGGTCGCGTTGGACGCCCGAACGCCGATACCGCCTCTTCATCCCCGCCGACGCTTTGGCCGACATCGCGGGCGAGGGCAACGACTCGATCTCGGCCGCGCTCACCGTCGCCGACATAGAGAAGTTCGCCACGCTGAAGGTCACGGTCATCCCCCGCGAAGCGGGCGCGAAATACATCTTGCAGGCCGTCGACGCCAACAACCGCCTGTTGAGCGAGGTGCGCGGCGCGGGCGAGGGGGTGCATACCATCAACTACATCCCCGCGGGCGACATGCGTCTGCGGATAATAGAGGACGTGAACGGCAACGGCGAATGGGACGCGGGCAATTTGGTGGAGCGTCGCCAGAGCGAGCGGGCCGAGTTCTACAAGAACGAGCGCGACGAGGAGCTGTTCACCACCAAGACGGGCTGGGAGTTCGAGATCACGCTCGACATGGGCCGCATATTCGCCCCCGTGACGATGGAGCAGCTCATCGAGCGTCTCGACAAGCGCGAGGCGGCTCGCGAGGCCAAGGAGGCCGAGAAACGCCTCAAGGAGGGCAACAAGAAGAAAGACGACGGACACAACCATTCGTCGCAAGGCTCGGCAATGGGCAACTTGCGCGGCATGACGGGCGGAATGTTCTGATACACGTTAAGAGATGAAAAAGATCATATCGATAAAATCGATCCTGACGGCGGCGGCCATCGCGGCGGCCGTCGCAACGCATGCGCAGCATACGTTAGGCGTCTTCGGCGGCGCGGGCATAGCCACGGCGCGATTCTACCCCGCGCAGGAGACCAAGACGGTGTCGGGCCGGTACGATTTCGGACTGTCGTGGCGTTACTACTCGCTGCCGCGTTACGTGGGGGCCGTGGGCGTCGATCTGGAGCTGTTGCAGCGCGGATTCTCGTACGGCTACACCTACACCCCCATCATGAACGACAAGGGCGAGGAACTGCGCGAATATGCCTACTACACGCGCCGTTTCAACTCGGTCATGCTGCCCATAGTGTGGCAGCCGCACCTCTATCTGGCGCGCAACCGCATAAGAGTCTATCTCGAGGCGGCCGCCACCTTCTCCTACAACTTCGGCGGCGAATACGAGTACGAGGATACGGGCGAGAAGGGTCATTACGACATGCGTCCCGAACGCGACAACCGCTGGGGGTACGGACTGGCGGGCGGCGGCGGCTTCGCGCTGCTGATCGGGCGATACGAAATAGGCGTGCGCGCCCGTTACTACTTCGGATACGCCGACATACTGCGCAACCGCAACCGCTACTTCGACAACGCCACCGACGGGCCCGAGAACCCGTTCAAGTCGACGCCCCTCAAATCGCCCATAGACAATCTGTCGCTGAGCGTCACGCTCGCTTACCGATTCAACAAGGCGGGCTTCGACACGTGGTTCTACAAACCGCCCAAGCGCGACAAGCGGCAGCGCGAGTTCAAGTTCTCGGAGGGCTCGAGCGGCGGCGGGGCGTCGGCGCGACGATAAGGATGTTTGCGCTGTTCGCCGACGGCGGGGGACGCAATCGAGCGTAAAGCGAGTTGCAGTCCGCCGCGTGGGGGCGGCGGCGAACAGCGCGGTTCTTCGAACCGCAGGAGAGAGGATATATTAAAGAAAATTACAAAAAAAAGTAAAAATACGATGGAGACTACACAAACCACACGACAGCAGAAGATCGCGCGACAGATCCAGCGCGACATAGCCGAGATATTGCAGAAAGAGGGGCCCGCGCTGGTGTGCGGCGCGATGGTGACCGTGACCACGGTGCGCATATCGTCCGATCTGGCCTACGCCAAGGTCTACTTCAGCATATTCCCCTTCGAGCGCAACGCCGAGGTGATGGAGTCGCTCGATCGGAACAACAAGTTCATCCGCCACGAGTTGGGCCGCCGCATCCGCAACCAGCTCAAGATCGTGCCCGAGCTGCAATTCTTCCTCGACGACTCGTTGGAGTACATACGGAACATCGACTCGCTGCTGACGAAATAACGCCGTTGCGATGACAAGCCTCCGTTACCTGATAGCCGCCCGCTACATCCGTTCGCGCAAGTCGCATTCGGTCATAAACATCATCTCGGGCGTGAGCGTCATGGCCATGGCCACCCCCGTGGCGGCCATGATCGTCCTGCTGTCGGTGTTCAACGGACTGGAGGGGATGGTGCGGCAGCTCTACAGCGCCGTCGATCCCGACATATCCGTCGCGCCGCGCGAGGGCACCACCTTCGCCGTCGCCGACGTCGATGCCGAGGCGTTGAGGGCCGTCGAGGGAGTCGAAGCTCTGTCGTTCGTGCTCGAGCAGGGTGCGATGGCCGAGGCGGGCGGCCGCCGAACCATAGCGCGGGTGAAGGGCGTCGACGAGAGCTACACCGACGCGGTGCCCGTGGCCGACCGCGTCGTCGCGGGGAGCTTCGCCGTCGCCTCGGAGGATGCCGACTGCATGGTGGCGGGGCAGGGCGTCGCCCGCGATCTGCAACTCTCGCGTCTGTCGACGGGCGAGACGGTGAGGCTCTATGCCCTCAACCGCGCCCGCATGTCGTCGCTGCTCCCCACGGGGGGATACAAGCGTCGCGAGATGCCTTTGGCGGGCATATACTCGGTCGACGAGGAGACGGGCGATCGGATATTCGTGTCGCTCGGAGCCGCGCAGAGCCTTTTCAGCTATCCCGACCGCGCCTCGGGCATCGAGATACGCGTGAAGGAGGGGGCCGACGCCGACGATGTCGCCCGCAGGTTGCAGGAGGCGGTCGGCGGCGAGATGAGGGTGCTCACGCGCGAGCAGGGCAACTCCATCTACCGACTGATGGCGTTGGAGAAACGCATCGTCTTTCTCGTCGCCGCGCTGGTGATGGCCATAGCGTCGCTGGCGATAGTGGGCACGCTGTCGATGGTGATAATCGACAAGCGCGACGACGCCGAAACCCTGCGCACGATGGGGGCCGACGGCAGGTTGATCCGCGGCGTATTCACCGCCGAGGGCGAGTTGCTCGCTCTGGCGAGCCTCGTCGCAGGACTCGCGGCGGGAACGGCCCTCGCGGCGGCGCAGCAGCATTGGGGCCTCGTGCGTCTCGACGCCGCGACGCTCATGGTCGACGCCTATCCCGTCGAGCTCCGCGCGACGGACGTGCTGCTGACGGCGGCGGTCTATTCCGCCACGGCTTGGACGATAACGAGGCTTACCGTCGACGCGATGTTGAAGAAGAGATAGTATTCGCACCGCGCGATGCGCGGTGCCATCCTCGGCGGCTCGCACCTTCGGTGCGACCCCCGCAGCCGCCGAGGATGAGTATAATGAGATAACGCATACCATGAAAAAGACAATCATGTTCGCAATCCTCGTCTCGGCGGCCCTCGCGGTCGGCTGCCGACGCGACAAGATCATCCCCGACAAGGAGTTGGGCGAGATATTCCACGACGCTCTGCTGGCAAATTCGTACGTCGACTACCGCAACCTCGACCTCGATTCGCTCAACATCTACGAACCGATCTTCGAGCGTCACGGCTACACGACCGACGACGTGCGCCACACCATCGCCAACTTCTCGCGCCGCAAGAGCGCGCGCCTGAGCGACGTAGCCGAATACATGATACTGCTGCTCGACCGCGAGGCCCGCGAGCTGAACCGTCAGGTGACGATTCTCGACACCATCGACAACGCCGCGCGCCGATTCGCCGCGCGCACGCTGCTCGCCGACACCATGATACGCGCCGCGACGGCGGCCGACTCGTCGAAACTGCGCTTCGCCATAGAGCCTGTCCCCGCGGGCGAATATGCCGTCACGGCGCGTTACACGCTCGATTCGCTCGACAAGGCGACGGGACGCCGCATACGCGTCGAGTGGGTGCTGCCCGACTCGTCGCGTCGCTTGGCGACGAGCGGCACGATGCAACGCGGCCGCGGCAACATCTTCTCGCAGACGCTCACCGTCGGCGAGGCGGACGACTACATCGGCATGGAGATCGATTTCACCCGCGCCGCAGAGGGCGGCGACCGCCGCGCGCGCATGACGATAGAGGATATCGAGGTGGTCTATACGCCGACGACCGAACGGAGCGTCGAACTGCTCTTCGAGCGTCAGGCGGGGCTGCGGATACTCTCCGACACCATGATAAACGCCATAGAGACGCGGGCGCGGGAGACCGCCGCGCGATAGCCGTGCGCCGCATAGCAGCTCATTATCTCATCGACCGCGGCGCGGTGAGGCTGCGTCCCGTGGTCGAGGCCGACGACGAAGGGCGCATCGTGTCGGTCGGCGAGTGGGACCGCCTCGACGGCCGCGCCGCGACCGAGTTCTATGCGGGCGCGCTCAGCGCGGGATTCGTCAACGCCCACTGCCACTCCGAACTGTCGTATCTGCGCGGCGCGATACCCCGCGGAAGCGGCTTCGCGGGCTTCGCCCGAGCCATCGGGCAGGTGCGCGGAGGCTTCACGGCCGAGGAGCGTCGCCGCGCCTTGCAGGCCGCCGACGCCCGCATGTGGCACGAGGGGGTGCAGGCCGTGGGCGACATAGTGAACGACGACTCGTCGTTCGAGGTCAAGAGCCGCAGCCGCATCGCTTACCGCAACTTCGCCGAGGTGTTCGGACTCAACGCCGACACCTCCGACGCGCGGGGATTGCTCCGCCGCGCCGACACTTCGCTCACTCCCCACTCCGCCTACTCCTTGCAGGACGGCGTATTCCGCGAGATAGCCGCCGAGGGCGCGGGACCGCTGTCGATACACTTCATGGAGTCGCCCGACGAAGCCGCCCTCTACCGCGGCGAAGGCTCGCTCGCCGAGTGGTACGGCCGCATGGGGTGGACGTGCGATTTTCTGCGTTACGGATCGCCCGCCGCGCGGATCGCCGCATCCGTTCCCTCCGACCGCCCCCTGATTCTGGTGCACGGCTGCTGCGCCGCCGAGGAGGATATGCAGATCCTCGGCGAGAGCTTCTCGACGCCCGTCGCATGGGCGTTGTGTCCGCGCTCCAACCTCTACATCTCGGGGTTGCGGCCGCCCGTCGAGCTGCTGCGCCGCCGCGGGGAGACGATCTGCGTCGGCACCGACTCCTTGGCCTCGAACGACAGTCTGTCGATCGTCGAGGAGCTCAAAGCCATACCCGACGTCCCTCTGCCCGAACTATACGCGTGGGCGACGATCAACGGAGCGCGCGCCTTGGGCATGGAGTCCGACATGGGGTCGGTCGAGGTCGGAAAGAGGTGCGGACTGGTGTTGACGGAGAACCTCGACAGCCGCGACGGATCGTTGCGCCTCGCCTCGGAGAGCCGCACGCGGCGACTGTTGTGACGGTGCAAAAAGCGCGTGACGGTAATGGACATGTCGCAAAAACTGCGTACCTTTGCGCGGAAACCGAATAAAAATTCAAACCGAACATGAAAGGATTATACATCTTGGCCGCCATGACCCTCGCACTCGCCGCGGCGGGTTGCGGCGGCGGCAAAAACCAAAACAGCCCCGAGCAGACCGCGACGGAGGCGGCGCAGCCCAAACCCATCGTCGTCGACGGCAAATACGTATGCCAGCGTCCCGACGCGGCCGAGCGTCTGTTCGCCTCGCAGAGCGTCGAGCGCAAGATAGCCGAGGTGCAGGCCATGCTCACCAACGAACGTCTGGCATGGATGTTCGGCAACTGCTTCCCAAACACCCTCGACACCACGGTGCACTACCGCAAGGACGCCGACGGCAAGGACGACACCTTCGTCTACACGGGCGACATCCACGCCATGTGGCTGCGCGACTCGGGCGCTCAGGTATGGCCGTACGTTCAGCTGGCGGCCGACGACGCCGAGTTGAAGGCAATGCTGGCGGGCGTTATCAACCGTCAGATAAAGTGCATCAACATAGACCCCTATGCCAACGCCTTCAACGACGGACCCACGGGATCGGACTGGGAGTCGGATTTCACCGACATGAAGCCCGAACTGCACGAGCGCAAGTACGAGATCGACTCGCTCTGCTATCCCATCCGTCTGGCCTATTGGTACTGGCTGGCGACGGGCGACGCGTCCGTTTTCGGCGACGAGTGGGTCGAGGCCGTGGGCAAGATCCTGAAGACGTTCCGCGAGCAGCAGCGCAAGGAGGGCGTCGGACCCTACAAATTCCGCCGCAAGACCGACCGCCAGTTCGACACCCTCTCGAACGACGGTCTGGGCGCGCCCGTGAACCCCGTTGGGCTCATCGTGTCGAGCTTCCGTCCGTCGGACGACGCCACGGTGTTCCAGTTCCTCGTGCCGTCGAACTTCTTCGCCGTGTCGTCGCTGCGCAAGGCCGCCGAGATCCTCGCCAAGGTGAACGGCGAGACCGCGCTGGCTGCCGAGTGCGTCGCGCTGGCCGACGAGGTTGCCGCCGCGCTCGACAAGTACGCCGTTTACGACCACCCCGAATTCGGCCGCATGTACGCCTTCGAGGTCGACGGCTTCGGCAACTACCACCTGATGGACGACGCCAACGTGCCGAGCCTGCTGGCGATGAAATACCTCAACCCCGAGGTCATCGACGACGACATCTATGCCGCCACGCGCCGCTTCGTGTGGAGCGAGAACAACCCCTACTTCTTCCGCGGCAAGGCGGGCGAGGGCATAGGAGGTCCGCACGTGGGTTACGACATGGCTTGGCCCATGAGCATCATGATGAAGGCGTTCACCTCGGACGACGACGCCGAGATCAAGGAGTGCATAGAGATGCTGATGCGCACCGACGCGGGCACGGGATTCATGCACGAGTCGTTCGACGTGAACGACCCCGAGCACTTCACCCGCGAGTGGTTCGCATGGCAGAACACTCTGTTCGGCGAGTTGATACTCAAGATCATCGCCGACGGACGTCTGGAGGTTTTGAACTCGATAGATATAAAGTAAAATCCCCGTCGGTCGGGGAGTCGTCGGCTCGCGCGTCAGGCGCGGGCCGATTTTTTGTGTCGGTCCTCGACGATATCGGAGCTTCGTCGAATGTTTCCGCGGTTCGCCGTCGGCGGGGGACGCGAGCGAGCGAAAAGCGAGCAGCAGTCCGCCGCGTGGGGCGGCGGCGGACTGCCGACATCGCGGCGCGATGTCGAAACATCCGCCCCAAACCTTTCGGAGTGTTTTTGCGCACAGTCATTTCTTTTTATGCGCCCGAATATTATTTGCTATTTTGCATACGATTTGTTATCTTTGCGGGTCGGGAGTCCGCTCGGATTCGGCGGGCTGCCGGCAGAGAAACTTTCAGGAGAAACGTATGGACGATGGTCAACATTCCACGCATAGCGGCTGTGTCGTATCTGAATACGATACCGTTCATATACGGCATAAGGCACGAGGGTAATCTTCGCGCCGATCTTCTGCTCGCTCCTCCCGCCGATTGCGTGGAGAATTACGCCCGAGGTCTGGCCGATATAGCCCTCATCCCCTCGGCTGCGGTTCCGCAGATGAGATCCACCGATATAATTACCGATTACTGCGTGGGCGCTTCGGGGCCCGTGCGCACGGTGGTGCTGTTGTCGAACACTCCGATCGAGAAGGTGCGCCGCATATTCCTCGACGCCCACTCGCGCACCTCGGTGCAGCTGACGGGTTATCTGGCCGCCGCGCGGTGGAAAATCGCCCCCGAATGGTACACGCTCGACGACTACTCGCAGGTGGCGTACGCCCGCGAGGGGGACGCTTTTCTGCTCATCGGCGACAAGGTGTTCGACCACGAGGGACTCTTCGCCTATTCGTACGATCTGGCCGAGGAGTGGCGCGCGCAGACGGGCATGCCCTTCGCCTTCGCGGTGTGGGTGGCCCGCAAAGGAACCTCTTACGAGGCTATAGACGCTCTGCAACGCGCCTTGACGATGGGAGTGGAGTCGATATGGGAGGCCGTCGTGGAGGAGGGTTTCGACCGAAAGCCGTACGACGCTTACGCCTATCTGACGCAAAACATCGATTTCGTATTCAACGCCGAGAAGCATGCGGCGCTGCAAAAGTTCTGGAACGCGGGCCTGAAGATAACGCCCCGATCCAATCCGGGCTGAAGAGGGTGACCGCCGCAGGCGACGGTGACTCTCGGCGAGGCGTGTTGCGCGCCCGTCAGCATCCGAACAAGGAGTTCAACCCGTAAAACATGCAGCCCCATGATTACCATCTACCTCAAGCAATACAACAAGATAATCCGCAACGCCGAACCCGATCTGCTCGACACGTTGGGTTACGACGACATTCTGTGGATCGACCTGCTCTCGCCCTCGATCAAGGAGCAGAAGGCCGTCGAGAACTTCATGGAGGAGAGTCTCCAGACCCGCCAGCAGGTGGAGGAGATCGAGTCGACATCGAAATACTCCGAAACGGAGAACTCCATCATCTCCAACACCAACTTCTTCGTTCCCGCGGGCGACTCGTTCACCGTGGAGCCCGTGTCGTTCATCATCTCGAACGAGGGCGTGCTGGTGTCGGTGCGCAACTCCGAGTCGCGCACGTTCCGCGAGGCCGAGAAGCGTTTGCAGATGAACTACCGCGGATATTCGACGGGTTACCACATATTCATTTCGCTTCTGGAGGTGCGCATCGACTTCGACGCCGACCTCGTGGAGTTCGTCGCCAAGCAGGTGGCCGCGCTGAGCAAGGACATCATCACCGAGGACTCGATCGACAAGGCCGTCATCCACCGCATCAACGCCTTGCAGGAGAACACCATGGTGCTGCGCGAGAACATCTTCGACCGTCAGCGCATACTGTCGAGCATACTCAAAAGCGAGCGTTTCCCCAACGACGTCTACCCGCGTCTGCAACTCATGCTCAAGGATGTGAACTCGCTCATCAACCACGCCGACTTCAGTTTCCAGCGACTCGACTACATACAGGATTCGGCCCTCGGCCTCATCAACATCGAGCAGAACGAGATCGTGAAGATCTTCTCGGTGGCCGCCGTCATATTCCTGCCCGCCACGCTCATAGCCAGCATCTACGGCATGAACTTCCGTTCGATGCCCGAACTGGAGTGGACGCTCGAAATAGGCGATTACACCCTGCCGCTCGGATATCTGTTCGCCATAGGGTTGATGCTGTTGTTCTCGGGCGCGACATTCTGGTTCTTCAAATACAAGAAGTGGCTGTAACGGCCCGACGCGGCGACGCCCGCGCTCCCTCGAAACCCCGAAACTCCGAAAATACCGACTCATGAAACGAATCTTTACGGAAATATTGTTGTCCGCGGCGTTGGCCGTCGCTCTGACGGGGTGCTCGCTGCTGAAATTCTCGCTCGACACGGGCGACGAGCTGCCCAAGTCGGAGGCCCGCGTGAGGGTCATGACCCGCGGCCTCTATTACGGACTTTCGAACGAGGTGGTGGCCGCAGCCGACTCGATAGCCTGCTCGGACGACCCCAAGATACGCATACGCGCCATACGGTGGAAGATCCGCGCCACGCGCGCGGCGGTCTCGGCCGCCATGCAGGGCATTCCCGACGTGGCTCTGGCCGACACGTGGATCCTGTTCCGCCGCATGGAGTCGTCGTTCGACGCCGCGCCCGATTCGATGCTCTTCGGACCCTACTCCGACTATGCCCGCGAGGCGGTGCGGCGCATGACGCTGCGCGTCGACTCGGTGGCGCAGGACGCTCTCGACGGCGAGCGTTACCGCTTGATGAAAGAGTACGTGGGGCGTTACATAGCCGAAAATCCCCTGAGCGAGGGCGAGGTGCCGCCCAATACCACGCTGGCGTGGATCGAGTTCATGAACGAGCACGGGGTGGAGCTGTCGTACGCCACGGGATCGATCGCCGACGTGGTGTCCGACATGAGCGACCGCATGACGGGGCAGACGGGGCAGGCGATGAATACTCTGTCGTGGACCAAGGACATTGTCGAGATCGAATGGGAGCGCGACAGCACCGCCCAAGCCGTGCAGCGGCAGCTCGACAGCCTCGAAAGCAATTTCGAACGCATAGTGGTGGTGATGGAGAACATCCCGCAGATATCCGACACGGTGCTGGCGGTGTTCAACGTCCACGTGGAGACGATGATGCGCACCTTCGAACGCAGCCTCGACAACGCTTTCGGACAGATCGACCGCCAGCGCAACGAGATACAGCGGTTCGTCTCGGCCGAGCGCGAAGCGGCCATCGAGCAGGGGCGCGGCATAGCCGACAGCGTGGTGGCGCAAGTCATGGACCGCGTCATGGCATCGGTGGGCAGGATCGCCGTGTGGGCCATAGCGCTCGCTCTCATCGTGCTCGGACTGCCCTTCGCCGCGGGGTATTGGGTCGGAACGTTCCGCGAACGTTTGCGAGGACGGGAACGGCAGGCCGAAAAATAGGATTTTATCGCGAAAAAAAATTATCTTTGCGACGGAGCGTACGTTACGTCCGTTTTATGACGGGATTATCGCGGTTCGCAGACGGCGGAGGACGGAACCGAGCGTAAAGCGAGTTGCAGTCCTCCGCGTGGGGGCGGCGGCGAACTGCGCGACTCTGCGAGTCGCAAACGTATTATGCGTACCGTTCGCAGACTGCAACTATAATGATATAACACCTCAAAGATACTATGGAAAACCTCGATTTTGAAAAGGAGCTGAAGAAGATGGAGCGCGACGGCGTGATCTCGCGCGCGCAGTTCCTGCAACTGATGGCCGCAGCGGGCGCGTTCCTCGCGTTAGGCACCGACAAGGCATACGCCGCCAAGAGCGCCGCCAAGGGCCGCATCGTCATCGTGGGCGGCGGCGCGGCGGGCATCGGCATGGCTGCGCGGCTGAAGCGCGCGTTGAAGAATCCCGACATAACGTTGATCGACCCGAGCGACCGCCAGTTCTACCAGCCCGGTTTCACCCTCATCGCGAGCGGCGTCTACGGCGCCGACGACGTGTGGAAACCGCAGGCCGACTGCATGCCCGAGGGCGTGAAGTGGGTGAAGGATTACGTGAAGATAATCCATCCCGACGCCAACTCTCTCGAAACGGCCTCGAACGGCAAGATCGATTACGATTTTCTGGTGCTGGCCCCGGGAGCGCAGGTCAACTGGGACAAGGTCGAGGGCATCACCAAGGATACTCTGGGGCAGGGCAACGCCCACAGCATATACGACCACGTGGGTGCGCAGCGCACGTGGCCCGCGATGAAGGAGTTCGCCGAGAAGGGCGGCCGCGGAATCTTCTGCGACACCTACACCAAGCACAAGTGCGGCGGCGCGCCCAAGAAGGTGTGCCTTCTCACGTGGGACAACGCCCGCAAGAACGGCAAGACGGCCGACATCGACCTGCACTACTACACGGCCGAAAAGCAGCTCTACGACGTGCCCTACTTCACCAAACGACTGGAGGAGATATATGCCGAACGCAATATTCCCGTAGACGTGAACGTCCGCCTGAAGGGTATCGACACCTCGGCCAAGCGCGCCTATTTCGAGCGCGTGGAGACCGCGGGCGACGAGAAGATCGTGACGCCCTTTACCGAGGATTACGACTTCATGCACTTCATGGCGCCCCAGTCGGCTCCCGACTTCGTGCGTGAATCGGGCCTGAGCTGGACCGAGGGCAAACTGGCCGCCGACGGCTGGGCCATGACCGACAAGGAGACCCTCGTACACCTCGCATACCCGAACATAATATGTCTGGGCGACTGCGCGGGCATCCCCACCAGCAAGACGTCGGCCGCCGTGCGCAAGCAGCTGCCCGTGGCGGTGGAGAATCTGGTGTCGATCATGGAGGGCCGCGCGCCCGAGGCCAAGTACGACGGTTACGCCGCATGCCCCATCGTGACCGATTACGGCCACGTGCTGCTGTGCGAGTTCGACTACGCCAAGGAGCCCAAAATCACTTTCCCCTTCTCGCTCTTCGACATGTCGCGCGAGCAGTGGGTGGCATGGATCCTGAAAGTCTACATGCTCAAGCCCGTATACTTCCAACTTATGCTGCGAGGATTGTATTGACGGCCGCGCGCCGTTCCGCGCCGATCATCCCCGTCATGCCGCTCTTTTTTGGCGTATGGCGGGGATGTTTTTCGGGCCGCGGCCTGCTGTTCGCCGACGGCGGGGGACAAAACGAGCCTTGCGAGTTACAAAATGTGGAATGACGTGGGAGGTCGTTCGGGCCGCGGCCTGCGGAGACCGCGAACGAGTGTAGAACGAGTTGCGGGCCTCCGCGGGGCGAAGGCTGCGGCCCGCGCAGTTCTGCGAACTGCATTGTGTATTTTGCGACTCTGCGAGTCGCGCGGCAAACTGCGCGCGTTTTTTTCCTCTTTTTTTGTAATTTTACGCTTCGTCGGACGACTATTGTAAACGAACGATATTACACACGTAAACCCCGAACACAAAATGGACATTTTGCAAATAGAGAACGTCACCAAACGTTACTCGGCCCATACGGCTCTCGACAACGTGTCGCTCTCAGTGCCGCAAGGCTCGATTTACGGACTCTTGGGTCCCAACGGCGCGGGCAAGACGACGCTCATACGCGTCATTACCCGCATCACGCTGCCCGACGAAGGGCGCGTCGTCTTCGACGGGCACGCTATCGCCGACGACGATATCTATCGTATCGGCTACCTGCCCGAGGAACGCGGCCTCTACAAAAAGATGAAGGTGGGCGAGCAGGCCGTATTCTTCGCCCGACTGAAGGGTCTCTCGCGCAAGGAGGCCGTCGCGCGGCTGAAGGAGTGGTTCGTGCGCTTCGGCATCGAAGATTGGTGGAACCGCAAGGTGGAGGATCTGTCGAAAGGCATGGCGCAGAAGGTGCAGTTCATCACCACCGTGCTGCACAAACCCAAGCTGCTGATCTTCGACGAGCCCTTCTCGGGCTTCGACCCCATCAACGCCAACCTGCTCAAGCAGGAGATACTGCGGTTGAGGGACGAGGGCGCCACCGTGATCTTCTCGACGCACAACATGTCGAGCGTGGAGGAGATCTGCGACCACATAACGCTCATCGACAAATCGCACAACATACTCTCGGGATCGGTCGACGAGGTGCGTCGCCGCTTCGGACGGAACATCTTCGAGGTGACATACGGCGGCGCGGCCGCCGCGCTGGCCGCGGCCGTGGGGCCCATGGCCGACATCCTCGGCGAGACGGAGCCCGCCGACACCCCCTATCGCACTATGCGTCTGCGTCTGAAGCCCGAGGCGACGGTGCGCGAGACCGTCACGGCCGTGAATGAAACCGTCGAGCTGCGTTCGTTCGGCGAGGTGATGCCGAGCATGAACGAGATATTCATCCGCGCCGTGGAAGGAACCCTTTGACAAACCGAAAAAAACACATATCATGAATAAGACAGGCATAATCATAGCCCGCGAATTCAACGAGCGGGTACGCAAAAAGTCATTCATCATAACCACCGTGCTCATGCCGGTGCTCATGATCGCCCTGATGGCGGCGCCGACGCTGATGATGATCTTCGCCAAGGGCGAGACCAAGACCCTGCTCGTGGTGGACGACAGCGGCGTCATAGCCTCGCAGCTCACGGGCGACGACGACGTGGTGTTCGAGACGTCGACGCTCGCGCCCGACGAGGCCCGCGCGCGCGCCGACCGTTTCGGCGTGCTGTGGATCGGCGGCGACATAGTCGACAACCCCTCGAACGCCAAGCTCTACACCAATTCGTCGTCGTCGATGTCGCTCGAAAGCTCCATATCGTCGCAGATGGAGAAGATCATCGAGCGCGAGCGTCTGAAGCGTTACGATATCGACAATCTGGAGCAGATAATGCGCGACGTGAAGGCTTCGGTGACTCTCTCCACCTACCGCAACGATCTGGCGGCCGAGGGCGAGGAGAAGGAGGCCACCTCGTCGGGGACGGCCTACATGATGGGAATCTTCCTCGGCATGATGCTCTACATGTTCCTTTTGATATATGGCTCGATGGTCATGACCTCGGTGATCGAGGAGAAGGGCAGCCGCGTGCTCGACGTGCTGGTGTCGAGCGTGTCGCCGTTCCGGCTGATGATGGGCAAGATTCTGGGCGTGGCGGCGGTGGCCGTGACGCAGATCGCCATCTGGGCCGTGCTGGTGTGCGGCGTGGGCGCCGTGGTGCTGCCCGCGATCATGCCCGACGGCGTGATGCAGAGCGTGGAGGCCGTGCGGAGCGGAGCCATAACCTCGGCCGAGGCGGGTATCGACGCCGATATGTTGTCGGCCGTGTCGCTGGCGACCGACCCCGTGCGCATCGTGATGATGTTCGTGTGGCTGCTGCTGTTCCTCACGGGCGGATTCCTCTTCTATTCGGCAATGTTCGCAGCCGTGGGTTCGAGCGTCGATTCGATTCAGGACGCCCAGCAGTTGCAGACGCCCGTCACCATACCCATCATTCTGGCGATCATACTGGCCATGTCGGTCTTCAACGATCCCAACTCGTCGCTGGCGTTCTGGGCTTCGATGATACCCTTCACCTCGCCCGTGGTGATGATGGCGCGCATACCGTTCGACATAGCCACTTGGCAGATCGCGCTGTCGCTCGCGGTGCTCTACGCCTCTGTCGCGGGCATGGCGTGGGCCGCGGGCAAGATCTACCGCGTTGGTATCTTCATGCACGGCAAGAAACCGACGTTCAAGGAGCTGCTCTCTTGGATCAGGCAGTAAGCGCCGCGACCATAATATTAATGATATCCTGTCTTTCGGTTTTCGAAAGACGGGATTTTTCGTTTATCGACCGTTCGCGGATTCGCGCACGGCAATATACCCGCGTCAGCGCACCGCTTTGCGGTGTTATCTTCGGCGGCTCGCACCTTCGGTGCGACCCCCGCAGCCGCCGAAGATAGATTTTGTCGACAATTCACGTGCGTCAGCAAAATGCAGTTCGCAGAACCGCGCGGGCCGCAGCCTCTGCCCCGCGGAGGCCCGCTATTCGCATAGCTCATTCACGCGGTCGCTCCGCAGGCTGCCGCCCGAATGTATATAATTATGTATTACGACTATCCGAGTCGCACGAAAGACATTCTACTCACACTCGCGAAGAAAATCATCCAACTCGCGCATGGCGTGTTTGAGAGATTCGATGCGTCGTTGTTCCCAGCGTTCGAGACGCACGGCAAGAGCGTATCCGCTCACGAACAACAGCGTCAGCGCCGCGGCGAGCAGCAGGAAGCTCCACCACTCCTCGGAGCTGCCGATGAAATCGAAAACTATCTTAAGCCCGAATACGGCGGCTATGTATGTGAACCCCCACCGCATCGCCGCGCGCGAGAAGCGCGAATAACCGATCAACATCCGCTCGCGCTCCACGAGGCTCATCCGAGGATCGTCGGCACGCATATAGACCCTGATCTGGTATACCGACGACGCCATTCCCGCCATGAAAAAGAGCGTCAACGGAATCATGACATCATCCATCCTCTCCGAATTCCAAACCTCGAAAAGCAGAAAAAAACCGAACAGCAATCCCGCCGCCACGTTCAACCATCCGTAGCGTCGCAACTTGCCCGCGTCGCCCTTAACGGCCGCGCGCAACATCTCGGGCGTGACGATACGTTCGCGCTCGACTCTGCGCGACAACTCCGACCACTCGCGGCGTATTTCATCGATATTCAATCCGGCCATAAACTCTCTTCTCGTATAATTCTCTCACTCCTCGCTCATGCGCTGCAAACGCTCCTTGATGCGCATCAGCTTCACCGCCACGTTCGATTTGGTTATACCCATAATCTCCGATATCTCGGCGTAAGACCGCTCCTCGAGCCACAACAGTATCAACGCCCTGTCGAAACGGTTGAGGCGTCCTATGAGTCTGTAAAGCTCCTTCAGCTGCAAGCTGCGGTCGTCCTCCTCGTAGAGCGCCGCGCCCACGTCGAGCGAAACGCTGCGGGGACGCGACGATTTGCGACGCACGAACGACACGCAGGTATAGAGCGCGACGCGATAGATCCACGTCGAAAGCGAACTCTCGCCGCGAAAACTCGCATAGCTGCGCCATAGGTTCGCGAGCACCTCCTGATAGTAGTCGGCCATCTCCTCGCGGTCGTCGGCATATACCGAACACACCTTGTAGATGACGGCCTTGTACCGTTCGACGATGTCGGTGAACTCCTCCTCGTTTCGCTTCATAGGGCTGCCGAGCGGTTAACGTTTCGATATCTTAAACATCAAGGTCGATACCGAACACACGAGCAACAAAACGATCATAGCGGTCTCTTATGTTTAATCATTCATATCAATAGTCGCAAGTTAACAAAAAAAATTACATCGGCGAAAAGAAATCGGCGGGATTATATGATAGGGTATCGCCCTCGGCGGAACCGCGCCTTCGAAGCCCGAAAACCCGAAACAAAAAAAGCGACCGTCTCCGATCGCTTCGTGTAGTGGATAGGGGATTCGAACCCCTATGTCATGCGTGAGAGGCATGTATCCTAGCCCTTAGATGAATCCACCATGATTTTATGCTGCAAAGATAGGGCAAAAAATGTTATCTGCAAACTTTTCGCCGAAAAATTTTCACTTTTTTACATAAAACCGAATTTCCGCGACACGAATGGCAGGGCCGTATAGAGGGCCGAGTGCCAATATTCCCACGTGTGGCCTCCGTCGCGGACCCGAAGTTCGCACGGGATCCATGCCGCGCGCATGGCCTTCACGAAGTCGATATTGCAGTCGAACAGAAAATCGTCGTCGCCGCAGTCGACGAACCACGCGACCGACCGCAGAGCGTTTCGCGCCGCTTCGTCGGCCGTGCGCACATACTCCACGCAGCTCAGGCGATGCACCGCGTCGGTCAGCAGAGCCGTCTTGTCGCCCGACAGCACCTTGTCGGCCGCAGCCTCGGGCAGGTGCATCAACGCGCTCATGGCATAGCAGGCGCAAAACATGTCGGGATGACGCTGGGCATAGCTCGCGCAACCGCCGCCGCCCATCGAAAGTCCCGCTATGGCACGATGACTCTTGTCGGCCTCGATGCGGAACCTGCTCTCGACCTCGGGCACGAACTCCTCGAAGAAGAACCGCTCGTAGGGCCACCCCTCCATATCGAAATAACCGTTCCACTTACCCTCGGACACGCTGCCGCCCGCATCGGGCGTGACGATAATCATGGCGCAGGCCTCGCCCGACGCCGTGAGCTGATCCATCACGTCCTTCACGTGGCCGCGGTCGTACCAGCTGCGGTCCGTGTCGTTCATGCCGTGCAGCAGGTAGAGGACGGGGTAGCGTCGCGACGGATCGGCATCGTAACCCGCAGGCAGAAAAACCGTATAGTTGCGGTCGGCGCCCAACACTTCGCTGCGCATGGTGCGGCGCTCCACGCGGCTCATGTTGCGCAGCCAAGCCGATGCGGCCGCGTCGTCGTTCGTTTGCGCCGATGCGACGCCCCAAAACATAAGAGCCGAAAAAGAGAGTAAAACGAGTCTTTTCATGCGAAAGATAATCTTAAGGTCGACACAAAAATAGGAATATTCGCCGCAAATACAAATTCCGACGGCCGTTAATCGGAAATTAAGCCGTAAATTTGCGTCTGTACGAATTACACAACACAAAAAAAACACAATATCATGGAGAGTGAAATAAGATCGGTGCTCGCGCGGATCGCACACCCCGAAACGGGACGCGACATAGCGGAGAGCGGCATGGTCGATTCGGTGAGCGCAGCCGACGGAAAGGTGACGGTCGTGCTGCGTTTTCCCAAGGCGCGCGATCCCTTCGCGGCGCGGATACGCATGCAGGCCGAGCAGGCGTTGAAGGAGCGTTTTCCCGAGGCGCAGGTGACGGTGGCGATCAAGGAGGGCGCGCCCAAACAGCAGCCTCCCAAGCGCGAGAGCGCGACCAAGAGCGTAGGCAAGATCATAGCCGTGGCCTCGGGCAAGGGCGGCGTGGGAAAATCGACCGTAACGGCCAATCTGGCCGCCACGCTGCGCGACATGGGTTATCGGGTGGGTATTCTCGACGCCGACATTTACGGTCCGTCGCAGCCCAAGATGTTCGGACTGGAAGGTTACGCGCCCGACGCCGTACAGCGGGACGGCATGGATTACATCGTGCCCGCCCGAAGCGCGGAGATAGAGTTGATGTCGATAGGATTCTTCATCCGTCCCGACGACGCCCTGATGTGGCGCGGCGCGATGGCCACCAACGCGTTGAAACAGCTCCTGCACCAGACCATGTGGGGAGGGTTGGATTTTCTGCTCATCGACATGCCCCCGGGAACGGGCGACATACACCTCACTATAATATCGGAGATACGTCTCGACGGCGCGGTCATAGTCTCCACGCCCCAGCAGGTGGCCGTGGCCGACGTGGTGCGCGGGGTGGAGATGTTCCGCCACGAGCAGGTGAAGGTGCCCGTGCTGGGCGTTATAGAGAACATGGCGTGGTTCACGCCCAAGGAGCTGCCCGAGAACCGTTACTACATCTTCGGACACGGAGGCGCGCGCGCGTATGCCGAGCAGGCGGGGGTGCCTTTCTTGGGCGAGATCCCCATCGTGCAGTCGATAATGGAGGGTTCGGAGCAGGGTCGCCCCTCGGTGTCGACGGATCCGTACGTGGAGGGTTACTATCGCGAAATAGCCGAAAAAATTGTTCACAACACCGTCGAAAAGTGTTGACAACGCCGATGAAAACCGCACGACAACTCGTAACAAAAATTCGATCTCTAAAATCGTCGAAAATCCAAACGCATGATAATCAAGGGGCGAGCGGAATGAACGAATTTTAATGCACTTTTTTGTCGAAACTTATCATCGCGGTTATCAACCGAAAACGGCAGGCTAAGACAAACAAATAAAATGTGTCGATATGTTAACAGCATTTTCGGCACATTTTTCATAACGGGGGATCGCTCGGGCGGCTGACGATTCATATCATACTGGTTTCGGCGGTTTTGACATCGATCCAAACTATCGACAAACTATGATAAATCCTCTTTCGCGATTGTCGATAAATAATCTTCCCCTAAGATATCGACACTATGAACAGCTATTATTTATATTATTATTCATTTATTTTAATAAAGAGAAAAACAAAAAAATAATAAAATGTTTGTCGAAAACTCCCGCAGAAGAAGAGTGTGTCGAAAGAATAGAGCGGTGGCGGAGGATACACATGTGGCAGCACACCGCTTTACGGTGTTATCTTCGGCGGCTCGCATCTAATATTAACATGCGTCAGCCAATCCCGCGTCATTTTTTGCTGTCGCGTGTGAATTAGATACGACTCGCAGAGTCGTGCGGGCCGCAGCCTCTGCCCCGCGGAGGCCCGCTATTCGCACAGCTCATTCACGCGGTCTCCGCAGGCTGCGACCCGAAATTTGCGTCTGAAATCTCAAAAGATCCCCCGAAAACACGGAAAATAG
>CAJUMU010000011.1 GCA_910587675.1 uncultured Alistipes sp. | reverse complement strand
TCGATAAGCCGAGTGCAGAGCCGAACTTGTTCGAGCTATGCCGAGGCGAGAAAACGTCTGCGAAGCGAACTTTTGATTGCTTCAAAAGTGCCGAAGGCATCCGATTTAGCGCAGTCGCGAGACCGATCCCGAAATCGTTTCAGCGCGGCGGGTTTTAACTGCGCTGCGCTTGTTTTCCTCCTTCGCGCCTCGGCAATTCATGCAAGCATGATTGCCCTCGGCTTGGCGTCGGTTGGCGTTACCTTTTGGCCGCGCAAAAGGTAACGTATATCTTAATTATGTATTAAAGGTATTGCGGTTCGAAGAACCGCGCGGGCCGCAGCCTTCGCCCCGCGGAGGCCCGCTATTCGCATAGCTCATTCTCGCGGTCTCCGCAGGCTGCTGCCCGAATAAAAGCCGCCGAAGATAACACCGCGGAGCGGTGTGCTGGCGCGTGTGAATTATTGACAAAACCTATCTTCGGCGAGTCGCATGCCCCGATAAAAAACGTCCGCCCGAAAAAAAAAGTCGGGCGGACGAAAACATAATCGGAGCGCGGATCAGACGGTCATGATCTCTTTCTCCTTGGTATCCATCAACGTGTCGAGCTGCTTCGAATACTTCTCCAGAAGTTTCTGCGCCTGAGCCTCGCCGTCCTTCGCCTCATCCTCGGGCATACCCTCTTTCTGGGCCTTCTTGAAAGCCTCGACGGCATCGCGACGCGCGTTGCGGAGACTTATGCGGGCCGTTTCGCCCGCACCGCGCACCTGCTTCACGAGCTCCTTACGGCGCTCCTCGGTAAGGGGCGGAATCGACAAACGTATCTGCTCGCCGTTGTTGGAGGGCGTAAGACCGATGTTCGAGTCGAGGATCGCCTTTTCGATCATGCGGATCATGTTCTTGTCCCACGGCTGTATGAGAATGGTGCGCGCATCGGGCACGGTGACGCTGGCGACGCCCGACACGGGGGTCTGCGAACCGTAATATTCGACCATGACGCTGTTGAGCACATTGGTCGAAGCCTTGCCTGCGCGAATGTTGGCGAGTTCTTCGTCGAGGTGGTCGACCGTGCGTTTCATGCGGTCGGTAGCCTCACTGATAATCGTTTTAGTATCCATAGTAGTTATTGCTTAAAATTTCTTTCCGTTCGGGTCGACGGGGGTGGCCCAACCGCGCCGTTATTTCAACTCCCGCTCGATGGCCTCGATCAGCTTGGCGAACTCCTTGGCGTCGTAACCCACCGACACGTACTTCACCTTGCCATCCTTGCCGATGAGGAAGTTGCGCGGGATGTAGTTCGTGGCGAAGAGTTTGAACACCTCCTGCTTCGGGTCGACGTACACGGGGAACGTATATCCCATCTTGGCCATGAAAGACTCCACCACCGAGGGTTTCTCGCCGCGCGATATGGGCATGAACACGAAATCCTTGCCCGCGAAGCGGTCGATGATCTCCTTCTGCACGTGCTTGAGCTCCTCGCGGCACGGCGGGCACCATGTCGCCCAGAAGTTTACCAGCACGACCTTGCCCTTCAGCGTCGAGAGCCGGACCTTCGCGCCGTCGAGCGCGTCGACGGTGAAGTCGGGCGCAGCGTCGCCCTGCTTGAGGATAGTAGAGGCGACGATGTCGTCGTTCGCGCCCTGCGCCGAGGCGGCAGAGGGGATCGCTATCGAGAGCAACGCCGCGAGCGCCGCCATGATGTATGCCTTGCGGCATGAAAGAATGTTTTTCATAATCTTATCGTTTTATGCGCAGACTGCCGAGTCTCGCGCCGTTTTATCGTCTGTCGAGCGCCCGCGCCGCAGGCGAAGCGGCGTCACTCCTTGCAAACCAGCGTTCCGATAGCCTCGCCGTCGAGCACCTTTTGCAGATTGCCTTCGGTGTCCATGTCGAACACGATTATATCCAATCCGTTCTCCTTGCAGAGGGTGAAAGCGGTCATATCCATCACCTTGAGGTTGCGCGTGTAGACCTCGTCGAAAGTGATGCGGTCGAACTTCTCGGCCGAGGGATCCTTCTCGGGATCGGCCGTGTAAACGCCGTCGACACGGGTGCCCTTGAACATCACGTCGGCCTCGATCTCGATGCCGCGCAGGGCCGATGCCGTGTCGGTCGAGAAGTAGGGATTAGACGTGCCGCCGCCGATGATGACCACATAGCCCGCCTCGAGGTACTCGATGGCGCGCGCCTTGGAGTAGTATTCGCCTATCGGCTCCATGCGTATCGACGTGAGCACCTTGGTCTTGACTCCGTCGGCCTCCAACGCCGACTGCAAGGCCAGCGAGTTGACGATGGTGGCGAGCATACCCATCTGGTCGCCTTTCACACGGTCGAAGCCGCGCCCCACGCCTTGCATGCCGCGGAATATGTTGCCTCCGCCAATAACGATGCCAATCTGCACGCCCGAGGCCGCGGCGGCCTTGATCTGCGCGGCGTACGATCGGAGCACATCGGTCGAAATGCCGTATTTCTGTTCGCCCTGAAGCGATTCTCCGCTCAGTTTCAGAAGGATTCTGTTATATTTCATAGTGACGAGTTCTGTTTATCTCCTTGCGAAGATATGAAAAAATCCCGTATCTCGCAACCGACGCCGTCAATTCGGCGCGTGTTTTTGCGCTCGGTAAGTATAAATACCTATTTTTCGCGCCCCGAGGAGCCATTTGGGCGCCTCACGACGACACGGTATGCGAATTTTTTATACTTTTGTATAATTTAAACCGATTGCAAGCGACGACATAACTCAATCAACTTAAAAATATGGTAGATATTTTCGAAAGACTGGAGAAGAATGCGGGCGGCCCCATCGGCCAGTACATGCAGCTGGTGCACGGCTATTTCGCATTCCCCAAGTTGGAGGGCGAGCTGGGTCCCCACATGCGTTTCCGCGGTAAAATGATGCTCAACTGGAGCTTGAACAACTATCTGGGGCTGGCCAACCACCCCGAGGTGCGCAAGGCCGACGCCGCGGGCGCGGCCGAGTTCGGCATGGCGGCCCCGATGGGCGCCCGAATGATGAGCGGCCAAACCAAATACCACGAGCAGCTGGAGCGCGAGCTGGCCGAGTTCGTCGGCAAGGAGGACGCTTTCCTGCTCAACTTCGGATATCAGGGCATGATCTCGATCATCGACTGCCTGCTCACCCCGCGCGACGTGGTGGTTTACGACGCCGAGGCTCACGCCTGCATCATCGACGGTCTGCGCATGCACAAGGGCAAGCGTTTCGTATACGCCCACAATAACGAGGAGTCGCTGCGTCTGCAACTCAAGCACGCCACCGAGCTGGCCGACGAGCAGAAAGGCGGCGTACTGGTAATCACCGAGGGCGTGTTCGGCATGAAGGGCGATCTGGGCTTTCTGGACGTCATCGTCAAGGCCAAGAAGGACTTCAATTTCCGTCTGCTCGTCGACGACGCACACGGATTCGGCACGATGGGCCCGGGCGGCCGAGGCACCGCGGCGCACTTCGGCGTGGTGGACGAGGTGGACGTGTTGTTCAACACCTTCGCCAAGTCGATGGCCGGTATCGGCGCTTTCGTGAGCGGTCCGCGCTGGCTCATCAACCTGTTCCGCTACAACATGCGTTCGCAGCTCTATGCCAAGTCGCTGCCCATGCCTATGGTTATCGGCGCGCTGAAGCGTATGGAGCTCATCCGCAACCACCCCGAGTACCAGCAGAAGCTGTGGGAGATAACCAACGCTCTCCAGAGCGGTCTGAAGGAGAACGGATTCGACATCGGCGTCACGCAGTCGCCCGTCACCCCCATCTACATGAAGGGCGGCAACGAGGAGGGCACCAACCTCATCGTCGATCTGCGCGAGAACCACTCTCTGTTTTGCTCGATCGTAATCTATCCCGTCATCCCCAAGGGCGAGATCATCCTTCGCGTGATCCCCACCGCGGCCCACACGATGGAGGACGTGGAGTATACAATCAACGCCTTCAAGGCGGTGCGCGACAAGTTCGAGGCGGGTTACTACCGCTCGATGCCCATTCCGCTGAAGGCCGACCCCGAGTTCAAGGTTCGATAACCTCTCGGAGGAACCGAATATCACCAAGCCGTCCCGATTCGGGGCGGCTTTTTCGTTTGCACCCATATATACATATATATAAATGCGCGTTCTGCCACAATGTCGGAAATTGGCACACGGAACCTGCCAAAACATGACAGCAACGGTTAAAACTGTCCGATTCGGCCTCATGGCAAAGGATTTGCGACGTTAACGGATAAATGCGAAACAATTAACAAAACAGAGAATATCATGAACATCAATTCGTTAACGATCAAGGCACAAGAGGCGTTGCAGGGAGCGGTGTCGCTCGCCAAGGAGCGCGGGCAGCAGGCCGTGGAGCCGATGCACCTGCTGAGCGCGTTAATAGCCGAAGACGATTCGCTGTCCGCCTTTCTGCTGGGGCGAGTCGGAGTGAACGCGCGTTCGCTGCGCGAGGAGGTCCGCAAGGCATTGGAGGCTCTGCCGCGCGTTTCGGGCGGCAACGGCGAGCAATATTTCTCGGCAGACACTTCGAAGGTCATTCAGAAGGCCGTCGACTTCACCCGCAACTTCAACGACAAATACGCTTCGGTAGAGCATCTGCTGCTGGCCCTCGTGGCCGAGCGCGGCGCGGCGGCCGACGTGCTCAAACGCAACGGCGCGACCGAAAAGGAGCTTACGGAGGCCATCCGCGCTTTCCGCCGCGGCTCGACGGTCGATTCGCAGACGGCTTCGCAGGAGTTCAACGCACTGGGCAAGTATGCCGTAAACCTCAACGAGCAGGCGCGCAACGGCAAACTCGACCCCGTAATCGGCCGCGACGAGGAGATCCGCCGCGTGTTGCAAATCCTTTCGCGCCGCACCAAGAACAACCCTATTCTGGTCGGCGAAGCAGGCATCGGCAAGACGGCCATCGCCGAGGGAATAGCCCACCGAATAGTGAACGGCGACGTGCCCGAGAATCTGAAATCGAAGGTAATATTCTCGCTCGACATGGGCGCGCTGGTGGCGGGCGCGAAGTACCAAGGCGAGTTCGAGGAGCGTCTGAAGGGCGTCGTGCAGGAGGTCATAGCCAGCGACGGCGAGATACTTCTCTTCATCGACGAGATACACACTCTGGTCGGCGCGGGCAAGAGCAACGGCGCGATGGATGCGGCCAACATACTCAAGCCCGCCTTGGCGCGCGGCGAGCTGCGCACCATAGGAGCCACGACCCTCGACGAGTTTCAGAAATATTTCGAGCAGGACAAGGCTCTGGAGCGTCGTTTCCAGAAAGTGATGGTCGACGAGCCTACCACCGAAGATGCCATATCGATCCTGCGAGGACTCAAGGAGCGTTACGAGAACCACCATCAGGTGCGCATCAAGGACGAGGCGATCATCTCGGCCGTGGAGCTGTCGCACCGCTACATAACCTCGCGATTCCTGCCCGACAAGGCCATCGACCTCATCGACGAGGCGGCGGCGCACCTGCGTCTGGAGATGAACTCCGTTCCCGAGGATATCGACAACCTCGACCGCCGCATCCGCCAGCTCGAGATCGAACGCGAGGCGATACGCCGCGAGAACGACGAACAGCGCGTCGAGAACCTGACGCGCGAGATAGAGGAACTCAAATCCAAGGAGTCGGCCTTGCGTGCCAAATGGCAGGGCGAGCGCGATCTGTTGCAGAAGATACAGTCGAACAAGGATTCGATCGAGCGTCTGAAGGTCGAGGCGCAGCAGGCCGAGCGTCAGGGCGATTACGGCAAGGTGGCCGAGATACGTTACGGCAAGATCGTCGAGGCCGAGAAGCAGATCGACGCCCTGCAGGAGCAGCTGCGGCTGACCTCGGCTGGCGGCGACGCGATGATAAAGGAGGAGGTGGATTCGCAGGACATAGCCGAGGTGGTTTCGCGGTGGACGGGCATCCCCGTGCAGCGCATGCTGGCCTCGGAGCGCGAAAAACTGCTCCACATGGAGGACGAGCTGCATAAGCGCGTGGTGGGTCAGCAGCACGCCATAGAGGTGATATCGGATGCCGTGCGCCGCTCGCGCGCGGGGTTGAACGACTCGCGCAAGCCCATCGGATCGTTCATATTCCTCGGCACCACGGGCGTCGGCAAGACCGAGCTGGCGAAGGCCTTGGCCGAATTTCTGTTCAACGACGACTCGATGATGACGCGAATCGACATGAGCGAGTATCAGGAGCGGCACAGCGTATCGCGTCTGGTGGGAGCGCCCCCGGGATACGTCGGTTACGACGAGGGCGGGCAGCTCACCGAGGCGGTAAGACGCAAGCCCTATTCGGTGGTGTTGCTCGACGAGATCGAGAAGGCTCATCCCGATGTGTTCAACATTCTGTTGCAGGTGCTCGACGACGGCCGCCTGACCGACAACAAGGGCCGCACGGTCGATTTCCGCAACACGATCATAATCATGACCTCGAACATGGGTTCGCAGATCATTCAGGAGAACTTCTCGCGCGCCTTCGACGGCGAGCGGGTATCGGACGAGGTGGTGGAACGCACGCGGCGCGACGTCATAGAGATGCTGAAACAGCAGCTCAAGCCCGAGTTCCTGAACCGCATAGACGAGATCGTGATGTTCGAGCCGCTCACCAGACGCGACATAGAAAAGATCGTCGACATACAGATGAACGGCATACGCCGCATACTCGCCGAGAACGGCATACGCCTCGAATACACCGCCGCGGCCAAAGAGCTTATGGCGCGGTTGGGGTACGACCCGATGTACGGCGCGCGTCCCGTAAAGAGAGTCATTCAGCGCGAGGTCATAAACGACCTTTCGAAACGGATTCTCGCGGGCGAGGTCGACCGCGAACGCCCCATCCGAATAGATGCCGATGGCGAGAGTCTGACATTCTCGAACTAAAGGCCGTGACGCACGACAACAAGAGATGCACCGATAATTATGTCGGTGCATTTTTTTCGATATCTGCAGCCTCGGCTGCTGTTCGCCGACGGCGGAGGGCTGCGCGAGCTTCGGCGAGTTGCAGTCCGCCGCGTGGGGGCGGCGGCGAACTGCCGCCATCGCATCGCGATGGCGAAATGTTGTCGAGTTTTTTACATTCCATCCCCCTCTTTTTTTCGCCGAAAATGCCTATCTTTGGCTTAACCTTAGATACTTCGCCTCGGCAAAGCCGCAAACGAATTCGCTTTTGCGCTCGACTTACGCATATCTTCGACATAAAACCCAACCGCCATGAGACTCGACAAGAACATTACCCGCCGCGATTTTATCCGCATCGTCGGCGCTGCGACCACGACAACCCTGCTGCGCGACACGAATCTGTCGGCCGCGCCCGCCGGCAAGAAAAAATTATGGAAAGGCTTCAATCTGCTCAACAAATTCAATCCCGACTACCAGACACCCTTCGCGGAGTCCGATTTCGAGATAATGGCGGAGTGGGGCTTCAACTTCGCGCGCATACCGCTGTCGTACTGGTGCTGGAGCAGCGAGGACGACTGGTATCGGGCAGACGAGAAGTGTCTGAAAGAGATCGACCGCGCGGTGGAGCTGGGACGTCGATACGGCATACACATAAACCTGAATTTCCATCGCGTTCCCGGGTACTGCATCAACCCGCCGCACGGCGAAAAGAATCTGTTCGAGGACGACGACGCTCTGGAGGCCTGCGCATACCATTGGCGCCTCTTCGCCGAGCGGTACGAGTCGTGTCCGTCGAGCAGGCTCAGTTTCAACCTCATCAACGAAGCACCGTCGGTGGCCGACGCGGCTTACGACCGCGTCGCGCGACGCCTAATCGACGAAATTCGCGCCGTGAGCCGACGCCGTACCATCATCGTCGACGGGCTGGATGTCGGCAACCGTCCGTTGATGAGCCTCGCGGACGTGCCCGACATAATACAGAGCGGCCGCGGATATCAACCGATGCTCATATCGCACTATGCCGCCAACTGGGTCTATGGCGACGGCCCGATGTATTTCCCCGAAGACAAACTCGGATGGCCGTTCGTCGAGAACGGCAAGACATACGACAAGGAGTGGCTGCGCGAGACGCTCGACCGCAACTGGCAACCGTGGATCGCGAAGGGCGGACGAGTTCATATCGGGGAGTTCGGATGCCACAACCGCACGCCCCACGACGTGGCGTTGGCGTGGCTCGAAGACCAGTTCGACATATTCGAGGAGAGAGGATGGGGATGGTCGCTATGGAATCTCTCGGGCTCGTTCGGCGTGCTGGACAGCGGCCGACGCGACGTGAAATACGAGAACTATAAGGGCCACAAACTCGATCGCAAAATGCTGGAGTTGCTGAAACGGTATGCAGGATAAGGGAAAATCTCGACATTGCTTTGCAATGTCGGCAGTTCGCCGCCACCCCGCGCGGCGGACTGCATCTCGCCCGAAAGCTCGTGCATTCCTGCCGCTGGCGGCGAACATGATATTTTTTCAAATCCAATGACTAACTAAAAGAATCTGTACACCTCCGTCAGGATCGGCTCTTTCGACATGTCGTTGGGATTGGTGCCCTCGACACCCTCGGGGATAGGCTCGCCGAGCTTTTCGAACAATTCGACCCAGAACTTCGGCATATCGCCTTTCGAGTCGCGGAAATTCATCGGCTTGGCCGTGAACAACGGCGTCCCGTTCTCTCTGCGGAAACACTCGTAAACGAGTTCCGAGCAATACATCTTTCCGTTGTTCGGGTAATACGACCAATCGTACTCCTCGCCCAGATGCCCTTTCGCCCGCGCTATGGCTTCGTCTGCCGAGAAATCGACCGTGACGCGCATAGCCACCACGCCCGCCTTGCCGTCGATCAGCGGCGCCGACGACATGAAATCCTCCCATTCGGTGCGGGTAACGCCTCTTTTGCCCGAGGCTTCGAGCACATACGGCCTACCGTTTTCCGTCGCGACGATCGCCACATGCGAGAACCTGACGGAATCGTGCCAAGCCGTAGCGTCGGCGATGGCCTGCGAAGGTTCGGATTCTCCCGCCACCTTGAACAGCAAATCGCCGTTTCGCGGGGTATACTTCCTGTCGGCGCAACCCGACAATATCGTAAGCAGCAAAAAACATATCGCGCAAAAAGATCTCATAACGCATCGTAAACAAATTCGGATGCAAATTTATCTTTTTTCGCGAATCCGACGAAAATTCGCGACGACAAATGCGTCGGCGAAGCGAGGCCTCATTTCAAATTCATGCTCGATTTGAAACGAACGTTCCGCCGCTCGTCTACCTTGACCTTCTCGCCCGTACGCGGATTGCGGCCGATGTGTTCGGGCGTACGCACCACCGAAAACATGCCGAATCCCGAGATAAGCACCTTTTCGTCATTCGACAAAGTGCGTTCCGCTATGCCGAGCAGCGAATCGACGACTCTGCGCACCTCGTCTTTCGACATGGCGAGTTGCTCCGCTACTGCGCTGATTAATTGCGATTTATTCATAACGATCGAAGTTGTAAGGGTTAGTTGGCGGTATATTATCGAATACAAAATTAATCTTTTTTCCGAGACGACCAAATAAAACGGCATATTTTTGGTTGATAATGAGCCTCTTGCCGCGGCATGCGATAAAAAAACGCGGAAAATATTTGGTAGAACCGAAAAACTGTTCTACTTTTGCACTCGGAGAGGTGGCAGAGTGGTCGATCGCGGCGGTCTTGAAAACCGTTGAGCTGCGAGGCTCCGGGGGTTCGAATCCCTCTCTCTCCGCAAGAACGCTTGAGTATCGAGCATTTGCACAATCGACACCCGATTTTACACCCAAATGTGAAATCGGGTGTTCTCTTATCTGTCGGGAAATACGAGCGTCTTTGTGATATACGAGCGGACGCGCAACGAATTAACATCCTCGTCTTCGTGTCGAGACGATGTGAAATGTTCGATAATTTAGTATCTTCGCAAATAAAATCAATCGAGCGAGTATGATAACCAATCGTGAAGAGGTGCTCGAAAACGCTCTGCGCGTTTTCGCCAAAATGAATTATGAGAAAGCGAGTCAGGTAGTGATCGGGAAAGCCTGCGGATTATCGAAAGCCGGACTGGTTTATTACTTCCCGTTCAAGTTGGACTTATTCGTGGCCGTGGTCGATAAATATGTATTCGGGATGCAAGCGGTGGCGAACAAGTTTCGGAGCGAGACCGCCTCGTTGTCGGAATTTATCGACAGTTACATAGCAGGCGTCGAGCAAACCATGCGCAGACTTCTCTCGCTGCTCGACGACGGCAACAATCCCGCAGGTTGCAGCATCAATTTCTATTATTATCATCTGCTGATGCAGGTGCGCCTCTATTACCCCGACGTCGAACAGAAGATAGCCGATTTGTTCCGTCAGGACTACGAATTTTGGAAATCCGCCATACAATCGGCAAAGGACAACGGAGAGATACGCTCGGACTTGGATATAGAAGGTGCCGCCATGATGTTCCGACAGGCATTCTTCGGCCTCTCTTTCGAGCAATCGTTTTTAAAAGGTCTCGACACGCGTCGTCTCGCGAAGGAGTTGCGCTTCATATATTCGTTGCTGAAAGCCTGAAAAGCCTGAGAGCGGGAGAGCCCCCCCCTGAAATAATGCCCGACAGACGACGAACCGCCGACTGTAATATCGGTTTCGGGTATTTATCCGCAAAAACAAACCAATCGGTTTGTTTTTCGAAATATTTTCGTAATTTTGGCCCGTAATCAAGCCATGACCCGCAATCGGGAATCATCTTGATTGATGCGAACAATAAACCAATAACAGTCAAATTACATGAAAAGAGATCTCTTCAAAAGCATGTTGGTCGTTTCGGCGTCAGCGGCTTTGGCCGTATCGTGCGGAACATTTAACCCGGGTCCGATACCCGAAACAATCGTCGGCGACGCCCCGGGGGAGCTGCGCGCCAAACTATGCGACCTTATGGATGTCGCGGGCACCGACTCCACAAAAGTGGAATTTGCCGAAATCACCACCACATTCATATACCGCCCCAACGACAACAATGCCCATGCGCATATACAGATCGTGTCGCCCAAGGACAAGAACAAGATGGAACAGCTCGACTGGAACGATATGAAGGAGCGTCGCAATCATTACGAACGCTACGGACTCACCGTATCCACGCGCGTCGATAGCGATCTGATAGATACTTACGAGGGTTACAAGGATATGCTGTTCACTTACGACGATATCCGCAAATACCTCGACAATCTTCCATCGTACTGCGCGGAAGCAATCGAAGCATCGGGGTATAAGGACGACGCCTATGTCAGCGACTTCGAAATAGATGTCGACGGCGCAAGCATAAGCGTCAAACACAAGGAGGCCAATATCTTCAAAACTTATAAGATCTCATCGGACGGTACACATATCGTAATTCCCGAATAGGCTCTTGAAAACGACGCTCGTCGGTCGAGAGATGCTCGGACCGCAACTCCTCGACATCGGCGGACAGATACGTATACGCTTGATAAAACAAACCCCATGAATGTTTGACATTCATGGGGTTTCAATTGTACCCGGAGCCGGGGTCGAACCGGCACAGGGGTGAACCTACTGGTGTTTGAGACCAGCGCGTCTACCGATTCCGCCATCCGGGCTGCTACTCTCTAAGAGTGCACAAAAGTAGGAATATTTTTTTGTTCTGCAAAAAAAACGCGAGAAAAAACGGAATCAGACAGATTTATTCGCCCGCGAACGCTTGCGCGATTATGCGCTCAGACGTTTCATATTTCAAGCACGGCAACCGCCACACATAAAAAAAAAGAGGCGAGCCTCGAAAGCTCGCCTCAGTCGCGCGGCCGTCAGTTGACGACCACCGTGTCGAAGTACTCCTTGAACAGCCGTTCGGCGCGATCGAGCTGTTCAGGGGTGTTCTCCACAACCTCTTTGAGTTTATAGTCCAATCCCATAGCCTCGTACTTGTGCACTCCGAGGCGATGATAGGGCAGAATCTCCACGCGGCCGATCTGCTTGTAGTCGCGGAAATGCTCTCCCAGCGCGCGGATATCCTCCTCGAAGTCGCTGTACCCGGGCACCAGCACGTAACGCAGCCAAAACGACCGCCCGTGCTCCTCTAACCAACGGGCGGTGCGCAGCGTCGGCGAGTTGTCGCGCTCCGTCAGCAAGCGGTGGCGTTCGGGATTGAACTGTTTCACGTCGAGCAGCACCAGATCGGTAAGTTCGAACAGCGCCTTCGTATCCTCGTTAAGGATCGAACCGTTGGTGTCGACGCATATATGGATCCCGTTGTCGCGCAGCGAGCGGAACAGCGGCAGCAACGCTTTCGCCTGCACCGTCGGTTCGCCGCCCGAGAAGGTTATGCCGCCCCTCTTGCCGAAGAACGCCCTCTGACTGACGGCTTCGTCCAGTATCTCCGACGCGCGGGTGGGCACGCCGCCCGACATATCGATGGTGTCGGGATTGGCGCAATAGAGGCATCGGAACGGGCAGCCTTGCAGGAAAACGACGAGCCGAAGACCCGGCCCGTCGAAAGTTCCCATACTCTCGTATGAATGTACGTTTATCAGCATCTTTACATCGCTTCGTGGAACGAACGGCTGATAACCTCGAGTTGATGCTCGCGGCTCAGCTTCACGAAATTCACGGCGTAACCCGAAACGCGGATGGTGAGCTGCGGATACTTCTCGGGGTGCTCCATCGCATCGTAAAGCATCTCGCGGTTGAGCACGTTCACGTTCAAGTGGTGCGCGCCCTTGGTGAAGTAACCGTCCATCATGGTCACGAGGTTGTCCACACGCTCCTCGGCGGTGGGGCCCAGCGACTTGGGCACGATCGAGAAAGTGTTGCTGATACCGTCCTGCGAGTCGCGGTAGCGGAGCTTGGCAACCGAGCTGAGCGACGCCACGGCGCCCTTCTTGTCGCGTCCGTGCATGGGGTTGGCGCCCGGAGCGAAAGGCACGCCCTTGGCGCGTCCGTCGGGCGTCGCGCCCGTCTTCTTGCCGTACATCACGTTCGAGGTGATGGTGAGCAGCGACAGCGTGGGACGAGCG
Organism: uncultured Alistipes sp.; assembly: GCA_910587675.1. Lineage (GTDB taxonomy): Bacteria > Bacteroidota > Bacteroidia > Bacteroidales > Rikenellaceae > Alistipes. Next base: position 47,614 of record CAJUMU010000011.1, on the reverse strand, counting down.
TTCTTGTATACGGGGAGTTTCTTCAACTCCTCGCTGAAGAAGTATACCAGATCGACGCCGAGGTGGTCCACACGGTCGTCGTTGTTGCCGAAGCAGGGGAAATCGCCCTCGATGTCGAAGCCCTCGGTGAGTCCCTCCTCGTTGCGGCGAGCCTTCACCGTGGCGTATTTGATGGCCGAGAGCGAGTCGATGGCGATCGAGAGACCCGCCACGCCGTAAGCGAGGTTGATGCGGGGATTGGTGTCGACCAGAGCCATCTGCGCCTTCTCGTAATAGTACTTGTCGTGCATGTAGTGGATGATGTTCATCGCCTCGTTGTATACGCGGGCGATCTCGGCCAATACTTTCTTGTAGTTGGCCATCACCTCCTCGAACTTCAGGGTGTCGCTCGTCAGCACGGGGATACCCTTCACCATGACGGTACCCGTGTTCTCGCAACGTCCGCCGTTAATGGCCAGCAGCAACGCCTTGGCCAAATTGGCGCGCGCGCCGAAGAACTGGATCTGCTTGCCGATAGCCTGATACGACACGCAGCATGCGATACCGTAATCGTCGCAGTTGCGCACCTCGCGCATGAGGTTGTCGTTCTCGTACTGGATCGAGCTGGTGTCGACCGAAACCTTGGCGCAGAACTCCTTGAAGCCCTCGGGCAGCTCGGGACCCCACAGCACGGTGATGTTGGGTTCGGGCGAAGGACCGAGGTTATAGAGGGTCTGGAGGAAACGGAACGAGGTCTTGGTAACCTTCACGCGGCCGTCGTTGAAGCGTCCGCCGATTGCCTCGGTCACCCACGTGGGATCGCCCGCGAAGATGTCGTTGTACGACTGCATGCGCAGGTGGCGCACCATGCGGAGCTTGATTACGAACTGGTCGATAAGCTCCTGTGCGAACGACTCGTCGATGTTGTTATGAGCCAGATCGTACTCTATATATATATCGAGGAACGACGATACGTTACCCAGCGACATGGCGGCTCCGTCCTGCTCCTTCACGGCGGCCAGATAAGCCATGTATACCCACTGCACGGCCTCCTGAGCCGAGTAGGCGGGGCGGCCGAGATCGAGCCCGTAATACTCGCCCATAACCTTCATCTCCTTCAGCGCCTTGATCTGCTCGGCCACCTCCTCGCGCAGACGGATGCGGTCCTCGGTCATGGGACCCGTCAGCGCGCGAAGATCCTCCTGCTTGGCCTCGATCAGACGATCGGCGCCATAGAGGGCCAGACGACGATAGTCGCCGATGATACGGCCGCGGGCATAGTTGTCGGGCAGACCCGTGAGGAATCCCAGCGAGCGGAACGAACGGATCTCCTCGGTGTATACGTCGAACACGCCGTCGTTGTGAGTTTTGCGGTAGTGGGTGAATATATCCTTAACGCGGTCGTCAACCTCCACGCCGTTCTCGCGGCACGCCTTGGCCACCACGTTGATGCCGCCGAAGGGCTTGATGGCGCGCTTGAGCAGCTCGTCGGTCTGAAGACCCACGATCAACTCGTTCTCCTTGTCGATATAACCCGCCTTGTGCGAGGTGATGGTCGAAACCGTCACGTTGTCCAACGATCTCACGCCGTTATTGTTGCGCTCCTCTTCCAGAGCCGCGAGGCACAAATCCCAAATGTGGAGGGTCCTTTTCGTAGGACCTTTCAGGAACGAACTGTCGCCCGTGTAAGGCGCGATGTTCTTACTTACGAAGTCGCTTACGTTGATCTCTTTTTTCCATGGCCCGTCGATAAAGGCCGGCGTCTTTTCCATATCTATACTATTGTTTGATTAAGTCGGGCTGCATACGCTGTCCGTGTCAAAGGGTGCAAATTTACGATAAATTTCGCAAATTTCCTCAAAACATGCCTGCAAAAAAAAATCTCGCGCCCCTCTCGCGCGCCTCCCGACACCGCGCAGCGGCGGACGGCCTAAACGAAATTCACGCTCCGTATCTTGGTGCCGCGCCGATCCGACACCTCGCGTTCGACTATGCCCGTCAGCACGTCGGGCGCGTCGTGCCAGCGGTTGGCGCGGAAATCGCGCCGATAAGAGGTCAGGTGGGCATACATCTCGGGCCAACGCTGCGCCCAGCCGCGGGGGAACCGCATCGTGTGCAACACCGTGGCCGAGTTGGAGAGTATGCGGGCCTCCTTGTTTCCGCTTTGGTGGAACCACTCCACCCGCACGCGGGGCGCGAGGCGTTGCAGCGACCGCGCGAATCCGCGGCCGCCGTTGTTGCTCTCCACCAAAGCCGAGCGCACGTCGGACCGCACGAGCATCTCGGCCACCTCGCCCTCGGTGACCTCCATCGGCTCGCGCGAATAGACGGCGTCCACGACATATACGATACCGTCCGAGTCGACCGCATAACTTATCGAACACAGATAGTCGTCGCCCGTGTCGGCCGTGTCGGTGTAATCGGCGCGGCGCACGATCTCGGCAGGCAGCGCGTCGTACTCGGCGAAGCCGTCGCCGTAGAGCAACCCGCCGCGCGACGACGGCCGCCCCTGATACATGCACTCGAACTTCACGGGATCCAGACGCCGCTTGGCCTCCAGCAACGCCGCGCTGTGTCGCTCGGGCCACAACGCCTCGCCCGCGGCGCGAGGGTCGATCTCGCACGGCGAGTCGCTCTTCACCGCCTCGAGATTCAGGCACAACCAGTCGTCGGGTCCCGCGCGATCGATATCGCTCCACTCGCGCAGATCGACGCATCTCTCCCGTCGGCGCAGCACGCCGATCAGATCCTCCTCGTGCCAGCGCGTGAAGACGATGAGTTCGCTCGACGCGTTGTGCATTCGGGTCCGCACCACCGAGGTGTACCACTCCAAACAGTTCTCGCGCACGATGGGCGAATTGGCCTCCATCGCATCCTTGTAGAGATCGTCGAGTATGAAGCAGTCGACGCGGTTGCCCGTAAGCGAACCCTCGCGGCCGACCGAGAGGATGCTGCCGTCGCGCCCCACGATCTCGGCCTCGTCGGCGGTGCGTAGATATTGCGGCGGCTTTCCCCCGCACTTTATGCGCGTCGCGGGAAAGATCTCGCCGTACTCCGCCGACTCGATGATGCGCTGCACGCGGCGGTTGAACTTGTTGGCCAGCGTCGCCGAATAGGAGGCTATGGCCACCCTTCGGTCGGGATCGAGACCGAGAATATAGGCAGGCAGCAGCGTGCTCGCCCCGACGCTCTTGCCGTGCTGCGGCGGCACGGATATCATGAGTTTGCGGATGCGCCCCGCGGCGAAGGCCTCCAACAGACGGTAATAGGCGGCGTGAAAGGGGCGCAGCTCCAGAAAGGGGTATATCCGTCGGGCGAAGTCGACGAACCCCGTCTCGCCGACCGCCGCGATGTTTTTCTCCTGCTCCATATCAACGACCGAAATATTTGCGCAGCTCGCCGAATGAAAAATCGTTGATTACCTCCCCCTCTTCGGTCACGGTACGGAACTCCCACCACACGGGAACCATATCGGACAAGACCTCCGATTCGCCCTCGGGCATGGCGTCGCGGCGATGATAAACCACGGCCGACAGAACGAAACGGCATTCGGCGTCGGCCGTCTCCACCTCTATCGAACCCGAAAAATAGCCGTTGCGGCCCACGCGCTCCGTCAGGCGTTCGGCCACCTCATTGTAAAGTGCGGATGAAACGTTGTACATAACAGACTCTCCTATTTTTGTCGTTAACATTTTGCGGATTGTAATAAATTGCTTAACTTTGCGCTGCAAAGATATGTACAAATATTGTATTTTGATGCTGCAAAATACAAAAAATTGATATAAGATTTTTTGATAACATACACATGGAAAGCAGACTGAAATTGATACGCAAGGAGCTAAAGATGACGCAAGAGCAACTTGCACAGCGACTTGGCATAGGCAAAGCGGCCCTGTCGATGATCGAAACGGGCCGCTGCGGGCTCTCGTCGCGCAACAAGAACATACTGGTTCAGGATTTGAACGTAAATCCCGACTGGCTCGACAACGGCGCGGGCAACATGTTCAACGCCGAGCCCGACTTCACCGCCTTCCGCCTGCGTTCGGACAACTCGCTGCCCATGCAGAGCGTCCCGCTCTACTCCATCGAGGGCACGGCGGGGTTGGTGCCGCTCTTCGCCGACAACGCGGCGAGCAAGCCCGTTAACTACATCCACATCCCCAACCTGCCCAAGTGCGACGGCGCGATATACATCGTGGGCGACTCGATGTACCCCTTGCTCAAAAGCGGCGACATAGTGCTCTACAAGCAGTTGCAGGATATCGACAGCATCTTCTGGGGCGACATGTATCTGCTCTCGATCGATCTCGACGGCGAGGAGTACATCACCGTCAAGTACATCCAGAAGTCGGAACGCGAGGGTTACGTGAAACTCGTGAGCCAGAACCCCCACCACGCCGACAAGGATATCGAGATGAGCCGCATACGCGCCATCGCGCTCGTGAAAGCCAGCATACGAATGAACTCGATCCGCTAACCTCCCGCGCCCGATGCGTAACGAAAACAGACTCTACCACGTCGTGGCTCTCGTGACGGCCGCGTTGTGGGGCACCACCTTCGTCAGTTCCAAGATACTGCTCGACGAGGGGCTGTCGCCCGCCGAAATCATGGCGCTGCGCTTCGCCTTGGCATACGTCTGCATCCTGCCCTTCGCCCCGCGCCGTCTGTTCGCCGACAACCTGCGCGACGAGGCGGCGATGGCCGTTCTGGGCATAACGGGCGGATCGATGTACTTTTTGCTGGAAAACACCGCCCTCGTCTACACCCACGCCTCCAACGTGGCCATAATCATAGCCTCCACGCCGCTGCTCACCACCCTCGCCGTGCAGGCGACGGGTCGCGGCGAGCGGGCGGGTCGGGGATTGTATCTCTGTTCGCTGTTGTCGCTCACGGGCGTGGCGATGGTGGTGTTCAACGGACAGTTCATCCTCAAACTCAACCCCAAAGGCGATCTGCTGACGCTCGGAGCCGCCCTTATGTGGGTGGCGTACAGCCTCGTGGTGCTTCGGCTCAAGGATCGCTATTCGTCACTGTTCACGACGCGCAAAATATTTTTCTACGGCGTCGCGACCCTGCTCCCCTACTTCGCGTTCCGACCTTTCGAGGCGGATTGGGCGACGCTTCTGCGCCCTGCCGTGGCGGGCAACCTGCTCTACCTCGGGATAGTGGCTTCGCTGGTATGTTACTGGACATGGAACCTCTCGATAGAGAAATTAGGCGCCATACGGGCTACCAACTACCTATATCTCAATCCGGTGGTGGCGATGATTACGGCAGCCGCGGTGCTCGGCGAGCGCATCACCGCCATGGCCGTGGCGGGCGCGGCGTTGATTCTGCTGGGCGTGTGGATGGCCGAAAAGCACAAAAGCGCCGAACCGAGGGCCGAGGGCGACGAGGCGGCCGAAAGAAAATATTCACGATCGGATGAATAAATTAACCGATAAAAGCATAACTTTGTCCGACGCTTATTACTAACCTAAAAAAGCAAAACATTTTAATATCATCATGGAAAATCTCAACGCGAAAGAGCTTCACGACGTTGTGATCCGTTTCTCGGGCGACTCGGGCGACGGCATGCAACTCACGGGAACGCTGTTCTCGAACACGTCGGCTCTTATCGGAAACGGAATTTCGACTTTCCCCGACTATCCCGCCGAGATCCGCGCCCCGCAGGGCACGGTGGCAGGCGTATCGGGTTTTCAGGTACACATCGGATCGACCAAGGTGGTCAACCCGGGCGACTACTGCGACGTGCTGGTGGCGATGAACCCCGCCGCGCTCAAGGCCAACCGCAAATGGCTGAAGCCCGACGCCACGGTCATCATCGACGGCGACACGCTCACCGAGGATAACGTGAAGAAGGCGGGCTATGCCACGCTCGACCCCATCGCCGAACTGGGTCTGGAGGGTTACAACGTGGTTATTCCCGACATCACCACCATGACCAAGGCCGCGCTGGCGGGCACGGGACTCGACAACAAATCGATAGTCAAGTGCAAGAACATGTTCGCTCTGGGCATCTGTTTCTACATCTACAATCGCCCCGAGGATTACGCCAAGCGTTACCTCGACGCCAAGTTCGCCAAGAAGAACCCCGCCGTGGCCGAGGCCAACAAGCTCGCCATCGATGCGGGCTACAACTATGCCGCCAACACGCATCAGTTCGCCAATACGTATAAGATAGCTCCCGCCGAACTGGAGAAGGGCGTCTACCGTTCGGTCAACGGCAACGTCGCCACGGCGTGGGGATTCTGCGCCGCGGCCGAGAAGGCGGGCCTGCCGCTCTTCTGCGGCTCGTACCCCATCACCCCCGCCACGGTGATCCTCGAAGAGCTGGCCAAGCGCAAGGACCTCGGGGTGAAGACCGTGCAGGCCGAAGACGAGATCGCGGGCATCTGCACCTCCATAGGCGCGGCCTATGCGGGCAATTTCGCCGTCACCACCACCTCGGGCCCGGGCCTCTCGCTCAAGAGCGAGGCTATGGGTCTGGCCGTCATGGCCGAGCTGCCGTTGGTGATCGTCGACGTGCAGCGCGGCGGCCCCTCGACGGGTCTGCCCACCAAGACCGAGCAGAGCGACCTGATGCAAGCCCTTTACGGCCGCAACGGCGAGTGCCCCGCGGTGGTCATCGCCGCCTCGTCGCCCAGCGACTGCTTCCACTACGCCTTCATGGCGGGCAAGATAGCCATGGAGCACATGACTCCCGTGATCCTGCTCACCGACGGTTTCATCGCCAACGGCTCCGAGCCGTGGCGCATACCCTCGATGGCCGACTACCCCGCCATCTGTCCCCCTATCGTCGCCGAAGCCCCCGCCGAGGGCGAGTTCATGCCATACGCCCGCAACGAGAATCTGGCGCGCGGCTGGGCATTCCCGGGCAAGAAAGGTCTGGAGCACCGCATCGGAGGATTGGAAAAGGATCGTCTGAAAGGCTCCATATCGTACGATCCCGCCAACCACCAAGAGATGACGGCCACACGCGCCGCCAAGGTGGCCAAGGTGGCCGAGGAACTGCCCGCGCCCACGATCGAGGGCGCCGCCGACGCCGATCTGCTGGTTATCGGCTGGGGCGGCACGCGCGGTAATCTGCACGCGGCCGTGAAGCGTCTGCAAGCCGAGGGCAAGAGCGTCGCCCACCTCCACTTCAACTACATCAACCCGCTGCCGCACGGCGTGGCCGAGCTGCTCGGCGGACACAAACGCATCGTGGTGTGCGAGTTGAACGAAGGGCAGTTCGCCGCCTATCTGCGTCAGAATTTCCGAGAGTTCGAATTCGAGCAATTCAACAAGTGCGAGGGTCTGCCCTTCACCGTGGTCGAGCTGGAGGAGAAGTTCAATTCATTACTTTAACCGAACAGAATCATGGCAGAATATAAATACACTCCCGCCGATTTCAAGAGCGACCAGATCGTAAAGTGGTGCCCGGGTTGCGGCGACCACGCCATACTCAACGCCGTACAGCGCGCCATGCCCGAGGTGGCCGACGCGCTCGACGTGCCGCACAACCGCTTCACGTTCGTGTCGGGCATCGGATGCTCGTCGCGATTCATCTACTACATGAAGACCTTCGGATTCCACACCATCCACGGCCGCGCCAACGCCGTGGCGACGGGAATCAAGGTCGCCAACCCCGACCTGAGCGTATGGGTATGCACGGGCGACGGCGACTCGCTCGCCATCGGCGGCAACCACTTCATACACGCCATCCGCCGCAATATCGACCTCAACGTAATACTCTTCAACAACGAGATTTACGGCCTCACCAAGGGGCAGTATTCGCCCACCACCAAGCTGGGCCGCATAACCAAGACCTCGCCTTACGGCACGGTCGAGAAGCCCTTCAACCCGGGCGAGCTGGTAATCGGCGCCAAAGGCACCTTCTTCGCCCGCACCATCGACATGGAGGTGATGCTCACCAAGGATTGCCTCGTGGCGGCCGCCAAGCACAAGGGCATGGCCGTGGTGGAGGCTTTGGTGAACTGCGTGATATTCAACGACAAGACCCACGCCGCCTTCGCTGGCGACAAGGCCACGCGCGCCGAACGGACCATCACGCTGCGCCACGGCGAAAAGATGCTCTTCGGCGAGGACAACCGCAAGGGTCTGGTATTCGAAAACATGCGCCTCAAGGTGGTGACCGTGGGCGAGGAGGGTTACACGATCGACGACGTTCTGACGCACGACGCCCATACGCCCGACACCACGCTGCACTCTATGCTGGCTGCGATGAAGTACCCCGACTACCCCGTCGCCGTGGGCGTTATCCGCGACGTCGAGGACGACCATATTTACGACGAAAAGGTGGCCGAGCAGGTCGAGAAAGTTCAGGCGACGGCGAAGATCCGCTGCGTGGACGATCTGCTGCGCTCGGGCGAGACGTGGGAGATACGATAACGCCGCGCGCCGCGCTTTGCGAATTCCCGTCGGAGCATTCTCCGACGGGAATTTTCTTTAACGGCCATCCTTACCTCGACGCTTTACGCCCTCGCGCGGCGGAGGGCGAACGAAGCGAACATGCGCGCGTTGCCGCTCTCCTCAGCGAATTCGGCACGGCGTTTGCGGTGTTACGGACGATTTCGGATATCATATTTCAGGACAACGTTCTTTCGACGTTCCGCCTGCGACGACGCTCGACTCCGAAGGTCCCGACGAAGTCCCCGCAGAAAACAGAAAGAGTGTTGTTTTTTTATGCCCGTTCAATACACAAATTATAATAATATACCATTGTCAATAGCCACGCGACAGCCTAAGCCGCGATTATTCGCAAAAAAAGAGTAACTTTGTGCGAATTATGCGCCTGCCGAGCCGAAAGGCGGCGCGCAAAACCGCGGTTTATGAAATTTACGCTCCAACATACGGCTCCCTCGTCGAAAGCGCGCGCGGGATCGATCACGACCGATCACGGTCCGATAGAGACCCCCATCTTCATGCCCGTCGGCACGGCCGCCGCCATGAAGGGAATATTCCATCGCGACCTGCGCGACGACGCTCGCGCGCAGATCATATTGGCCAACACCTACCACCTCTACCTGCGTCCGGGCATGGATATCATCGAGCGGGCGGGCGGCGTGCACCGCTTCTCGACATGGGAGGGCCCGATGCTCACCGACAGCGGCGGCTTTCAGGTCTTTTCGCTCTCCGACTGCCGCAAGCTGAAGGAGGAGGGGTGTCATTTCCGTTCGCACATCGACGGTTCGAAGCATCTGTTCACCCCCGAGAGCGTGATCGACACCGAGCGCACCATCGGCGCCGACATCATGATGGCGTTCGACGAGTGCCCCCCGGGCGACGCCCCGCGCGACTACGCGGCCAAGTCGCTGGCCCTGACCGAACGCTGGCTCGATCGTTGTTTCAACCGTTTCGCGCAGACGTCACCCAAGTACGGCCACAAACAGTCGCTCTTTCCCATCGTGCAGGGTTGCGCCTATCCCGATCTGCGGGCCAAGGCGGCCGAGAACGTGCAGCGATACGACGCCGACGGCTATGCCATCGGCGGTCTGGCGGTGGGCGAGCCTACCGAGGTGATGTACGCCATGATCGAAGTGGTGAACGCCGTCCTGCCCGAAAATCGTCCGCGCTACCTGATGGGGGTCGGCACTCCGACCAACATACTGGAGGCGATCGACCGCGGAGTGGACATGTTCGATTGCGTGATGCCCACGCGCAACGGCCGCAACGGCCAGATATTCACCTCGGAGGGCACGATCAACCTGCGCAACAAGAAGTGGGAGGACGATTTCTCGCCCCTCGATCCCGAGGGCGCGAGCTTCGTCGACAGCGCCTACACCAAAGCGTACGTCCACCATTTGGTGGTGAGCGGCGAGATGTTAGGCGCGCAGATCGCCTCGCTGCACAACGTGGCGTTCTATCTGCGTCTGGTCGGCGAGGCGCGCCGCCGCATCATCGCGGGCGATTTCGCCGAATGGAAACGCGTGATGACGGCCAAACTGGGCCGAAGACTGTAATACTGCCGCGGAATGAAAGAGAGATTCGAAATATCGTTCCCGGGCGTCAAGATACTCGACCGCTATATCTTGGCCAAATTTCTGGGAACATACGTCTTCGCCATCGCCATGATCTCGGTGATTCTGGTGGTGTTCGACTATGCCGAGCATGTGGACGACTTCACCGAGATGAAGGCTCCGCTGTCGGCCGTGTTCCTCGACTACTACATAAATTTCATTCCCGACTTCGTAAACCAGTTCAGCGGACTGTTCACCTTCATATCGGTCATATTCTTCACCTCGAAGATGGCCTACCAGACCGAGATCATCGCCATGCTCTCGGGCGGCATGAGTTTCCGCCGCCTGATGTGGCCCTATTTCCTCGGCGCGCTGGCCATCATGCTGCTCTCGCTCTCGCTCAACCTGTGGGTCATCCCGCAGTCGCAGATCAGTTGCGTGGAGTTCAAACAGAAGTACTTCCGCAAGGAGCAGAACCAGCAGTACGACCGACATATCTATCGCCAGATCGAACCCGGGACCTTCGTATACGTGCGCGGCTTCAACCGCGCCAACCGCGCCGCCTATATGGTGCTGGAGCGTTACGACGGAACGGAGATCGCCGAGTCGCTGGAGGCTTCGGACCTGAGCGTCGACCCCGCCACGGGCCGCTGGAAAGCGCAACGCTACATCGTGCGCCGCACCGACGGCGCGGGCGAGGAGAGTTTCGAGCAGCGGCGCGATCTGGATACGCTCATCAACCTCGACGTGCGCGAGCTTGGGCGTGTCGACCGCATGGCCATAACCATGAAAATAGGCGAGTTGAACCGTTTCATCCGACAACAGCGATCGAAAGGGTCCGACTCGATAAACATACTGGAGGTGGAGCGTCACAGCCGTTTCGCCTATCCGATGGCGACCTTCATCCTGACGCTGATAGGCGTGTCGCTCTCGTCGCGCAAGGTGCGCGGCGGCACGGGCCTGCACATAGGCATAGGCATCGCTTTGTGCTTCTCCTACATCATGTTCAACCGCGTGTTCGAGGAGTTCGCCAAGAGCGGATCGCTGCCCGTGTGGTTGGCGGTGTGGATGCCCAACATGATCTTCGCCGTCATCGCGGCCTACCTCTATCGTAAAGCGCCCAAATAATGTTGAACTGGAAAGACATAGCGACCCGCGTCGAGGCGGGCGAACGCCTCTCGGCCGACGACGCGCTCACTCTGTGGCGCGACGCTCCTCTGTGGCATCTGGGAATGCTCGCGACGGCGCGCAAACGCGCCGTGAGCGGCGACAAGGTGTACTACAACCGTAATTTCCATATCGAGCCGACGAACCTGTGCGTCTTCAACTGCAAGTTCTGCTCCTACCGCCGCCCCAAGGGGAGTCCCGAGGCGTGGGACATGACCGCGGAACAGATCGACGAAAAGGTGCGCGGCTATGTCGGCCGAGGAGTCACGGAGGTGCACATAGTGGGCGGGGTACACCCCGAACACGACATATATTACTATTGCGACATGATCCGCCGCGTGAAGGCGATCCTGCCCGAAGCGGCGGTGAAGGCTTTCACGGCCATTGAGCTGTCGTACATGATCCGCAAGGCAGGCCTCGCGGTCGACGAGGGGCTGCGCCTGCTCATAGAGGCGGGCATGAACGCCGTCCCGGGCGGCGGGGCCGAGATCTTCGACGAAGAGATCCGCGCCCGAATATGTCCCGACAAAGGCTCCACGGCCGAGTGGTTCGAAGTGCACCGCGCGGCGCACGAGGCGGGTATAAAGAGCAACGCGACAATGCTTTACGGCCATGTGGAGAGCGTCGAACACCGCATAGACCACATGCTGCGTCTGCGCGGGTTGCAGGACGAGACGGGCGGGTTCAACGCTTTCATCCCGCTCAAATACCGCAACTTCGGCAACTCCATGTCGGAGATAGGCGAGGTGGCCGTGACGGACGACCTGCGCACGCTGGCGATGAGCCGTTTGCTGCTCGACAACGTGCCGCACATCAAGGCCTATTGGGTGATGTACGGCAAGCAGACCACCGAAATGGCGTTGGCGTTCGGCGCCGACGACATAGACGGCACCATCGACGACTCGACCAAGATCTACTCGATGGCGGGGGCCGACGACGCCCGTCCGCGCATGAGCGTCGACGAGATGCGCGAAATGGCGGCCCGCGCTGGATTCCGCGCCGTGGAGCGCGACACGCTTTATAACGAATTGTAAAAAACGAACTATAATTCAGGATGGAAAAGAAGAAAAGCGCAGGTAAACGGCGCGTCGCGAAGGGCGGCGAGCGCGCGAGCGCGTTGATCGAGCGGTTGCGCCGCTCGCCCGTGGCATACCATGCGTTGGCGATAGCGCTGACGCTGACGGCGATAATAGCGGTGTCGAGCCTGCTCATGATGTTCATAACGCGCCACGGCACCCACCGCACGGTGCCCGATTTCATGGGCGTGAAGATCGCCGAAGCGCAGCGCGCGGCCAAGAAAGACCGACTCGAAATCATCGTCAACGACTCGTTGTTCGTGCCTGCCTACGAGGGCGGTATCGTGCTCGACCAGCTGCCCAAGGGCGGCGCCGAGGTGAAGGCGGGACGCAAGATATATGTGACGATCAATTCGTTCCGCCAGAAGATGGTTAAGGTGCCCTACGTGGCGGGCCGCTCGCTGCGTCAGGCCAAGAATATGCTCGAAGTGGCGGGGCTCGGTATCGAACGCCTCGTTTACGAGACCGACATCGCCACCAATTACGTGCTGGCCGAATATGCCGACGACCGCGAGATCGGGCAGGATTCCGACGTACAGATCGAGATGGGTTCGGGCGTGGTGCTCAAGGTGGGCGTGGAGCCCGAGAAGAACACCACCATCGTCCCCAAGGCCATCGGCCACACCCTTCAGGAGGCCAAGAGCCGCTTGTGGGAGCAGGGGCTGAACGTGGGCGAGGTGATTTTCGACGACGACGTGGATCTGCTCGACCGCAAGAACGCGCGCGTTTACAGCCAGTCGGTGGGCCACAATGCGGGCGCGCGTCTCGGCACGACGGTCGATCTGCGTCTCACGCTCGACGTCGCCTCGATTGAAAAGAACAGCAAATCATCGGATAGAATGGCCAAAGATTTGGCCGAGAAGCGCATACGCGAGGAGCAGACTCGACTCGACTCGCTGGAGAGAGCCGATCGCGACAATACGGTGCGGGCTCTATTCGAGGGTAACGCTGCGAGCGGAGAGGTATCCGACACCGACGAAGACGAATTCTTTTAACCGCCGCCTATGACTCCCGACGAAAAGCATAACATGATCGAGCCATACGACGCGGTCGATCTCAACGACATCGCCGAGGGCGATGCGGCCGACGAGCTGTACGAGCACTTCGCCATCACGGTCGACCGCGGGCAGTCGATGCTGCGGCTGGACAAATTCTTGGTCGACCGCATGGAGCACTGCTCGCGCAACCGCATACAGACCGCCGCCGACAACGGCAACATACTGGTTAACGGCGTGGCGGCCAAGTCGAGCTACAAGGTGAAGCCGCTCGACCGCATAACGCTCGTTATGCCTTACCCCAAGCGCGAGGTGGAGATCATCCCCGAGAACATTCCGCTCGACATAAAGTACGAGGACGACGACATAATCATCGTCGACAAGGCCGCAGGCATGGTGGTGCACCCGGGGTGCGGCAACTACAGCGGCACGCTTGTCAACGCCCTGACCTATCATCTGCGCGACCTGCCAATGTTCCAAGAGGGCGACATGCGCGCGGGGCTGGTGCACCGCATCGACAAGGATACCTCGGGCCTGCTGGTGGTGGCGAAGAACGAACGCGCCCACGCGCGTCTTGCCAAGCAGTTCTTCGACCACACCATACACCGCCGCTACATGGCTTTGGTGTGGGGCGATTTCCCAGATGACGAGGGGACGATTACGGGCAACATAGGCCGCAGCCCGCGCGACAGATTGCAGATGTACGTCTTCGCCGACGGATCGGACGGCAAGCACGCCGTGACGCACTACAAGGTCCTGCGCCGTTACGGCTACGTCACTCTGGTCGAGTGCCGTCTGGAGACGGGCCGCACGCACCAGATACGCGTGCACATGGCGTGGCAGGGCCACCCGCTGTTCAACGACGCGCGTTACGGCGGCGACCGCATACTGAAGGGCACCACATTCAACAAATACAAGCAGTTCATCGAAAATTGCTTCTCGTTGCTGCCGCGTCAGGCTCTGCACGCCCGCTCGTTGGGTTTCGTCCACCCCTCGACGGGCCGCGAGGTGATGTTCGAGAGCGAATTGCCCGACGACATGAAGGCTGTGCTGGCCAAGTGGGACGCCTATGTCGCCGCCCGAGAAGTTAATAATATTATAGAATAATGGAAAAACAAAAATATACATCAATAGATTTATTTTCTGGATGCGGAGGATTAAGCCTTGGATTTAAAATGGCTGGAGTGCATTCTATATTAGCATCTGATATTGATGAAAATTGTAAAAAAACTTTTGTCAGGAACTTTATTTCAACTCCATTTCTATGTAAAGATATAACTTCTATCAATAAAATAGAAGTAGATAATATAATAGGTACTATCTCACCTGACATAATTATTGGGGGACCTCCTTGTCAAGGTTTTAGTTTAGCAAATAAGAACAGGAATAAAATAAAGGACGATCCTCGCAATAAATTATTTTACCATTTTGTTAAATTTATCGACTGGTACTCTCCAAAAGTGTTTGTAATGGAAAATGTCAAAGGTCTTTTATCCATGCAAAACGGGAAAGTAATCGATACCATCATAACAGAATTTAAGAACGCAGGAATCGGGTATGATGTATCGTTCAAGATTCTTAAAGCATCCGATTTCGGAGTCCCGCAAACAAGAGAGCGAGTCATAATCATTGGTACACGAAAAGATTTAAATTTAAAACCATCTTTTCCATCACCATTGAACTGTGCTCCTATAACTGTTGATATGGCAATATCGGATTTACCTCAAATTTCGTCTGGCGAAGGTTATGATGTTATGTATTATAATAACACCCCTCAAAATGATTATCAAAAATTAATGAGGCGCAATTCGGAATGTGTAAGAAACCATATTGCCATGAAACACACCAAACGACTAATAGATAGATTTCACGCAATTAAACAAGGGCAATCTTTAATTGATGTTTGGGAAACCCATGGCTCCGTAAAAAGGGGAAAACCGACGGAGCGGTCTACGATAAAATTCGGTCAGAATAATCAACGTGTATATGGGAACAAACCCGCTCCTACAATAGCTGCTTCATTTCAAAGCAATTTCATACATCCGCATATAGATAGGAACTTTACAGCACGGGAAGGCGCAAGACTACAATCATTTCCGGATGATTTTATTTTTGAAGGGAAACGGACCAAAATGAGCTGGGAAACAGGGTTGAGCCAATATCAACAAATCGGAAATGCCGTACCGGTTTTATTGGCTTATGCTATCGCAAAAAACATAGTCGAACTATTAAACAATAAATTAAAATGAATGAAGTAAACGACATAAAAGAGATTTTAAAAACGAACAGACATCTTGTGCATGGCAGAAATATTATTGATCGATATAAAAATACTCCACAAGACGCTAACTTGAACATGATAATTCGCAGTTACCACAATTATATTATCGGAAATAATATAGAAGGTTGGACTGATGATATTATCAATCGACGTACTATACTTCTGAATAAATATTACAATTTTTTACATGAAAATAATTTTGATAATATCTATTCTGCTCAAGGAAAGTTTCGTCCCAGCATATTAGAAGAATTCATATATATATTATTTAGAGATTATATAAAAGATTTGTGTGTAGAGTATGGTGTAAACGATGATAAAATAGGATGTGGACAAGTCAAAGCATATACGAATCTGTTCTTTAGAGCAAAAAATTTTAAAGCATTTGTAGATGCTCCACAAATTGGCATAAATGTAAAAGACCAAGATTTTGCCATATATAGAAAATTCGAACTTACAGTAAACGATAGTGCCACTAAAACAATTATGGTTCCTGCAGTTGCCGTAGAAGCAAAAACTTTTATAGATAAAACGATGTTGGATTCCATAATTGCAACAGCAGAAAAACTTAAAGACGGAAATCCATACACTAGATTTATAGCTGTTGCAGAGCAATATGACGTTGGAAAAGATGTTGATCCAGCATATTCTCGTATTGATCAAATATATATTTTACGAAAATGCTCTCGCAGAGATCTGAAATTAGACTGGAGAGATATAGATGTAAGTGTTGTAACAAGATTATTTAAAGAAGTCAAGAGTCACGTAGAGCGACCTTGGTCTGACATTGAAGAGCGTTTAAATCGAGATGGAGTTATTCTATAAGATTTTCGCATGTTTCTACCTACGACGATAAAAGAGGTGCGGGCCTTGGGGTGGGATTACATCGACGTGATCCTGTTCACGGGCGACGCCTATATCGACCACCCGTCGTTCGGCGCGGCGGTGGTCGGCCGCCTGCTGGAGGCCGAGGGGTGTCGCGTGGCCATCGTGCCGCAGCCCAACTGGCGCGACGACCTGCGCGACTTCACCAAGCTGGGCGCGCCGCGGCTCTTTTTCGGCGTCACGGCGGGATCGATGGACTCGATGGTGAACCACTACACCGCCAACATCCGCCTGCGCAGCAACGACGCCTACACGGCGGGCGGCAAGGCGGGATTCCGACCCGATTACGCCGTCACGGTATACACTCGAATTCTCAAACGGCTCTATCCCCACGTGCCTGTGGTCATAGGCGGCATCGAGGCTTCGTTGCGGCGGCTGACGCATTACGACTACTGGAGCGACAGCCTCAAACCGTCGGTTCTCATCGACAGCGGCGCCGACCTGCTGATGTACGGCATGGGCGAGCGGGTGGTGCAACAAGTGGCGCGCGCCCTGCGCAACGGATTCAACGCCAAACTGCTGCGCAAGATCCGCCAAGTCGCTTTCCTCGCCGACCGCGATTATGTCGATAGGCTCGATCCCGAACATACGCTGCATCTCGCATCCTACGAGGAGTGCCTCGCCGACAAACGCGTATTCGGCCGCAACTTCGTCGCGGAGGAGACCTTGAGCAACATGATGGAGCCCGCGACGACGCTCGTCGAGCGCACGGGCGACCGCTACGTGGTGGTCACGCCTCCGAACGCCACTCTTACCACCGAGGAGCTCGACCGCTCGTTCGACCTGCCTTACGAGCGCGCTCCGCACCCCCGCTACCGCGGCAAAGGCGACATCCCCGCATGGGAGATGATAAAACACTCGGTCAATATCCATCGCGGCTGCTTCGGCGGCTGCTCGTTCTGCACCATATCGGCGCATCAGGGCAAGTTCATCAATTCGCGCAGCGAGCGGTCGATCCTCGCCGAGGTGGAGCGCATAACGCGCATGCCCGATTTCAAGGGCTACATCTCCGACGTGGGCGCGCCCTCGGCCAACATGTACGGCATGGGCGGCCGCAACCGCGATATCTGCCGCAAATGCCGGCGCCCGTCGTGCCTCCACCCCTCGAAGTGTCCCAATCTGGACAACGACCACTCGCGCCTGCTCGCGCTTTACGAGCGCATCCGCAGCGTGAAAGGGGTGAAGAAAGCCTTCATAGGCAGCGGCATACGCTATGATCTGTTCGACGGTCCCGCCTATCTGGAGACCGTCGTGAAGCACCACACCTCGGGCCGCCTGAAGGTCGCGCCCGAGCATACCGAAGATCATGTTCTGGCGCTCATGCGCAAACCGCCGTTCGCCATGTTCGAGCGGCTGAACGCCGATTTCCGCCGCATCTGCGACGACAACTCCCTGCGCTACCAACTCATCCCGTACTTCATCTCGTCGCACCCGGGATGCCGCGAGCGCGACATGAAATCCCTCTCGGAAAAGGTGTTGGGCCGTCTGCACTTCGATCTGGAGCAGGTGCAGGACCTTACCCCCACCCCCATGACGCTCTCGTCGGTGATGTTCTACACGGGCGAGAACCCCTACACTGGCGAGAAGGTCTTCGTGGCGCGTTCGCAGGAGGACAAACGACGTCAGAAGTCCTACTTCTTCTCCCCCGCGCCCCGTCGCCCCGACAAGGGACGCTCCCGCCGCCGACCTGAAACGAAACCTAAACGATAGAGCTATGAGACACACACTGATTGCGGCCGCGGCCGCCGCGACACTGCTGGTCGGCTGCCGTGCCGACGCTCCCGCTCCGATGAGCGTGGCGCCCGAACAACGTCACCTCGACTGGCACCGCATGGAACAATACGCCTTCGTGCACTTTACCGTCAACACCTTTACCGACAGCGAATGGGGTTACGGCGACGAGCCCGAATCGGTGTTCGCCCCGACCGATTTCGACGCCGACGCGATGGTGAAGATCGTAAAGGACGCGGGCCTGAAAGGCTTGATCCTCACTGCCAAGCACCACGACGGCTTCTGCCTCTGGCCCTCGGCCTACACCGAGCATTCGATCAAGAACTCGCCCTACAAAGACGGCAAGGGCGATATCGTGGGCGAGCTGGCCGACGCATGCCGACGCGCCGACGTGAAGTTCGGCATCTACCTTTCGCCGTGGGACCGCAACCATGCGGGGTACGGCAGCGAGGAGTATCTGGAGTATTACCGCAATCAACTGCGCGAGCTTCTGACCTCTTACGGCCCCGTGTTCGAGATGTGGTTCGACGGGGCGAACGGCGGCGACGGATACTACGGCGGCGCGAACGAGACGCGCGTGCTGGAGTCGGGTTACCTCTATTATGACTGGCCGAAGGTGGTCGAGATCATCCGCGAGCTCTCGCCCGAGACCGTGGTGTGGAGCTCGTCGCTCCCCGACGCGCGTTGGTGCGGCAACGAACGCGGCGTGATAGCCGAGACCATGTGGTGCGCCGCCACCCCCGAAAAGCTCTATCCCAACGGCCGCGACGACGTGGAGGTGCTGGCGCACGGCATGGAGGAGGGCGACCGCTGGGCGCCCGCCGAGGCCGACGTGTCGATCCGTCCCGGGTGGTTCTGGCATGCCGACCAGCAGCCCAAGACTCCCGAGAAGCTGTTCGACATATATCTCACATCGGTAGGTCGCGGCGGCACGCTGCTGCTTAATCTGGCTCCCGACACCCGCGGCCGCATCCCCGAGGAGGATGTGGAGTCGCTCATGGCGTGGCGTCGCATGGTCGACGAGGCTTTCGCGACGGATCTGGCCCCCGAGGCCGAGGTGGAGGTATCCTCGTCGCGCGGCTGCGGTTTCGGCGGCCGCAACCTCACGGGCGAGGGCTACTGGGCCACGGCCGACGACGTGACCACGGGCGACGCCGTTCTGACATGGAGCGAACCGCAGAAGGTGAATTACGTTACGATTCAGGAACATATCGAGCTGGGACAGCGCGTGCGCGGCTTCGGGATCGACGTGTTGCGCGACGGGGAGTGGCAGCAGGCGGCGACGGGCACCACGGTGGGTTACAAACGCATCGTGCCCCTCGGCGGCGCGGAGACATCGGCCGTGCGGGTACGTTTCACCGACGCCCGCGGACCGCTCGTCGTGGAGCGCATAGCGGTGTATTGATACGGGCCGCAGGCTGCGTGTGAATATTGCGGTTCGCAGAACCGCGCAGTTCGCCGCCGCCCCACTGCGGCGGACTGCAACTCGCTTTTCGCTCGATTGCGTCCCCCGCCGTCGGCGAACAGCGGATCTGCCAACCCTCGCATACGCTCGGCAGCATGACGAATGTTGAAAAATATTAAACCTGCATTCAATAAAATCAAACTTGACTTCAACTTATTTAATACGACCTTTAACTTTATGAAAAACATACTTAAATTATCGTTCCTGCTCGCCATGGTCGCGACCGCGTGGCATGCCGCGGCGCAGAGCGCGGGCGACAAACCTTTCGTCATTCCCGAGATCAAGGAGTGGCGCGCCGCCGAGGGACGTTTCGTTCCCGACGAGCGCACGCGCATAGTCTATCCCGCGGGATCCGCCGAGCTGGAGCGCGTGGCGCGAATGCTTTCGGCCGACTGCGGCGAGATGTTCGGCATCGCGCCCGAGGTGAAGGCGGGCCGCGGACGCAAGGGCGACGTGACGCTGACCCTCGGCGACGATCGAACGTTGGGCGACGAGGGTTACGCCATCGCCATAGGCGACAAGATCGAGTTGTCGGCTCCCACCGCCAAAGGCGTCTACTGGGGCACCCGCACGCTGTTGCAGATAGCCGAGCAGAGCGACGACAGGTCGCTGCCGCGCGGCGAGATCCGCGACTTCCCCGACTACGCCGTGCGCGGCTTCATGATCGACTGCGGCCGCAAGTTCATCCCGATGCGTTTCTTGCGCGACTATGTGAAGATCATGGCCTACTACAAGATGAACACTTTGCAGATCCACCTGAACGACAACGCGTTCAAGCAGTATTTCGGCAACGACTGGGATCGCACCTACTCGGCGTTCCGCATGGAATCGGAGACCTTTCCCGAGCTGACGGCCCGCGACGGCTACTATACCAAACGCGAATTCATCGACTTGCAGATCTCGGCCGAGGATCGTTTCGTGGAGATCATCCCCGAGATCGACGCCCCCGCCCACACGCTGGCTTTCAGCCGTTACAACCCCGAGCTGGGCAGCAAGGAGTACGGCCCCGACCACCTCGATCTGTTCAACCCCGCCACCTACGAGTTCATGGATGCCTTGTGGCGCGAATATCTGGAGGGCGACGAGCCAGTTTTCCGCGGCAAGCGGGTACACATCGGCACCGACGAGTATTCGAACAAGGATCGCGAGGTGGTGGAGAAGTTCCGCGCCTTCACCGACCGTTACATCCGTTACGTCGAGAGCTTCGGCAAGCAGGCGTGCGTGTGGGGCGCGCTGACCCACGCCAAGGGCGAGACGCCCGTGAAGTCGGACAACGTGGTGATGAGCGCATGGTATAACGGATACGCCGATCCCGTCGAGATGGTGAAGCAGGGCTACAAACTGATAAGCATCCCCGACGGGTTGCTCTACATCGTGCCCGCGGCGGGATACTACTACGACTATCTCAACACGCGTCGGCTGTACGAGAGCTGGACTCCCGCGCAGGTGGGCGGCGTGAAGTTCGACGAGCGCGACCCCGCCATATTGGGCGGTATGTTCGCCGTGTGGAACGACCATGCGGGCAACGGCATATCGGCCAAGGACATACACCACCGTGCATATCCCGCCATACAGACGCTGGCGGTGAAGATGTGGAGCGGCGCGGCGACAACGCTGCCTTTCGACGAGTTTGACGCGCGACGCAAATCGCTCAGCGAGGCTCCGGGCGTAAACCAGATGGGCCGCATAGGCCGCGCGACGGGACTCGTATACTCGTGCGACGAGGTTGAGGCGGGCAGCCGCATGCCCCATCGCGAGATAGGTTACGGCTATCGCGTGACATTCCGAATGGAGGTCGCCGACGAGGCGCGCGGCACCGAGCTGTTCCGCTCGCCCGACGCGGTGTTCTATCTGTCGGATCCGATAAGCGGCATGATGGGATTCGCGCGCGACGGCTATCTGAACACCTTCGATTACGGCATCCGCGCAGGCGAGACGGTCGAAATAGCCGTCGAGGGCGACAATATCTCGACCCGACTCTATGTGAACGGACGTTTGGCCGACGAGCTGAAGCGGCACAAGATCTGTTTCAACGAGGGCAAGGACTCGATGAGCTATGTTCCGACGCTGGTGTTTCCTCTGGAGCGGGCGGGCGATTTCAAGAGCCGCATCACCGATCTTAAGGTTTACAATACGACCGAGTAGCTTCGCCGAATGACGAAATAATCCGTTTTATACGACAATCGGGACCGCGCTTCGAAAAGGCGGTCCCGATTGTCGTATAAATCCGTGACACTAAAGATTCTCTAACGTGTAGCGTATCATCTTGTTGCGGATGTTGTAGCCGTCCGACGGGTACATCGAGTGGTTCTGGTCGGGATAGATCATCATGTCGTACTGCTTGCGGGCGCGGTTGAGGGCGTTGCACATCTCCATCGTGTTTTGGACATGCACATTGTCGTCGGCCGTGCCGTGCATGATGAGCAGACGCGTGCGGTCGCTCAGGCGGTCGGCGAAGTTGATGGGCGAGTTGTCGTCGTAACCCGCGGGGTTATCCTGCGGCAGATCGTTGTAGATCTCGGTGTAGATGGTGTCGTAATAACGCCACGAGGTGACGGGAGCCACCGCGATGGCCATCTTGAAGAGTCCGTCGCCCTTCAGCGCGCATCCCAAAGCCATGAAACCGCCGTACGACCAGCCGTAAATGCCGATACGGTCGGGATCGACATAGGGTTGCGAAGCCATGTAACGCGCGAACGAGATCTGGTCCTCGACCTCCAAGGCGCCCAGATTGCCGTACGTCTGCTTCTTGAACCGCTCGCCCATGAATCCCGTGCCGCGGCCGTCGCAGCATACGACGATGTAGCCGTTGCCGACCAACACGTTTTCCCAGTCGAACGAGAGGCGGTCGGCCACCGATTGCGACCCGGGACCCGAGTACTGCGTGAGCAGAACGGGGTACTTCTCGGCCGGATCGAAATCCGTCGGTTTGATTATATAGGCGTTGAGGCTGTCGCCGCGCTCGCTGACGAAGGTGAAGAACTCCCGACGCGGCAAGCTCTTCATCCGCTCGGTCATCTTCTCGCTCTCGGCCAGAGTGCGGATGAATCGGCCGTCGCCGCCGCGAAGCTCCACCGTATTGCCCTCGGTGGCCGACGAGAAGGTCGAGATGTAGTACTTCATACCCTTGCTGGGAGCTATCGAGTAGGTGCCGTCGCGGTCGGTGAGGCGGCGTTTGCGCTTGCCCTTGAAATCGACCGCATAGAGGTCGCGGCGCAGCGGCGAACGCTCGGTCGAGAGGTAATATACCGCGTCGTCGGTCACCTCGGCTATGCCGGTCACCTGCCACTCGCCCGAGGTCAGGGGACGCACCAACCCTTTGGCGACGGAGTGGAGGTAGATATGGTTCCAGCCCGTGGTCGTCTCGTTCATCACCAGAAAACGGTCGCCGTCGATGAAGCGCACCGTGCCGCGCTCGGGACGCTCGACATAGGTGGGCGACGTCTCGTCGTAAATCACCTTCTGCGTGCCGTTGTCGCGGCAGAGAACCACTTCGAAACGGTTCTGCTTGCGGTTGACGCGGTAGAAATAGAGATCGCCGTCGGGCGTCCAGCCTATGAAAGGAATGTATTGATCGCTCTCCGATCCCGTGTCGACACGGCTCTTGGCGCCGCTCGCGATGTCGTACAACCACAGCTCCACCTTCGAGTTGGGGTCGCCCGCCTTGGGATATTTGAACGAATAGGGCTCGTTGTAGAGCTTGCGGTCGAAGCGCATCATTTGGAACGTCGGCACCTCGCTCTCGTCGAAACGCAGGTAGGCTATCCGTTTCGAGTCGGGCGAGAAGGCGTAAGCCTTGGTGAAGCCGTACTCCTCCTCGTAAACCCAGTCGGCGGTGCCGTTTATAACCTTGTTCCACTCGCCGTCGTCGGTCACGGCGCGCGCCTCGCCCCCGAGCGGGCCGACATACAGATCGTTGTCGCGGGCATAGGCCACCAAGCGCGAGTCGGGCGAGATGGTCACGTCGCGCACGTTCTTCAGCGAAGCCACGCGCTCGCCGCCCACGCGCACGATGTCGTAATCGGCATAGAACGAATGTCGGTAGACGGGACGCGAATTGGCGCTGAGCAGCAGCATCTCCTCGTCGGGCGAGAAAGCGTATCCGCCGAACGCGCCCGTGTAGAGCGTGTCGGCCGCCTCGGGGTCGGCATAGCTCTGTTTTACGATCGAGTTGCCGCGGCGCACGGTGTAGTGCTCGCCGTCGCGCATCGACTGCAACCCGTAAACGCCGCGGTTGAGCGAGCTGATCTCGCGAAGTTCGTCGTAAGTGCGTTGCGATGATGCGGTCGCGACCGTCAGCGTGAGCGCGGCCGCCAGTGTGATTTTGCGTATCATTGTGAGGTTCTTCAATTTATCGTTATTCGGATTTGATTTCGATACTCCGAAGCATAGGTACATTGGAATATATAGTTGCCTGCCATTAAATGTCGTCGACGTTGAAATCGTATCCGAGGCGTTTGCCCGTGGTGAATTTCGAGTTGTCCATCTTGGTGTTGAACTGGTCGACCGTAACGCGTTTGTTGCACTCGTAAGGCGGCACCAGAAGATCGAAATTTATGGCGTAGTTCATCGCGGTCTCCATGATGGCGATCAGCCTCTCTCGCGTGATTCGGTCGCGGCCGAAGTCGGCGGCGCGCGCCGCGGTCTGGCGTTTGCCCTCGACGAAGAAGCTGCGCTCGCGGTTGATGAAGATGCGGCCGATGAGGTAGCCCTCGTCGGCGTTGCGGTTGAACTTGAACGAGTCGGAGAGGAAATTATAGATGTCGACGACTCCGCAGTAGGAGTTGTCGCGGTCGCCCCGCACGTACTCGTTCTGCCATATTATGTGGTCCGAATCGAACTCGAACACGTCGGTGTGCATGCGGAATATGAGCAGGTCGCTGGCGATCTGCAACTGCGCCTCGAACTTGCCGCGGTCGCGGTACTCGATTCGCACGCGTTTGTCGAGTTTGCCGTCCAGCTCGTCGTCCATCTCCGAGGCTATCTCGAAAAGCACCTCCTTCAATTCGTTGAACACTGCGAAGGTGTTGTCGAAAACGTGCTGCTTGAGTGTCGATTTGCTGATAATGGCGGCGAGAATCTTCTCGCGCAAGGGTGAATTGTCCATATATCGGTTATTTCGGTTGATTCCTGTCTCGGCGCGTTACTTAAGTTTCAGGGTCTGCCCCGCCGTGAGCCGCGCATCGGGACGCAGGCGGTTCATGCGGGCGAGCTTGCGCATACGTATGCCGTACTCCTGCGAGAGCGAGAAGAGCGTTTCGCCCTCGCGCACGGTGTGCTGGCGCGCATTGCCCTGCCACTTGTTCTGCTTGCGCTCGATGTAGATCCTCTCGCCCTGCACGGGATCGACCGTGCCCCGAGGATCGGCCTCGTTGTATTTGCGCAAAGTGCGTTCCGTAACGGCGAAGGTGCGGGCGATACGGGCGAAGGTGTCGCCCTCGCGGGCCACGATGTAGTGGGTGCGGTTGTTCACAT
Organism: uncultured Alistipes sp.; assembly: GCA_910587675.1. GTDB lineage: Bacteria > Bacteroidota > Bacteroidia > Bacteroidales > Rikenellaceae > Alistipes. The sequence goes on along the minus strand of CAJUMU010000011.1, from coordinate 22,598 downwards.
ATACGCTGAAGCCCTCGTACGTGCGCTCGGCGACGCGGTAGTCGTTGGGGTCGATCTTGGCCTCGACCGTGACGGGAACCTCCACGCTGCTGCGGTCGGCGAATCCGTCCTGTATATCCTGCTCGGCGCGACGGCGCGAACTGTAGAGCGAGGATCCGTTATCCTCGTCGAGCAGATAGAGCTCGTACTCCTCGATGATGCGCGTCAGACGCTGGGCATAGTCGGGCGCGGTGGCGTAACCCGCGGCCTTCAGACCGCGCGCCCAGCTGCGGTAGTCGTTAGACGCGTATGCGAACAGCGAGTCGTAACGCGGCTGCTGGTCGAGGAAGTCGGCGTGGTCCTGATACGACTCCTCCACCGAGCCGTACTTGCGGAAACACTCGCCTTTGGCGTCGTCGTCGTGGTAGACGCGCGCGCCCGTCCAGTTCTTCTTGCACTTGATGCCGAAGTGGTTGTTGGAGCTCTTGGCCAGCGTGCTGTTGCCGCTGTCCGATTCGAGGATTCCCTGCGCCAGCGTGATGCTGGCGGGGATGCCGTAACGCTCCATGTGGTCGATGGCTATGTTCTTGTAACGCTCGATGTACTCCTCCTTGCTCTGGCGAGCGCGCAGGCTTTGCGCCGAGGCTCCGACGGCGCAGAACGCGGCCGCCAAAAGCGTCATGTATGTTGCTTTTTTAGAAAAAATCATTATCTTTGTATTTATCAACAAAGGCAAAGATAGATTATTTTGTATAAATAACCAATAAAACCGTTGCGATATATGTTTACCGGAAATGCCAATGCGATTTTCAATCGCGCGATAGAGGATTATCACCGCCACGACGATGTAGATCACGTTTTCGAGACGCCGTTTGCGGCGGGTTCGCTCGATGCGCTGCTTTACGAGAAGAACATGGTCGACACGGTGCAATGGCACCTCGAAGACATCATCCGCGACCCGAACATCGATCCCGTCGACGCACTCGCGCTCAAACGCCGCATCGACCGTTCGAATCAGGTGCGCACCGACATGGTGGAGTACATCGACTCCTACATGCTCGACAAATACAAGGATGTGAAGCCCTGCGCCGAAGCGCGCCTCAACACCGAGACCCCCGCGTGGGCCATCGACCGATTGTCGATCCTCGCGCTGAAGATCTACCACATGCGTCAGGAGACGCTGCGCGACGACGTGGACGACGCCCACCGCGACGCGTGCCGCAAGAAACTCGATACGCTGCTCACGCAGCAGGTCGACCTCTCGATGGCCATCGAGGAGCTGCTGGAGGATATCGAAGCGGGCCGCAAGTACATGAAGACATACAAGCAGATGAAGATGTACAACGATCCGTCGCTTAATCCCGTGCTTTATGGGAACAAACAGTAAAAAACTGCCGCGCCACGTGGCGGCCATACGCCTCTCGGCGATGGGCGACGTGGTGATGCTGGCGCATACGCTGCGGGCTTTCAAGGCCGCCTATCCCGACGTGAAGGTCACGGTGGCCACGCGCGAGCGGTTCCGCTCCTTCTTCGACGGCATCGACGTCGACTTCATATTCGTCGACACCAAAGGACGCCATCACGGACCCGCGGGACTGTGGCGGCTCTACCGCGACATAGGCAAACGCGACGTGGACGCCATAGCCGACATGCACGGCGTGCTGCGTTCGGTGGTGGTGCGCAATTTGTTCCGCCTGAGCGGCTACAAGTGCGCCAAGATCAACAAAGGCAAGGTCGAGAAGTGGTTCCGCGTGGGGTACAACAGCCGCAACAGCGTGCCGCTGAAACACACCGTGGTGCGTTACTGCGACGTGCTGCGACGCTTGGGATTCGAATTCGACGATCCCGCGCCCGCCGTGAAGATCGCGCGGCCCAATCCCATGGGCGAGAAACGCGGCGCATGGGTCGGCTTCGCGCCTTTCTCGGCGCACGACGGCAAGACCTATCCCGAGGATATGCGCATCGATGTCGTGGGATTGATGAGCGAACGTTACGACCGCGTGTTCATACACAGCGGCGGTGGCGCCGAGGCCGAGTTCGCCGCCGAGATGGAGCGCACCTATCCCAACGTCACGGCCCTCAACGGCAAGGTCGACATGGCGGGCGAACTGAACCTCATGTCGCACCTCGACTGCATAGTGTCGATGGATTCGCTGGCGATGCACATGGCCTCTTTGGTAGCCACGCCCGTGGTGTCGGTGTGGGGCGCAACGCACCCCGCGCTGGGATTCCTCGGTTACGGATGTTCGCCCGAGGGCGTTTTGCAGGCCGACATGCCGTGCCGCCCCTGCTCGGTTTACGGCGAGTTGAAATGCAACAGCGGCGACTACCGTTGTCTGCGCGCCATAACGCCGCGGATGATAGTCGACAAGGTGGACGAGATGATCGGCGGAAAGAAACGGAACGAGGTTTGAAATAAGATATGTTGTCGCGTACGGCGCGATAATCGATATTAAAAATATTTATGGTAATGAAACGTTTTCTATTTATTGCGCTGGCGGCGGTGTCGCTGGCGATCGTATGCGCGGCATGTTGCTCATGCCGCAAAGGCAAAAACAATAAACCTCTGACGGGTACCGAGTGGCATCTGGTGCGCATGATGTCGGGCGACTTGTCGATAGAGCCCGACCAGTTCGTCTTCGCGTTCGGCAAGGACGGCCGTTTCTCGGGCGTGGGCGCATGCAACCGCATGATGGGCAGCTACACCGCCACCGAGAAGGGCGGCATGACATTCGGCGAGGACATGGCCTCGACCCGAATGATGTGTCCCGACATAGAGCTGGAGTCGAAATTCTCGCAGATCCTGAGCGCGACGACCCACTACGAGATCGACGGCGACATGTTGATGCTGCTCAGCAACGGCGAGGTGCAGGCGGTGTTCAAAGCCGTGGAGCCCTCGGCGGAGAAAAAATAGTTTTTGCGCTATTCGAAAAGCAACCTCCGTCGTCGGATTCGACGACGGAGGTTGTTATATTCTATTCAAAAGGAGTCGGGGGCGGCGGTTCGGGCGATCTGTGAATTTCGATTCCGCATTCGCCTCGACCCGATCCCGTCAAGTTGAAGCCCGATCCTCCGTATCCGATAAGAACACCTTCGGTATCCGCGCACCATGCCCATGCGAATTTATGATAATCGGATTTATTAATATCTCCCGCAAGAGACATTATTTTAGCATCCACATGCCAACCGTTCGCGCTCTGATATTTCGCCTCCGCCCTAATATCGTACAGCAGTCCCGTATTTATATCAAAATAGGACGTGCATGTGATTTCGTAATACCATTTTATTCCGCCAAGCCAAGTCGGCTCCATATCGTATTTGCTAAAAGGCACGGAAAGAATTCTGCCTTGTCGTGTGACTTCGGCCATAATCCTTGTCTCGGTTTTTTTTCGACCTCTCCGTAGTACGGCACATACGTCGCTATGTTGTCGTATGTAATGCCGTCTTGCGTTTCGTCGGCCAAAGCCTTCGTATGATAGGTTTGACCTCGGTACGACCACTCCAGTTCGATAACTTCCGTCACCCCGACTTTGATATCCGCCGTGACATCGTTTCGCGCGGCAGCGCCTGCGTTCGCTCTCACTTTTCGAAAATCGCCCCAAGTCACGATATCGTATAGTTTATAATCGGCGCTTTGAGCGAACACGGTACAGGCATCGTCGGCAAATAACTCATCTATGAGCAATTCCTTTTCCGACTCCGACCCGACCTTGCCGAGGTTTTTGTAGCTGACCAATGTCAATTGATCGTAACCCTCAGGGGCGGACAGCGATTGGGCGTGTTGTAATTGCTTTTCCCATTTCGGCAATTCCGAATTAGGCGGCCTTTGATGATCGCTCAGCTCCGAACAAGCGATCAGGCAAACCAATGCGAGCGCACCCGTCATAGAGTACATTCCCGCAACGATAAAGTTCTTTTTCATGGTTTGAATTTTTAATGGTTAATAAAAAATATATACATCTCTCAGGATGTTCTTCGCCTTGCCCACCAATTGTCGTAGAACGGAAAATAGACTTCAAGCGGTGCTGTGAAACGGATGGCTGTAAATAATACCCTTTTTTATTTGTTCTGCAAGTTATATATAAACGCGCAATATCTATGCTAAAAATGTTGCAATATATATGCTGACAGTATATAAAAATTGCGAAATTCAGAGCTTGACGGGTGCTTGTATGAAAAAGGGCCTGCGATCGATAAGATAAATTGAAATTTGCGGGAGGGGGAGGATTTGCAAACATAACGCCCGTCGTCGAACTCGTTCGACGACGGGCTGAGCTGTATTCAGACGCTTTTGCAGATGAGGTCGAGCACATCCTTGAGCGTCACGTCGCCCACGATGTCGCACACCAACCGCTTGTCGTCTTTGACGATGAAGATCAAGAACTCCTTCCGACGGATTTTATACGGCGCGGAGTAGATCCGGACCGACTGGCCGTCGACCACGAGGTTTGCCAACCGTTCGTAAGGCTCAGCCTCGGCCACGGCGCGGATGCGGTCGAAGAGGTCGGATTCGTCCGATGGCAGGAACTTGATCTGCCGTATGTTGTCGATGCGGTTGACCAAGTGGTTCCTATCCTTGCTCTTCGCGGACATGATCTCTTGCAGCATGCGGCCCGAGAATTCGGAGGTCTCGATATCGGGCGCGGGCTTGTCCTCGGCGCGGGCGGCCAGCCGCTCGATCGCATCGGCATAGAGCTCCATGAATCGGGGCGTCTGCGCGCGGGCGGCGAAGCATGCCGCCAATATCGCGGCGACCAAAATTATCTTTTTCATAAAGCCACGTTTTTACCAACCTATTCCTATGGTCCATACGCTCATCTCGGGACCGCGCCCCGCCTTGAAGAGCCGAGTGGGCGTGTAATTGCCGTAGATCGAGAAGTTACGGAACGAGAATCGCGCCGAAACGCCCGCCTGTATGAATTCGACGGGGAAGTTGTGCTCCTTGTCCTTCGAGCCGCCGCGATACTTGACCTTGGTATGCGAATTCATCGTCATGTCGACGAAGCCGCCCACCGAGAATGCGAATCGATAGGGATTGCCGAACGACACCTCGACGGGGATATGGAGCGCGGCGGTGGTGAACTTGCTCTTCTTGACGCGCCCCTCCAACTCTACGGGCACCATGAGGCCGTCGATATCGGCGAGAGACATCGAGTTGCGCAGGCGATAGTTGTTGGCCCGTATGCCGATGGCGACGGATATGCCCAGATTGCGCGCGTCGTTGAAAGCCGAGGCTTGCAGCAGGTTGACGGTGAATTGCGTCGATTTCCACTCGCGCACGTCGAAGAACTCGCCGTAAGGCGTGCCGACATAGGCGTCGTAACCGGTCGCGGAGGGGATGTTCCAACCCAACTCCAGCATGGGGATGCTCGATTTGATGCCGCGGCCGACCGTGAGGCCTTTCGACTTGTACGATACGACCGTACTGATCGACACGTTCCTCTCCTTTCGGTCGGCGGATCCGAACGTGATTCCGTCGGAGTCCAATTTCATGGTTTGCGCCGATGCGGAGTTGGCGGCGAGGGCGGCGAGAGCCGCGAATAAGATCAGGATACGTTTCATATTCTTTTCGTTTGAATTATTTCGGGTCAGTCGAGCGTGAGCAGCAGTTTGTCGACGGCGTCGGCGGTGGGTTGCATATCCTTCGCCAGATCGGAAAACATGCGCTCGGAGTGTTGTCGGGCCTCGGCCAGCGAGGTCACGGGCATGCCGTTGACGTATCCGTAGACCGTGGGGCGCGACATGAGCATCGCCGCCACAACGATCGCCGCGGCCGAAAATGCCGTCGCCGCCGCGATGCGAAGCGGCGAGAGGGCGGCGCGCATCCTGATGTCCACGCTCGGGCGGCCGAAGTCTCGGGCGGCGCGTATCATGGCTGCCGCGGCGAGCAGGTCGGGCGACAGAGCCGCGAGGCGTTCGGGCGGGAGCATGTCGAGCGCGCGGGCGAGCTCGGCCTCCTCGGCGAGGGTGGTCTCGGCCGCGAACCAGCGGCGGGCGAGTATTTCCATGCGGTTACAATCCATGATTCATTATTTTAGTCAGTTCATCCCTTATCTTGTTGCGGGCCCGCGAGCAGGCCATCCTCGCCGCGGCCTCCGACGTTCCCGTCAGCTCGGCGATACGGTCGTACTCCATCCCCTCGACGTTGCGCAGGTGCATCGCCTCGCGCTCGCGCGGCGGCAACGCCTCCGTCAGACGCCTTACTATGTCGGTCACATCGTCGCAATCGACGCGGTCGGCTTGGCGTTCCCTGTCGGCGTGTTCGAGTCCCGTCATAAGACGGTCGCGTTCGCGGCGGCGAAAACGGTCGAGGCAGATGTTGCGCATGCTCACCATCGCCAGCGACGGGAATCGGTCGCGCCCGATCAGCAGGCGGCGACGCCACAGCTTTTCGTAGAGATCCTGCGCGGCATCCTCGGCGGCATGGCGGTCGCGGAGCAGACTCAGGGCGTAACGAAACGCCGAGTCCTTGATCTTCAGAAACTCCGTGTTGAACTCTTCACTCTTCATTTTGCAGTTCTTCTCCGCCGCGTTCGGGACGCGATCCGTAAGTAATACGTTCGAAAACGACAAATATAACATCCGCCGCGCGATTTTCGGCGAAATATTTTCGAGAAACGGATGCGCGGCCGGCATAGCGTCGCATTCGGCCCGCGCAGTTGTGCGAACCGCAATCACGCAGGCTGCGTCACGAGCGCGCGGCGACATCGCGCACGAATATTATTTTTGATTTTTTGCTATGACCTTTCCTGCGAAAGGAGTATATTTGTACGATTATTCACTACCGTTTTCTATGCGATATCTCGATACAATTACGGAACATTACGGATGGCAGGGCGCGGCTCTGGCGGCAATCATCATCACGCTGTTCTGTATACAGCTGTACTACCACCTCTTCGCGTACGGACGCATCGTCCGTTTCCGCAACTCGCGCAGAAAAAAGCGTCTCGACGCCGAACCGCCCGTGTCGGTGATAATACCGATGTTCTCCGAGGATTACGACTACTTGGACGAGCGTCTGCCGCGGATCTTCGCGCAGGAGTATGCCGCGCCTTTCGAGGTAGTGATAGTGTACATCGGCTCCGACGGCGACTTTTTCGAGGAGCTGACGCGGCTGCGCCTCATGCACCCCAACCTCACTGCGACGAAGATCGAATACAATCCGCGATTCCCCATCTCGGTGAAGATGGCCCTCAACGTGGGTATCAAATCGGCTCACCACGAACATATCGTGACGACCACCACCGATGCCGCGCCCGCGACCGACCAATGGCTGGCGATGATGGGCAAAGCGTTCATGCGCGGCGAGATAGCATTGGGATATGCGGGTGTGGAGCCCGCCGCGGGGATCGCGAACTACCTCATGCGCATGTCGCAGTTGCAATGCTCGGTCTACTGGCTTTCGCAGGCCGTCGCGCGCCGAGCCTATCGCGGCACGCGCCACAATCTGGGCTTCACCAAGAGCCTATATTTCGGCTCGAAAGGCTTCACGCACCTCAATATGAATATCGGCGAGGACGATCTGTTCATACAGAAAATAGCCACTCCGAAGAATGTCAGCGTGGCGCTCACGCCCAAGGCCGTCGTGAGCCGACGCACGTGGGGCGGACTCGGATGGTGGATCGGACGCCTGCGTCATTACGGCTCGGCCTACCGATTATATCCCGTCGGGGTGCGCAACGCCATAGAGTGGGATTTGGGGAGTCAGTCGCTATTTTTCCTGACCGTCGCCACGGCCGCGGCCGTCATGCCTGTGGAGTTCAAGGCCGCGGCGCTGGCGTTGCTGCTCGCGCGTTACGCGGTGGTCGCGGCGCGCATCAGGTCGATAGCCGAACGCGCGGGCGAAAAGGGCGTCGTGCTGCGATACTTCATATTCGATCTGCTGAACCCGCTGCTCATGTTGTGCGTGCGGATCGCGCTGCTGCGCAAGGATAAGAGCGTATGGAGATAGCCGACTACATAATCGCCGACGACCGTCGGTTGGTGGAACTCACGCTCGACGGCGATCACGCGGCGTTCGAGTATCTGTTCAACCGCTACGGCGACGCCATTCGGCGGTTGTTCCTGCAACGCTCCACCTCGCCCGAGGATACGGACGATCTGTTGCAGGAGACATTCATAAAGGTATACGTCAACCTGCACCGCTACTCGCCCGAATACACCTTCGGGCAGTGGGTCTACACCATAGCGCGCAACACGCACATCGATTTCGAGCGGCGGCGTCAGGAGGACATATCGATAGACGATAAATTCTCGGCCCCCGCGTCGGGAGGCCCCTCGCCCGAGGAGAGCCTGATTAATTCGCAGCAACGGTCGCAGATAGAGCGTTATATCGATCTGCTGCCCGAGCAGTATCGCCGTCTGTTCGTCATGCGCTTTTTGGACGACTACTCTTACGACGAGATCGCCGAAAAGCTGCGTCTGCCGATGGGGACCGTCAAGACCCGCATCCACCGCGCCCGCGAACGTATCTGCCGATTCATAAAGGAAGGAGAGAAATAGATCGACATCGCGGCGCGATGTCGGCAGTTCGCCGCCGCCCCACCGCGGCGGACTGCAACTCGCTTCGCTCGCTTGCGTCCTCCGCCGTCGGCGAACAGAATATGAAAAAGGGGGCGTTTCGCCCCCCCGTGAGATCAACGTTTCTCCTCGCGCTCGCGAATGAAACGGAGCAGCAGCGGATATGCGGGTCGGCACATGTCGTGGCCGTAACCCTCCAACTCGTACAGCGTAGCATCCTTATGTCCTGCGAGGCGCAGCATGCGCCACAGATAGGCGTTCTCCTCGTAACGGCCCAGCATCTCCATCTCGCGGTCGCCCGAGAGGATGAGGATGGGAGGCGCATCGCCGCGCACGTGGTAGAGCGGGGCGAGATTGTCGACCACGGGCTGCTTGTCCGAAATACCGCGCGAACGACGCTCCTCGAAGTGGGTGATCGCCTGACCGCTGAAGGGCACGATGCCGCGCAGGCGGTCGGCGTCGATCCCGTAACGCGCCAAGCGGCTCTTGTCCAGACCGATCATGCTCACCAGATAGCCGCCCGCCGAGTGCCCCGAAATATATATGCGGTCGGGGTCGCCGCCGTACTTCTCGATATTGGCGAAGACCCAAGCCACGGCGCACGCCGCGTCGTCGATGATGGATTCGACCTTGACCTCGGGCGAGAGGCGATAGCCTGCGCCCACCACCACGGCGCCGCTCTCCAGCAGCTCGCGCGGGGTATCCTTGCCGCCGCCCGTCAACCCGCCGCCGTGGAACCATACGATTACGGGAGCCCCTTTCGCCCCCTCGGGAGACGAGACGTCGAGACGACACATGCGCTCGGCATATTCGTCGTCGGAGCGGTAGACCAGATCTCGGTCGACCTTATAATCGGCAGCCGCAGCGGCCGCAGCGCACAACAGCGCGAGGGTGAGAATAAAATATCGTTTCATAGCAATAATTGTTGATTCATGTCACATGTTTTGCGCGGTCCGCGTCTCTGTTGCGAGCCGCAGAGCCTTACGCCCGCCGCAACGCCTCGATAAAGTCGGGATGCCGCTCCCACAAGGCAACCGTCGCGAACCACAGCTCGCGCGCCTCGGTCGATGCCGACGCCCGTTCGCCGCGGCACTCGGCCATGTATTTCTCGTCGGCAGGATGCTCCCCGGCCGTAAATTCGTCGTACCACGCCCTATGGCGCGTACGCAGCGCGCGCAAGGCGTCGACGTCGATGCCGCCCGTGCGGCGGAACTCGCGCCAGAGAGTGAGCAGCGAATACTCGGGCGACTTGGACGATATGTCGAACAAAGCATCGTCGAAACAGTCGTAATCCTCCAACTCGACGTAACAAAAGGCCAGCATCACCACCGCTTCGGTGTGATCCTCCTCGTCCAACTCCAAAAGCCGCTCCCACAACGCCGCGGCCATCTCGGCGTCGCCGATTGCGAAATGATCTGCCGCCGAGGCGTATATCAACTCCAAACAAGAACGCGTCGCGCCGTCCGCCCAATCCAACGCCACGGGGTCGTCGCCCAACAGATCGTCCAACCGTTGCACGGCGTCGAACCGCATTCGGCACGCCTCCTCGGCACGTCCCTCGCGGTCCAATGCCTGCGAGCGACGCAGCGCGGAGCCGAACTTCTCACCGCCGTCGATGCGCACGAGTCCCGAAGCGGAGGGTTTAATCGATAGTTTTTCCATTATGTCGAATTTCTGTAAAATCACCGCTGCCGTCGTTCTCGACCGAGATCACGCCCGCCACGAAGTCGCGGACGCCTGCGACGAGGACGTAAGACATGTGGGAAAAGTAATCATTGCGTTCGGGTTACGATCGGCAAGGTCATGCGAAAATAGTAAAAATCCTAAAAAAATCTCACTTTTTCGGCCGAACATGCGTAAACTTACGAAATAATTACGATATTTGCATCCGAAAACGGATCGGGCATACCGATCGGCAGGCCGAATTAGCTCAGTGGTAGAGCACTTCACTCGTAATGAAGGGGTCCCGAGTTCAAGTCTCGGATTCGGCTCGAAGATGCGAAAGCGCCGCAAGACGCAGGAACGAAAGGGGAAAAGCCGCTGCAAGCAATTGCAAGCGGCTTTTTTTATTTCGGTTCGTGTATCGCTTAGCGATTTTCGCATCTTCGTAAGCGCCCCTGCGGCAAGCAGGAGAGACAAAATGAGCGCAGCGAAATTAAGTCTCGGCCACCTCACCGACCATCCGTGTTTTTCGTTCGGCCGCCACAAAAAAATGTGGTGAAATGCCTGATGACATTTCACCACCGTGTTAGGTTAGTTAGGTTAATGAGAATTGTGAGTCGACTCACATTGCTATTACAAAGATAGCATAATTTTGGTTATCTGCAAAAATTTCGCACTCCTTTTTCTCTGTTAACCAAACATTTCCGCAACTTTGTTATTAAAATATTTCATTAACGAACGCCCCTCGGCGGCCCGTCGTTTATCCACGTTTACAAAGCCATGCTCTCCACCTCCTCGAACATCTCTTCGCGGGATTTAGTATCGCTCGCGAGGCGCGCATCGGTCTCCGCGCTGTTGCTGCCGCAATGTCGGTGGCGATAGATGGCGGGCGTGGTACCGTACTCCTTCTTGAACAGCTTTATGAAATGCGACGTGTTAGGGAACGTGCATTCGATACCGATCTCGGAGATGGATTTCGACGTCGAGATAAGCAGCAGACGCGACTGCATGAGTCGTTGACGGATAAACCATCTGTGCGGCGGCATGTAGAAGTGGCGTTTGAACTCCTTCTTGAACGAGGTGAGCGAACGGTTGCACAATGTCGACAGTTCTTCGATCGATATGTCGCAGAAGATGTGCGAGTAGATGATCTGCTCGAAATTGTCGCGCGAGGCGTCCATGTTCGAGAGGATCTTGCTCTTAAGACAGCCGTCCGACTGAGATACGATAAGATACATCAATTCAGTCAACTTGATATTCTCGGCCGCCTCGTCGTGCATGAAGTTATCGTCCTGCAAGTAGCTGACCGCATGAGTAAAGAAGCTCCGGAGCGTCGTCGACGCTTCGGTCGAAACGTGATTCAATCGTCGACATCGGTCGCATGAGTGGCTGTTGGAGATGTTGATCGAATAATTCATGTTGAGATACAACAAGGTACGTTGCAGCAATTCGGGAGAATAGTAGACTATAACCTGTTCGAACGGGCGACCCTCCTCGGGAATATCCTCCACATAATGATTTCCGATTCCCATGTAGAAGATCTCGCCTTTCGATACGGTATGACACGCGTCTCCGTAATAAATGTGCTTCGTGCCACGCATTACATAACCGATGGCATAACGCGAAAGTGCCAACAACTGAATCCCACCATAATTTGCACCGACATATTTCACAATCGTGGGCTGATTATCACTTTGTAGAGGCATAATTATTTTGTTTGTAATTATACAATGTAATCAGGTATTTGGATATACAAAGATATAAATAATTCTACATTCCTGCAATACAATCGACATATTATTCAATAAAATGCTGCATCTATTATATTGGCATCTGATTATGGCATTTAATTGAAATTAAATTTCACTAAAATGAACCAAATTACCTAATTCGACTGTATGAAGTTACTTAAGAACGATGAAAATCGCAAGAACACGGTGGCGAAATACAAAACCGAAAAATGAATATGGTCGTCGATTATGCACATGTCATGCCGCCTATTTGCGCGAAAGTATCGCGGCGCATGGCATGTCATATATAATATAAGGTATACGAGCAGCGAGCGGGCGCGGCGCATAACGATCTCGGAGCGGCATAACATCCATAGGCTGCGTGCCTATCGACGACCGGTTGCCGAGAATAAAAAAATCGTCCGCCACGACAAGAGGCGGACGATTTCGAATATGTAACGTAATCGGGGTTAGTAACCCAGCGATTTCGTTGCGGCGTAAGATATCTTCAGAGCATTGGCTCGACGAAGTTCCTGCTTGACGTCGGTAATCATACCCATCTTGGTGAACTGGTCCGATTTGATACATACCGTCATCTGAGAACGATCCGCCTCGTTGAGCTGGTCACGCTCCGCAGCGATAAAGTCACCGATATCCTTCGCGGTCTTATACGAGTCGTTCAACTGAATTTGAGTCGCCGTACCGTACTTGGCCTGCATACTCGGGGTAGGCTGGCCGATGTTGATGTAGCTGACCAGATTCTTCTTCTCCAGCTTCTGAACCTCCGAAGCCTCGGGAAGTTTGAAGCGAACCAGAACCTCCTGATCGCGCATGGTGGTAGACACCATGAAGAAGAAGAGGATCATGAAGATCACGTCGGGTAGCGATGCGGTCGAGATAGCGGGCAAGCCTTTGTTGCCCTTCTTTTTCATTACTGCCATAACTACTTCTTGTTCGCTTTACGCGGCTCCGCCTCCGAAACCTTCAACGGTACCGCTTTGGTTATTACATTGCGCTGCTCCTCGGGAAGTTCCGAGAATTTGGCGCCGAACTTCGACATGGCAACCTCGTCGCGCACTTCGTTGAAGGCGCGGGTAAGTTCGTTCTGCACCATGATATAAACGTCGTAGTTCGTATCACGGGTCGTTTGCAGAGATACGACGCCTTCGCTCACGGGATATACCCACTTGCTGCCGTCGGGCAATTCGAGTTCGGTCTCTTTCTTCTCGGGAAGATTTTCGGCCTCCATCGGATTGAGGATAAACTCCTTGGTCTTATCCTTCACGCCCTGAATCTGCATCTCCTCATCGCCGACCATTATGTTACCGCCCGGGCTCACGAACACCAGCAGCACATTACGGTCCTTAACCTTTATATCCTCGAGTTTCACATCCTCGGGCGGCATGGGCGGAAGCACACGCACAAGACCCGTATCGGTGTTCATCGTGGTAGCGACAAGGAAGAAGATGAGCAGCAAGAAGGCAATATCGGCCATCGAGCCGGCATTGATCTCTTGTACTTTTCTTTTATTTCCTGCCATTGTAATCTCCTTTGTTATTTGAGTGAATCAGCAACAGCCGAATAAATAGCCGCGATAACGGCACCCGCCATAGCCACATAGGTGATGAGGATGCTGGTATCGGTCAGAACCGTCTCGCTGCGACCGAAGTATGCGCTGTTCTGCAGATCGACGATCTGGTAGTCGTGACCCGAAGCCACGACCGAAGCGATCACCACGATAGCCACGATTGCGACGAGCGAAATAAGCGCGCCCTTCAGACCCGCGGGTTTGGTGACCAGACCCATGGCGGCGCTGAACAGAGCGACGATTACGGCCGCGCCCAGCAGGATATAACCCCATACGAGGTTATAACCGATCGCGGGAGCCTCGGCTGCGGTCGCGGGTTTGTCGGGAGTAGCGAATACGCCCCACAAGACCAATACCGCCGAGATGGCCAGCAATACGATCAATAAGGTTTTAAATATTTTCTCCATTGTTTCAATTCTGTTTTTAAGGTCTTACTTATTTCTTGCTGTAAGCGGTCAGGATATCGACCAGAGTGATCGAAGCGTCCTCCATATCGTTAACGAGCGAGTCGATCTTCGATATGATGTAATTGTAGAACAACTGGAGAATCACAGCAGCGATAAGACCCATCAAAGTAGTCAACAGAGCGACCTTGATACCGCCGGCAACGATGGTCGGAGAGATATCGCCCGCAGCCTGAATCTGGTCGAACGCGCCGATCATGCCGACAACGGTACCCATGAATCCCAACATGGGCGCAAGAGCGATGAACAGGCCGATCCACGACAGACCCGACTCCATCTGGCCCGTCTGAACCGAACCGTAAGATACCACAGCCTTCTCGACTGCGTCCAGACCCTGATCGTAACGATCCAAGCCCTGATAGTAGATAGAAGCGATGGGGCCCTTGGTGTTGCGGCAAACATCCTTGGCTGCCTCTATGCCGCCGTTGTTGAGAGCCTCCTCGACCTTGGCGATGAACTTCTTCGTGTTGATGTTAGAGAAGGTGAGGAAAAGCATACGCTCGATGGCGATGGCCAAACCGAGAACCAAGCAGACGAGCACGGGCAACATCCAGCCCCAGCCTCCCTCGAGGAACTTCTGCATCAAAATCTGGTGCATGCTCTCTCCGGCCAGATCGGTCTCTGCGTTTACGGCAGCCTCCTGTGCCAGCGCGCTTACGGTGCCGAGCGAAGTAACGGCAACCGACAAAATCATAAAGAATTTTTTCATAGCTGTTTTTAATAAATTTTAATTAGTGTTTGTTACTCGTTTTAGTTTTATGTTGTTAAAAATTCATTTATGCGTTTTTTCATCCGCGAAACGCTCTTTTCGGACGCTTGGCCGACGCGCGAACGCCCGAACTTCTCTTTCGGGCCTTGCGGGACGTCGAAATCCCGCGATTTTGCGCATGCGGCATAACGCGCTATACATCAATACATTTCGCCTCCGAGCCTCATTTCGCCTCCATGTCGGATGCGAATTAGGCACACTTTACGGACCGAAATATAAGAATAATTTTTTTCACACGCAATACCCTCACAAAGTAAATTCCCCTCTGAGGGGCCTTGTCAGCAGCTCCACGCTGCGGTCGAAGGGCAGATTTTTGCCCAACACGTACATGAGTTTGGTGATCGCGGCCTCCGTCGTCATGTCGTAAGCCGACAGCACGCCCGCCGCGCGAAGGCGCTGCCCCGTCTCGTAAAGCTGCATCTCGACCGATCCGTTGTCGCACTGGGTGACGTTGAGCACCACCACGCCGCGCTCGACCGTCTCGCGCATCAGGCCGAGAAACCAGTCGCACGTCGGGGCGTTGCCCGCACCGTATGTCTCCAGCACCACGCCTCGGAGCCCCTCGACCGAGAGGAGCGCGCGCAGTGTGTATTCGCCGATGCCCGGGAAGAGTTTCACGATGGCCACGCCTTCGCTGAGCATGGTGGCTATGCGCAACGGATAGGAGACCTCGTCGGTTCGCGATATCGCGGGCAGGTTATAGGTGATCTTCACGCCCGCCTCGGCGAGCGGCGGATAGTTCGGCGAGCTGAAGGCGTCGAGCTCCTCGGCGCTGACCTTGTGCGTTCGGTTGCCGCGGCAGAGGCGGCTGTGGAAAAACAGCGACACCTCGGGAACGGCCGCGCGCCCGTCGATCTTGGCTCCTGCTATCTCGATGGCCGTAATCAGATTCTCGCGCCCGTCTGTGCGCAGCACGCCGATAGGGATCTGACTCCCCGTAAAGACCACGGGCTTGGCCAGATTCTCCAGCATGAAGCTCAGGGCCGAGGCGCTGTACGACATGGTGTCGGTGCCGTGCAGGATCACGAAGCCGTCGTAACGCTCGTAATTGTCGCGTATCACACCCGCGATGGCGCACCAGTCGCTCGGGCGCACGTTCGACGAATCGATGAGTTGGGGCATGGTGTGCACGTCGATGTCGACGTTGAGCCTGCGCAGCGACGGAAACTCGCCGTAAATACCCGAAAAATCGAACGGCACCAAGGCGCCCGTGGCGGCGTCCATCTTCATGCCGATGGTTCCGCCCGTATAAATTATAAGTATCGACGACCTCGCGCCGTTATCGGAAACATTCATAGGTAATTATATATTTTAATGTATCGGTGTCAAAGTATCGCAAAACTAACTCCGACGGTCGTTTGCTCGCGGCCACAGGCCGCGTTTACAAGTCTGCCCCTCCCCTAAATCCCCTCCTCGGAGGGGACTTCGGTCGCTGCGCTCCGAATATGGTACATTTTTCTATAATCGAATTCTATTATGGTTTCGGGCAGCAGCCTGCGGAGAACGCAACGATGCGAATGCCGTTGCGGGCCTCCGCGGGGCGAGGCTGCGGCCCGCGCGACTCTAAAGAGCCGCAAACATCCTGCGCGCATTCGCCGTGGTTATCTCCGCCATCCGCTCGGGCGCGACGCCCTTCAGTTCGGCCACCTTGTCGCACACGAAGCTCACATAGGCCGACTCGTTGCGCTCGCCTCTGTGCGGCACGGGCGTGAGATAGGGACAATCGGTCTCCAGCACGATATGCTCCGGCTCCATCTCGGCCACCGCCGCGGCTACCGCGCTCTTCTTGAACGTCGCCACGCCGCCGATGCCGAACAGAAAATCGCCGCACGCGCGCAGACGCCTGTAAGTGGCGGCGTCCTCCGAAAAGGCGTGCAACACGCCGCGCAGACGTTCGCCGAGCTCCGAGGCTCGGGTCGTTTCGGCTTCGAGAATATCGCACATGTCGTCCCACGCGGCGCGCGTATGTATGGCCACGGGCAGGTCCAGCCGCGCCGCCAGACGGCACTGCGCGATGAACGCCTCGCGCTGCTCGGCCTTGAAATCGCCGCTCCAGTAGTAGTCCAGCCCGATCTCGCCCACGGCGCAGAAACGCAGACCGCGCGGCGGCGAGAGCAGGTAACGCTCCGCCTCGGCGAGCTCCTCGCGCCAACGCGGATTGTCGTTCACCGACGTGGGATGCAAACCCATCATCGGACGGCAAAATTCGGGTTCGGCCTCCGCCAGCGCGAACAGCCGTTCGTGGCTCTCGGAATCTATCGCGGGCAGCAACAGCTCCGCGACGCCGCTCCGTCGGGCGCGCGCGAGGCACTCGGCGCGGTCGGCGTCGAACTCCTCGGCATAGAGGTGCGAATGTGTATCAACCAACTCCATAATCTTCGTCTTTCAGCTTTTCGGCACGATCGAGCAACTCGACGCACGCTTGCGCCTCGCCGCGAACGGGGTATCGTTCGGCCATGTCGCGCACGCGCCGCGCGGCCTCCGCCGCCTTCTCGGCGTCGCGTCGCACGAAGCGCTCCCATATATATAACGTAAGGGCGCGGCTTATCATGTAGCGCGAATAGAGCCGCGCATATCGCTCCGCCGCCTCGGGAAAAACTCTCTCGATCTCCGCCCGCGAACGATGCGTCAGCACGCCCGCCGTCATCTGCTCGCAAGCCGCCTCCATGCGAAAGAGTCCGATGAGTCTGTCGCCCGCCGCGCGCATTGTCTCCAGACGGTCGTAAGCCCCCGCGAAATCGCCGCGCTCCATGCGGCGCGAGGCGTCCAATCCCGCGATCGTCGCATACAGATGATTCGACATGTCGGCGTCGTCGGGCAGCGCGAACCACTCGTCGGGCATGTCGCGCAACATCTCTCCGCGCGAATAGAGCGCGTTCACCTTCAGTTGCACCCACATCATGCGACGCATATCGGCGCTGCGGCCCATCATCCGAACCGTGCAGCCGTCGTTCGGCACGCCGCCGATGCGCATCGGGATGCCGTTGAGCAGGGCGGCGACCACGCCCGCCAACATGATCGCGACGCAGAGATATATCCCAAACACGCTCTCGGCATATATGCTCGCCGCGAATGCCGCCGCGGCCGTCGCCAAGTTGGCCGCCACGCCGCCCAAGAGGTAGGCTTCGTAGGGCATATTCTCGGGATCGGTCGTGCCCGAAGGCTCCAGAAGGCATTGTCCGCCCGTGCCCGCGACTGTGAAACGGCCGAAACGCAGTCCCTCGTCGCCGCGGTAGAGCATGAAGTTCCCGATGCGGAACGACGAGAACCGATAGCCCGTCGCAAGTCCCGACACGAGGTGTCCCGTCTCATGGATTAAGGTTTGCAGGAATACGGCCGCCACGAACAGCAGCAAGGCCGCCATCCAGAAGACCATGAACATGCCCATTCCGTCCCGCGCCATGGGGCCTTTGAGAAACGCCCGCAATTCGGGGTATGACAGTATGGCGCACAATATCGCCGCTCCGATCGCTATGCCCGCGAAAAAGCCGCGCGCGAGGCGTCCGAGATTAGGTTTTTTCATATAGTCTTTTCATATCTGTTTCCGGCGACGCGTCTCACCGCGCCGTCGAACTCCATATCCATCAACAATGCCGCCAGCTCGCTCGGCGCGAGGCCGCTGCGCAGCTGCAACACATCCATCGTCACGGGGTCGGCATCGAAATGACGCAACAGCGCCCGCGCATCGTCCGAAAGATCGGACGCCGCATGCCGAGGGCCGCCCTCCGTCCGCGCGTCCCACATAAGTTCGTGCAGGATATCGCGGGCCGACATTACGGGTTGCGCCTTGCGGTTGAAGATCAAGGCATTCGTGCCGCGCGAGCACTCGTCGGTCGCACGCCCGGGCACCGCCAGCACCGTACGGTCGTAACCGTCGGCGAAAGCCGCCGTCACCATCGCTCCGCCCGCATCGGGAGACTCCACGACCACCGTGGCGGCACACATTCCCGCTATTAGGCGATTGCGCGGCACGAAATAGCGGCCGTTTTGCTTCGTCTGCGAGTTGAGCTCCGTGACTAACGCGCCGCCCTTCGCGATCATCGACGCGGCCAACCGCTCGTGCGCGGTAGGCGCCACGGCGGGCAAAACATTGGCCAGCACACCCACCGTCGCGAGCCCGTACGTCACGGCTCCGCGGTGACACGCGCTGTCGACACCGTAAGCCAGTCCGCTCACGACAACGACATCGGGTGCCGCTTCGGACAATTCGCGCATCAACGCGTCGCACATGCGGCTGCCGTACGAAGTCATTCTGCGCGTTCCGACGAACGCCACCGACCGACGCGTCAAAGCCTCCACATCGCCATTCACATATATCACGGCGGGGTAGTCGTCGATCTCGCGCAGCAGAGGCGGATAGGCGTCGTCCGTCGAAGCCACGGGCGTTATGCCGCATCGGCGGCAATACTCCGCCTCGCGTTCGGCATCGCGCATGCCCCTGCCGTTCGCGATATCGCGAGCTATGTCGGCACGCAGCTCGGCGCGGCTGCGCAACTCATCCTCCGACGCCGAATATATCGCCGCGGCGGAACCGAAGCATCTCAACAGATGCACCGCGCCCCTTACGCCGAGCTTCGGCACGAAGGTGAGAGCCATATCTTCGACGGTCATAGAATAGTTGCGTTATCGTAGTACCTGCGAACGCCCTCGTCGGCATACCCTCCGCGCACCCTCGGGCGACGCGCGCCGAACAGCGTTCGACGACCTCGGAGAGGCGCAAAACGGGCGTTCGTACGATGTAAAGGTAATAATTTTCGCAAAAAAAATCGATATCGCCGCAAAATTTTGGAGGTTTTATATTTTTTCGTATATTTGCACTCCGAATCGGTATTGTTACGATCTCCCCGCGGAGATTCGCCATATCGATTCGGTAACGATCCGACGAAGTTGGTCTGATGGGTGAGTGGCTTAGCCAACGGTCTGCAAAACCGTCTACAGCGGTTCGAATCCGCTTCAGACCTCTCGCAACCCCGCATTACAAATATCTGTAATGCGGGGTTGTTATTTATACCCTCTCTTTTCGGAGGAATCGCAAAAATCAAGGGCTGTCCCGACAGGACAGCCCTTAAGTCTCGATATGGCCGATGCGGTTAGAACAGCACGATATTCACCCCCAATTCCAATACGTGGGTGTATTGTTTGAAGTTCACGCCCGAAGCGGGCAGGTCGTAACTGCCGCCGTCCGCGATATTGGGACGACGCATATTGAGCTGGTAACCGATGCGGAAATCCACCTTCATCGACTTGGCGAGCAGCACGCGCACGCCGCCGCCCACGGCTCCCATGGCGCCGACGGCCTTCGACGATCGGTTGAAGTAGAACTGCGGTCCGAGATGAGCGTAATTGAACCATCGATGGCGTCGCGTCGAGGTCGACGGGCCGTAATAATAGTTGAACGTTCCGTAAATCGGAATGGCGTCGTCGTTGTCCTGAAACAGATATCCCGCTTCGAGACCCGCCACGATGTTGTCGGTGAACTTATATCCCACGCCGAGATTCACCGCGCCGCCCGACAACGAGGGATCCTCGTAATAACGCACCGTATAGTCGCGGTCGCCGAATCGTATGCGGTTGCGCATGCCGAGAGCCATGTTGTAGCCGCCTCCGAACGTGACCGTCCAACGGCGTTCGGAGTTGGACAGGTCGTAATCGCGCACCTCTTTCTTTTTCTTGTACTTGGGTATGAAATACCTCTGCGCTTGCGCCGCCGTGGCGCCGCACATGGCAGCCAACACCAGCATTATCAGAATTTTTTTCATCTTGCGAATTTACGGTTTACGTATGCTCCGACCGACGTTCGACCACGCGACCGAACGCACCGCCGCAGACAAATAACGCTCGCGCGAGCGGTTTTATTTTATGCCGCGCACATTTTTCTCCCACGCCCATGCCGACCGAAGCGTGTCATCGAGCGAACGTTCGGCTTTCCAGCCCAGCTCCTCGTTGGCGAGCGAGGTATCGGCCCAAATGGCCACCACGTCGCCCGCGCGGCGCGGCGCGATTTTGTAGTTGAGCTTCAGATCGTTCACGCGTTCGAAACTGCGCACCAACTCCAGCACCGACACTCCGTTGCCCGTGCCGACGTTGAATATCTCGTATTTCTCCTTGTTGCGGTCCTCCACCATGCGGGTGATGGCCACCACATGCGCCTTGGCCAAATCTACCACGTCGATATAATCGCGCAGGCACGATCCGTCGGGGGTGTCGTAGTCGTCGCCGAACACGCTCAGGCACTCGCGCACGCCCGCAGCTGTCTGCGTGATGAACGGCACCAGATTCTGCGGCACGCCGCGCGGTAACTCGCCGATCAAGGCCGAGGGGTGCGCTCCGATGGGGTTGAAGTAGCGCAACGCGATACCCTTCAAACCGTCGTACGCCGCGACCGAGTCGCGCAGGATATCCTCGCACATCTGTTTGGTGTTGCCGTAAGCCGACGTGGCAGGTTTTCGGGGCGTGAGCTCAGTGACGGGCAGGTGGTCGGCCTCGCCGTAAACCGTCGCCGACGACGAGAAGACTATGTTGCGGCGACCGAACTCGCGCATGAGATCCACCACGTTCATGAACGAAGTGAGATTGTTGCGGTAATATTTCATGGGATCGGTCACCGACTCGCCCACAGCCTTGTAGGCGGCGAAGTGAATCACCGAGTCGAATTCGTACTGCTCGAAGACCTTGCGGAAAGCCTCCTTGTCGCAGCAGTCGACATTGACGAACGGCACGTCGACGCCCGTGATTTTGCGTACGCCCTCCACTCCGCTCATGTCGGAGTTCGTCAGGTTGTCGGCCACGACCACGTCGTAACCCGCGTTGATCAACTCGACGGCGGTATGCGAACCTATATATCCCGCTCCGCCCGAGACCAATACCATCTCTTTCATATTCGTGCGATTTAGTTTTTCCTTTGCGCAAAGTTAATAAAAATTCGGGATTAAAATCATATACTTCGATTTACCCGATACAATAGGCGTGCAAACCGCGGATTTGCCGTCCATAAACACCCCGAGGGCATTCCGCATTCTCCGTCAGAGATGCCAATCCTCGCTACGCTCGGTGGCATGACGCGTACTCTTGGAACATGATTAAGCGTATTGCGCCGCAAAGCGGCATTATCTTCGGCGGCTCGCACCAAAGGCGCGACCCCCGCAGCCACCGAAGATAGGTTTTCTGATAAACAGTAAAAAACGCACGCAATTTGTTGTATATTTCAATTAGATGTACTACTTTTGGGCAAGCGATCCGTCGAAAAAGACGTGAATCGCGTTGCTGTCATCGTAAAACTTGGAACCTTTACAGTAGAACAGCGACAATGAGGATGTCCCAACGGGTCGTTAACCACGTCCCGATTGGTAGTGGTACATCATAATTATTACTGCGCCATGACGGGCGTGGGCCTCTTGTGTTATGAAGTTTTACGGGTTTCCAAGTACCAACGATGACATAGTAACGCAAGTGCGCTTCGGCGCAGACTTATCCTCTTAAGTCAGGTTCACGTTTCGTCTTTTATTTTTGCGGGTCGCATAACCTAAAACAAGAAAGTTATGTTACCTTTGCCGAAAAGAACGGTTCCGTAACCGTAATATATTATCTGAAGGTTAGGACAAACCTTTATGCCATGCTGTAAACTCGCGACAATCATGATTTATGATTGGTTTTCATTCGGCGTAAATTTTGTCTGAAACCCATGTTATGCCCCTACTTAATTGTAGGGGCCGACTTGGGCGTAAGGGCAGTTACCGAATGAAGGCTCGCGAGGCCGACAGTGTGGGACTGTACCTGCGCCCTTTTTTATATCTTCGGGCGCATCATATCCACCACCAACCGCCCGCAACAATGCCTATAAGCAGCAATAATCGCGAGTTCTATAACGATATCGTCGCGAAAATCAT
>CAJUMU010000010.1 GCA_910587675.1 uncultured Alistipes sp. | reverse complement strand
TTGTGCGTTTCGTTTTCCTGTCCTCTACCCCACCACCCTCACCTACTTACCGAATTATCAAAGGTTTACACATTCAAACGTTCTTCATATTGTTGTACGCTTCGTTTTCATGCCCATAAAATAAACAAAAAAATGATAAAAAACGCGCAAAAATGCACGAAACGAGGCAGGTAATATTTAACGGGAGACACACCAAGCGGGATACAAGTACGAAACACAACGCCCACAAGGGCGATACACGTGCCCGCCCATAGACGTATGCGTTGAGACTGTACCCCAACTACTTAAGGAGCAAGCGGCGCACCTACGGCGGGCGGCCCGAGAGTGTGCGCATAGGGGGTATGGGGTGCGTTTTCTTTTGTTTATTCGGTGCAAACCTCGCCCCCGCCACAGTTTACACACGCGGAACTTTTTTCGAAAAAGCCAAAACGGGACAATCCGAGTGAATCCCGTTCCGAGGTTTTGAGCTACTTTTGTAGAAAATATCGGCTTTATGAGGAAAATAGATCGTATATCGGTGCGGCTCGACCCGTTTACCGCGACGCAGCTAAACAGCATTTGCAACGACACCGACGTGAATATGTCCGATTTGGTGCGCGGAATACTTTCGCGGGTGGCCGATATCATTACCGACGACGAGGGTAATATCGACAAATACGAGTTTGCAAAGTTTTTCGGGCGCAGATTCCGCGAATGAGTGAAACGCGAACACGTAACAAGCCCCCGCAAGTTTGAGGGCATCAAGCCGACGGGGGAAAATTTCCCCTCGTTGAATATAAGAACGCAAAAGGCGCGCAACAGTATCGCACGCCTTTAAGGTTGGACCCATAAGAGGTTTATGCGTTATCGAATACGCAATTTTATTTCGGCCTCCAATTCTTTTAATTGCTCCATATCCTCACGGTCTGCATCGATAGCATCTTTATGTTTTCGGCGGGCGTCAAATTCATCATAAATTCGGTACGCATAATCCTCTCTCTGCTGTTTACTCACGCTCCCCGCATTGGATAATAAACGTTGATCGTTCGAAAGTAGAATTTTATCGACATTCTCCCGCCAAAATCCCATCGTCAGGTCATTGCGATTCTTTGCCCGAAATTCGGCTGTTTCCAAGAAGATAACAACCAAACGGTTTAACGAGTCGAGTTCGTCGTGTGTCAGATAGTTTTTCGCGATTGCAACATCTTGTTTACGAACGATCGAACCTTTCCAAGACGTTAAACCCATATTCGGGGCCTTGGCGTCCGCTCGTTGCATAATAATTTCCCCCGATGTCTTACCCGTTACAGCATACAGAAGTTTATTTTGCGTTTCTGCGTAAAACATTTGTGTCGCTTTATCTGTTTTATCGTAATCGCTACTCAAAGCAAACAAATCGCGCACTTTTTGATAGAACCTCTTTTCCGAAGCTCGAATATCGCGGATACGGGCAAGTAATTCATCAAAATAATCGGGGCGGCCGTCGGGATTCTTCAATCGCTCGTCGTCGATTATGAAGCCTTTGCGCAAATATTCCGAAAGATTGCGATTTGCCCACTGGCGGAACTGCACGCCGCGAATCGACCGCACACGAAATCCGACGGCTAAAATCATCTCTAAAGAATAGAATTTGACCTGATAAGATTTGCCATCGGCACCAGTTGTTAAGTAATTCTTAACAACTGAATCCGCGGTTAATTCATTATCTTTTAGTATATTGGTTGTATGTTGGCTAACATTGGCCGTTGAGGTGGCAAAAAGTTCGGCCAACTGAGATTGACTCAGCCAAACCGACCCGTCGCGCGCCAACAAAGAGACACGGCTTTCCCCGTCGTCCGAATTATATAATATTAATCTTTGTTCCATATCCTTTTACTGTTTTTATCGCGTGTAGTAGTATCGCATTGCAAGCACTTACACCTCAACGACCGAATCCAAAACACAGTATATTATCCGTCGCGAACGACTGTCCGAGCATATCGAAGCCGTAACACGCAGAATGAATGCTACCACGGTGCGAGATAGTGTGCGGCGGCGTTGCGGCAAATACCTCAAATAGACCAATATTTCGGGCGGTTGAGGGTGTTTTGCCCTTGGAAGTCGTACACAAATAGACCAAAATAAAGGGCAGCGAAAACCGTCCTTTGGTGTTACTTCTTGAACCCGATCGGCCGACGTAGCGGGGTGGCTTTCGAACTTTTAACCGATAAGGCCGCAATCGCCTCGTAAATGTTATCCAGCTCGTGCCGCATATCCTCCGATAGATCGTTGATCGCTTCGGCGTTGTCTTCGTCCGAACGCTCCAGCAACGCCAATTTCGCCCGTATTTCAGACAATTCCGCCGTTATAGTGGTCGTAGTGGTAATGTAGTTCCGCATTGCCACAAAAGCCCGCATAATAGCCC
This sequence comes from uncultured Alistipes sp., assembly GCA_910587675.1. Classification (GTDB taxonomy): domain Bacteria; phylum Bacteroidota; class Bacteroidia; order Bacteroidales; family Rikenellaceae; genus Alistipes. Next base: position 60,668 of record CAJUMU010000010.1, on the reverse strand, counting down.
TATTTACACGTATCGCGGTCTCGCTCCGTAATACACTCGAAAGCATCGCAACCCCCATCTCGGTAAAGGCAAACGGCGAATATTTGGGATATTTGCCCCGACCGTCAATTTCTAAGGTCGCAAATTGCGTCCTTAATCTGTCTTTCAATGCGTTATATTCAATTTCCGAAAGTTAAAACATAAAATTGTCGCCCTCGAAACGCTCGATATTGCGCCTTACGGCCTCTTTGAGTCGCTTTGTTTCTACTTGATAGAGTTCCGCCAAATCGAAGTCCAACATTACCCGCTGGCCCTGTATTTCGTAAATCTTGCTCTGTATAGGTTGTAGTTCATTCATCCCGTATTCCTCCTTATTCCTTTGGTTTTACTTCCAAAATAGTACCGCATTTCGGACATACGATAGTGTTGTCCCCTTTCGGCGCGAACAACTCCGTAACCTCAACACCAATGGCCGCGGCGATCTCCTCTAACCGTTTTAACGGTGGGTTTCCTTTGTCGCTAATTGCGATACTTAAACCCGTTTCGGTCATACCAAGGCGTGCCGCCAATTCTTTAGCGGTCATTCCTTTTTCCTTTAACAATTCTTTAACTCGCATTTTAATATGGTTTAATTATGCAAATATACCACTAATTACATTAATCGCAAATAATTTTAATGTCAATTAAATTTTTATCCCAAAATATTTGCATAAAATCAAAATGACATTTACATTTGCGATATAATAATCAAACCAGCAATTAAATATGAAGCCTAACAAGAGCCGAACAGGGCGAAACGAGGTAAAGAGCAAGGCGGCGAACAATAGTACCCGCATTGCACCCGCGCAGGGCGCGGAATCAAACCACACACCCGTAAAATTTACGACCACTGCACCCGAACGACATTTCGGCAATAAAATCGTCCTCAACGCTTGCGTGGTCCGAAACTTTACGTATATTTGCAGTGCACTACATACGAAAGGCGGGCACAACTCGCTAAATATTGCGGGTTATTTTTATACCCGTTATATACTTGGTTCGATACTCCCTTGCGGTGCGTTAATGCGCCCGCTGCCTTTCGTAGGTGTAGTGCAAAGGGTCGGTATCGAACCTTTTTATTTACATATTGTTAAACTTTCATAAACGCACTACAATGAAAGACACCGAGAACAAGGGTACGATCGTGCCCTCAACGCCCGCACAATCTGACGGCGTTAGATCATTCACAACCACCGCGGCCGACTTTATGGCACGCGCAACAATCGGCCCCGAGCTGCGGGAACTGTTAATCCTTTACGGACGCGCGACGGACTTAAGCAATGATATGTACGATTTTTATCTGCGAACGAGATTCAGCGCGAACGATACCGAGGATTGTTCCGCGGGCATTGCGGAAAGGCTTACCGCCCAAATAAACGATGTTCGCTCCGAACTGCTGGACCAAATATCGGATACGATAAGCGACAAGGTCGCCCGCGACATATCGGCCGACGATAATTGCGAACTGTAAATCGGACGGGATATGCTTTACGAACTTCTAATGCACGGCGATTCGGTGGGATTCTTTCCCACCGAGGCCGATGCACGGCACCACGCCGCGTATATGCCGCGTGGATTGTACACCGTGCGCGAATGGATCGACGACGGCGAATTTCTCGTATACAACCGCGAGACGTGCCGAATACTGGAGATAGACATTCAAGACTGACCCGACAGGGCGACAACACGAAAAACTATGAAACGAATTTACGTAAATAAGAAAAGCGAATTAACGAATGCTAAGCGGACTATGGAGGCCGCAGGACTGAAATGTTACCGCGTACGAACTTTGTGCGAATGCGACAGGATAGGGCGAGGGAATCGACGGTACGGCGTACTGGCTCTTGACGACTGTATGGTCGTCACGGACGTAGTACGCTGCAAGGCTTGTGTAAAGAATCAACGACACGCCCCAGTAGAATAGACGATATGCGACGCAAACCGAAAAAACGCCCGTTAACCGCGACCGATATAGGCACGATAGCGAGGAGAATAAAGAGAATGCCCGCAATGCTTGACGGGCTGGAGGTAGTATACAAAGGGTATATAATTTTCGTCTATCTCGATGCCGACGCAACAGGCGGCCGCCCGCATATTGCCGAAGTCTGGGACAACGAGGGCCGCGAACTTACGGAGCTGCGCGACGCTCTGCAAATATTGGTCGAATAACCTCAACTATTCGGGGTAAATATCGGCTATATTGTGTCGAAATTGTGTACCCGACAAAATCAAAACAGCCACTTGCAATTACGTAAGTGGCTGTTTTTCAACGAGCGGTAAGCGGGACTCGAACCCGTGACCCTTGGCTTGGGAAGCCCAGATCGTGGGTGCCCGTATGGTCTTTCAACACCTCCAGACGTCGGGTGAACATGTCGGCATAACTCTTCAACTCCTCGTCGCCCGTGTGCTCGTAGAGCAGCCACAGCGACCCGGGAAAGAATCCGCTGACCCAGTTATAGGGCGACGTGGGCTGCACCTCGCCCTTCTCGAACGTGCGGGGCAACTTGCCCTCGATGGCCGCCATGCGCACCGCCTGCGCCTTCTCCTGCTCGACAGCCGTCGCAAGGGCCTGCCGCAGCTCCTTTTTGAGCGCGGCGCGCCCCGAGCATCCCGCAGCCGCAAGGCAGCACGACGCCAAAGCGAATAACAATAATCTTTTCATGTATGGTAAGTTTTAAGGTTAGGCTATACTGCTCGCGAAGGGCCTCCCCCGCGCCCTACTTTCGTCCCAACAGAATCTCGGCCTGCGAAAGCGCCGCTTCGGTCACCACGCTGCCCGAGAGCATCTTGGCTATCTCGGTCACGCGGTCCGACTCCGCCAGACGCGCAATGTCGGTACGGCTGTCGCGCTTGTAGACCACGAAGTGGGTGTCGCCTTTCGAGGCCACCTGCGGCAGATGGGTAATGTCCACCACCTGCATATTCTCGGCGAGAGATCGGATGATCTCGCCCATGGCGTCGGCCACACGGCCCGACACGCCCGTATCGATCTCGTCGAAGATAATGGTCGGCAGCTTCGACCGCACGGCGAGCAACGCCTTCAAAGCGAGCATCACGCGCGAGATCTCGCCGCCCGAGGCCACCTTCTCGACGGGCTGCGGGGCCATGCGCCCGTTGGCCGTAAACATGAAGCGAATGCGGTCGCCGCCCGACGGCGTCAACTCGCCCGCGTCGGTCACTTCCACTTCGAAATGCGCCTCGGGCATACCCAAAGCGGCGAGCGTGCGCACGACGCTCTTCGACACGTCACCCGACGCCTCGGCACGCAGCGCGTGCAGCTTCGCGGCGAGCCCCGCCGCCTTGCTCCGCAGAGCGGAGATAGCCTCGCGCTGACGCTCGATCGCCTCGTCGCCGTGAACCACGGCATTCAGACGCTCCGTCAGGTCGCGCCCCACGGCCATCAACTCCTCCAACGTGGCGACCCGATGCTTCTGACACATCGAATAGATCATATTCACCCGCTCGGTCAGATGCTGCAAACGCTCGGGATCGGCCTCGATACGCTCGGCATCGTCGGCGACCGTGACGCCGATATCCTTCAACTCCTGAACCACCGAATGCAGACGCTCCGCAATCTCCGCGCCGCGGGGATAGCTCTCGCCCACGTGCGCCACGGCATTCTCGGCTGCGGCCAGTTGCTCCAACACGCCGATCTGCTCGGCGTCGAATATATTTCGCACCGTAACCAACGCCTCGCCGATACGGTCGGCGTTCTCTAACACCGAAAGCTCCGCCTCGGCCTCCGCGAGCTCGCCCTCGCGCAGCTGTGCGGCATCGAACTCGGCCACCTGATAACGCAGCCACTCCTCGTCCTTGCGCAACGCCTCGGCCTCGGCCGTCATGCGCTCCAGCTCGCGCTCCGCAGAGCGCAATTCGCCGAACGCCGCGCCGTATGCCGCCGCGCTCTCGGCCGCGCCGGCCAGCGTATCGACGGACCGTATGCGAAAAGCCTCGTCGGAGAGCACGAGATTCTGATGCTGCGAATGTATGTCGATAAGCCGTCCGCCCAACTCGCGCAACACCGCGAGCTGCACGGGCATGTCGTTCACGAAAGCGCGGCTCTTGCCCGACGGCGAAATCATGCGGCGCACCACGGTCTGCGGATCGTAATCGAGGTCGTTATCGTCGAAAAACGCCTCCAGACCGTAACCCGTCAAGTCGAACACGCCCTCGATAACGCAGTTGCGCGTATCGTCGCGCAGGGTGCCGCTCTCGTTCTTGTTGCCCAAAAGCAGGCCCAGCGCACCCAGCAGGATCGATTTTCCCGCGCCCGTCTCGCCCGTAATGATATTCAGGCGGGCGTCGAGTTCCATATCGAGTTTCTCGATCAACGCATAGTTTTCAACCGTCAGACGACGCAACATAAGGCAAACCTATCTATTCTGTCCGTTAATACAATTTTCGATTTTGTCGACTATGCGATCCGCCGCCTCACGCTTGCTCATAAGCGGCAGATCCTCCCTCGACGAGGCGTCGATGAGCGACAGCACGTTCGTGTCGCCGCGGAATCCCGCCCCCGCCGTACGCAAGGAGTTGAGCGCGACGAAGTCGAAATTCTTGCGGCGCAGTTTCTCGCGAGCATTCTCCGTCTCGTTTTCGGTCTCCATCGCGAAGCCGACCAATATGCGGCCGCCCTTGCGACCGCCCAATTCGGCGGCTATATCTTTCGTGCGGCGCAACGCTATCGACATCTCGCCGCCGCTCTTTTTGATCTTCTCCGACGCGACGTTCGCGGGGGTATAGTCCGCCACGGCGGCGCACATCACCGCGCCGTCGCACGCGTCGAACTCGGCGACGCACGCATCGTACATCTCCTCGGCCGAGAGCACGTCCACGCGCCGCACGCCCTCGGGCGTCGGCAGCGAGGTGCGTCCGCTCACTAACGTCACTTCGGCCCCGCGGGCCGACAAAGCCTCGGCGAGCGCGTAACCCATCTTGCCCGACGAATGGTTGGATATGAATCTCACGGGATCGATGGCCTCGATGGTGGCTCCCGCCGTGACCAAAAAGCGTTTACCGCTCAGGCTCTTTTTTTTTTCGGAAACGATCGCCGCCACCGCCTTCACGATATCCTCGGGTTCGGCCATACGCCCCTTGCCCACAAGGCCGCTGGCCAGCTCGCCCGACGCGGGCTCCACGACGTGCACGCCGTCGGCGCACAGACGCTCCAGATTGCGCTGCGTGGCGGCGTGGGCGTACATGTCGAGATCCATGGCGGGAGCGACGGCCACGGGACACCGAGCCGAGAGATAGGTGGTAAGCAGCAGATTGTCGGCAACGCCCGTCGCCATCTTCGCGAGGGTGTTGGCCGTGGCGGGGGCTATCACGTAACAATCGGCCCACTCGCCCAGCGACACGTGCGAGTTCCACTCGCCGTTCTCGGGGTTGAAAAACTCCACCAAAATGGGATGTTTCGACAAAGTGGCCATCGTGAGCGGCGTAATGAACTGCTTGGCCAACGAAGTCATGACCACCCGCACCTCGGCGCCCGCGCCCACCAATAAACGGCAAAGCACAGCCGACTTATACGCAGCTATGCTACCCGTTATTCCCAAAACGATATGTTTACCCTTCAACATACGAGGAATGTTTTATTCGGAATGTAAGGTTTAATGTCGCAGACGTGCAATTTATCTTCGGCGGCTGCGGGGGTCGCGCCTTTGGCGCGAGCCGCCGAAGATAGTAATGCCTCTCCGAGGCATTACAACACTGAAATTCGCGGTGGGGCTAACGGCTCTCACTACTGCTTGGCCTGCGCTTCGTCGCCCTTGCGGTAGAACACCTCGTCGTCCATAAACTCCTCGGTGGCGATAATCACCGGCTTGGGCAGACGCTCGTAATAACGCGAGATCTCGATCTGTTCGCGATTCTCGAAGGTCTCCTCCATGGTATCGGTGGGCGACGAGAAGTCGGCCAATTTACGATTAAGCTCGGCTTTAAGCTCCGACGAGATCTGGTTGGCTCGGCGGGCTATGATGTTGATGCTCTCGTAAATATTACCCGTATCCTTGTCCAGATCGACCAATTTGCGGGTAATGGTGTTGTTGGGAATGTTCTTCTTGATCTCCATCTTAATATGCGTAATTTTTCGTTGTTACTCTTCCTTTCGGTTCTTTTCTATAAAGCGCTTGGCCACATCGGCGGCATGATCCACATCCTTGCGGTACTTCGACTCGGGATACTCCATGACGAACGAGTAGTAGGAGTCGAGCGTGGACATGAAACGATCCATCTGCTTCGCGGCCACCGAGTTGTCGGCCAGCTTGAACGACGACATGACGATGTGGTACATCACGTCCTCGCGGCGGTGCGAATCGGGATACTGCTTCAGCGCATTGCGGAAAGCTATTATGGCCGAATTGTAACGCTCTATTTTATAATAGGTGTAAGCGTTGATGTAGGCCTTTTCGTGCAGGCGCCACGTCAGATCGCTCAACATATCCTGAAACAGCGGGAACTGCGCGCTCTCGGGATAGTGCGACATGAACTCCGACACGGCTATGATAGCCTGCGACGTGGTCGACTGGTCGCGCTCGGGGGTGGGACACATGTTGTAGAGACTGATGGCGTACATCGCCTCGGCATCCTCCATGAACGCGCTGCGGCCGAAACTGCGGCGGAATTCGTCGAACAGCGTCGACGAGGTGGCGTAATCGCCCTCCTTGAAGCGGCAACGCGCCAGATAGAACGACACGGTATCCTCCTTGAGCGTGCCCTTATAGTAGTATTCGCACGCTTCGAGCAGCGAAGCGGCCTTGGTCCACTTCTCGGCATCGTAATAGATCATGGCGCGGTCGAAGATAAGTTCCGAGTCGCCGGTATTTATTACACGCTGTATTCCCGAGCAGCCCCAGAAAGACGCAATCACGACGGCCAGAGCCACCACGTAAGATAACTTTTGTTTCATACCGAATTATTTACTGCTGCAACGCAGATAGTAATCGTGCAAAATTACACATATTTTTTGTTTTAACGACATGCGGGGGCGAATTATTATGTTTTTCGACTCATTATCGCACTTTATGCGGAGCAATGAACATGAGGGAACAAAAATTCCCCTCCTTTAAGAGGGGAATGATATGTTTATCGACCCGCGTAATATCCCGACCACTCGCGGTTCGCCGTCGGCGGCAGGATTGCGCGAGCCTCGGCGAGCAGCAGTCCGCCGCGTGGGGCGGCGGCGAACTGCCGACATCGCTCGCGATGTCGATATTTCACGCATACACTACTTCACGTCGTTCCAGTCGTCGGTGCGGAAAGGAACGGCGGGAATGCCGAATACGTTCTTCAGATTGCAAGGTATGTAGTTTCGGAACGCGTAACGCACCGCCACGGGCTCCTTCACCTCGTCGCTCCACACCGTCACGCCGTTGCCCGAGATCGAAGCCTGCGCCTTGCGGAACACGCGGTCGGCGCCCGCGATCTCGAATCCCTCGATCGGCTCGCCGTACCACGGGCTCAAGCCTCCCGTGTTCACATTGGCGAGCCATACGGTCACCTTGCCGTCCTTGATCTCGTAAGACATCATTTGCGGAGCCTTGGCCTCGAAGCCGCCGTGGCCGTACGTCTGCGCCAAAGCCAAAGCGGCCAGACGCTGTCCCACCTCGAACTTCTTCGAAGGGTGTATGCAGTGTTCGGCGCCGATATCGGTCGTGCCCGCCATGCCGCAGTTGGGAATCTTCTTAAGAGCGCGTACCTGCGTCTCCACGAAAAGCGGATAGGCCGTGTCGCGCGAACCGCCGTACACGTAAGGCGCGATCTGCGCATAGTAGAACGGCATGGAATCGGTCTCGTCACCCCAATCCTCGCGCCACTGACGGACCATGCGGGCCATCATATCGTCGTAATGGTCGATATCGCCCAGATTGGCCTCGCCCTGATACCACAGGAAACCGCGCGCCGTGAAATTGCGTATCGGAGCGATCATGGCGCAATAGAGTTCGCTCGGGCGAATGCCGCCCATGTTGATCTTCTGTTCGTAACGCTCCGCCGAGACGCAATCTTTCAGCGCATCGAGCGGCATCCACGACTCGACGCGCGTGCCGCCCCAGTTGGTCGTTATCACTCCAACGGGAACGCCCTCGGCGCGGGTCAGCGCGTGAGCGAAGAAATACGACACGGCCGACATGTCGGCCACGCTCCGCGGCGAGGCGCAAAGCCACTCTCCGCCCTCGCAATCCTCGCGCTCCTCGTCGTACGAACGGGCGCGCTGCACGGTGAACATACGGATGTTGTTCGCCTCCTCGGCTCCCGACAGAATGTAGTCCAACGACTTCTCGACGGGTTGGGCGGGGAATCCCTTCACGGGCATCTCCATATTGCTCTGGCCCGAGCACACCCACACCTCGCCTATGAGGATATTGTCGAGCGTGAGGCTCTCGCCGTCGCTGATGGTTATGCTTCGGGGTTCGAACGACGCTTCGGGAGTGGCCACCTTCACGGCCCAACGCCCCTCGGCATCGCTGCGGGTAAGAATCTTGGCGTCGCTCCACGACGCCTCGACGGTCACTTTCCTGTTCGGCTCGGCCTTGCCCCACAGGTTGACCTCGCTCTGCTGTTGCAGCACCATGTTGCTGCCCAGCACTTTCGGCAAAACGATCGTTGCCGATGCGCCTCCGAAGAGGCACACGGCAACGATCGTCGATAACAATCTTTTCATCGTAGTTCGGGGTTACATGTCCAACTTGCGCGCTCCGTCCGAAATCACGACATCGTAAACCTTGGGTTCATGGCCGTAAGCGGCGTTGAACTTCTCCTTGGCGGTGGCGATGAACTTGTCGTACAGATCGGCTTTCACCAAGTTGATGGTGCAGCCGCCGAAACCGCCGCCCATGATGCGCGAACCCGTGACGCCGCACTCCTTGGCGATAGTGGCCAGCAGGTCCAGCTCCTCGCAGCTCACTTCGTAATCCTTCGACATACCCCAATGGGTCTCGTACATACGCTCGCCGACGGTCTCCAGATCGCCCGCCTCCAAAGCGGCGCATACGTCGAGCACGCGACGCTCCTCGCCAATGACGTAACGGGCGCGCATGTAATCCTCCTCCGAGATCCGATCCTTCACGGCGTCCAGCTGCTCCATCGTCGCGCCGCGCAGGGTCTCCTGACCAAGCACCTTCGACACGCGCTCGCACGACTCGCGACGCTTGTTATAGGGCGAGCCTACCAGCTCGTGCTTGACCACAGAGTCGAGCAGCACCAGACGATAGCCGAACTTCTCGGGATCGAACGGGAAATAGGCGAACTCCATAGAGCGGCAGTCGAGACGCATCAGGTTGCCCTTCTTGCCGAATACCGACGCGAACTGGTCCATGATGCCGCAGTTCACGCCGCAATAGTTGTGCTCGGTAGACTGACCGATGCGGGCGAGCTCGAACTTGTCGATCTTGTCGTCGTTATAGATGTGGTTCAACGCGAACGCGAAGGTCGACTCCAAAGCCGCCGACGACGACATGCCCGCGCCGAGGGGCACATCGCCCGAGAACGCGGTATCGAAGCCCTCGACCTTGCCGCCGCGCTTCAAGATCTCGCGCGCCACGCCGAAGATATAGCGCGCCCACGACTGCGCGGGTTTGTCCTCTTCGTTAAGGCCGAACTCGGCATAATCCTGCAAATCGACCGAGTAGGCGCGGATCTTGTCCGTCCCGTTGGGTTTGATCTCGGCCACCATGCCCTTGTCGATGGCTCCCGGGAATACGAAGCCGCCGTTATAATCGGTGTGCTCGCCGATAAGGTTGATACGTCCGGGCGAAGTGTACAACTCGCCCGCGCTGCCGAAATGCTCGGCGAATTTCTCGCGAATTAACTGAATGTTCATAGCGTTATAGTTTAAGGTATTTTTGTTTTAAAGTTTCACGTTTATCGTGCGGCCGCTTCTGACGGTGAAGTTCTGCTCGCGGCCGCCGCGCTCCGCAACCGTCACGCGCAGCTTGTCGCCCGACAGACGCTTCACGCGAATGTCGAAGTCGCTGCCGAAAGCGCGCACATGGCTCAGGTTCGCATAGTCCCAATACGACGGGATCTCGGGCTTCAGTTCGAAGCTGCGCATGCCCGTGGGACGGATGCCGAACATGCCCTCGGTGATGATGCGGCAGTAGAGTCCGCTCTCGGCCGAGAGGTGGCGCTGGCTGCCCTCGGGCCACGCCTCGATGGGGTAGGGAACGTGGTCGCCCAGCAGGCGGCGGGTCGAGTAGTACGACAGCTGCTCGGTCATGAAGTCGGGGTATCCCGCCGCATAGCCTCCGCGCAGAGCGTAGAGCGTCGAGCGGTCCCAAAAGGTCTCGCTGCCCTGCGCCGTCAGAAGGCCGTCCGTGGTATAGAGGTCCGAGCGGAACAGAGCGTCGATCGTGGCGGCCGCGCGGTCGTAAATACCCACGATCAGGGGCATGCAGATCCACGAACGCAGTATGTCGTTGCCCTCGTAATAGCGATAGGTCTCGTAGCCCTTCACGTTGGCGCCGAAGTACGACTCGATGGCCGCGCGCATGGCCTTGGCGCGACGGCGGTAGTCGGCCGTCGTCGAAGCGCTCTTGCCGAGCGACTCGCCCAAATAGGCGGCCGACAGCAACGCGTCGTAATAGAGCGTCGAGGTGCAGAGGTTGGCGTCGCCAGCGGGGAAACGTCCCTCCAGCTCGTCGCGGTCGGACTTCACCACGCCCTTGTCGTTGATCTGACGCTTGCAATACTCCAAGCACCACTCGATGAGCGGCCACAGCTCCTCGGCCTCGGCCCTATCGCCGCGCGTGAGCGCATAGCGCGCCGCGCCGTAAGCGATCATGGCTCCGTCGCCGCGGTCGCCCGCGCCGTTCCATATGTCGTCGCCCTCGGCGATGATAGAACTCGGGATAGGTTTATACTCGTCGTTCATGAAACGCGCGAAGTGGCGGTAGGCGTTGATCGCCGACTCGTTGCCCACCTCGTAACCCGCAAAGGGGAAGAAGGGATTAACGTACTCGGCTTGGTCGTTGGCCCAGATGGCCGCATAGTAGCTCTCGCCGCCCGGGGCGTGCATATATCCGCCCTTGGTCTTGCAGATGCTCTCGCTCGCGCGTATCTTGGCGTAACGGAATTCGGTATCGATCACCTCGTCGGGGGTGTCGAGCACCAGATTCTCGTCCATGTGACGCACGAAAGCCATGCGGTCGGCATACTCGGCATCGACATCGGCCGCAATCGGTTCGCCGCCCTTCACGTAAGCCTGAACCGTCAGCGAGAAATCGACGCTCTGCCCGGACTTCAGCTCGTAAACGCCGCCGCCCCGCACGTCGGTGCGGATCACGTAACTGCCGGCGACGCCCCGAGCGGGATCGGTCGTATAGGACTGCGAGATCTCGGGGATTTGCAACGCGTAAGAGTTATCGCCCGTATTGCGGACCGTGTAACGCTCGCAAAGCATCGGTCGCTCCATCGAGGGGAATATCGTGCGGGTAAGCTCCAGCGCGGTGGCGCGACCCGAACGGTCGGTCGCGCGGTAATCCGACACCACCGTCAGCGCGCCGTTAAGATCTACCGTACGGCTTCGCAACGCGACGGGGCGGTTATTGATTCGCAGCATCGACGTCACGTCCAGATCGTTCTTGAACATGAGGCTGCCGTGGGTGTTGTTGGGCACGGTGCGCAGCATGGGGAACACTAACGAGCGGTTGACGCCGAACACGCCCTCCTTATCCACGTCCCAATAGAGGACCACGGCCATGAACTTGCCGCTCATCTCGATGTGGTCGGCGTGAGGCGCGGTAGCCTCGCCGACCTCCATGCGTATGGTCTTGCCGTCGGGCATGATCGACCAACGGTTCTGCGCCGCAACCGAGCCGCAGAGCGACAGGGCTATCAGCGCGGCCGAAAAGAGTTTCATGGCGCGCATTATTTGGTGTAGAACTTATATATACATACCTGCGAGTAGGTCTCGTCGGGGTTGAGCACGATCGACGGGAAGTTGTCGTGGTTGGGCGCGTCGGGGAACTTCTGCGTCTCCAGAGCCACCGACTCGCGGAAACGGAGAGGCTCGCCGTACTTGCCGTTATACGTTCCGTCGAAGAAGTTGCCGCTGTAAAACTGGATGCCGATCTGGTCGGTGGCCACATCCATGCAACGCCCCGTCGTGGGATCGTACAGCGTGGCGACCGTCTCCACCTGACCGTTGTTCTCGCGCGCGAGAACCCAGTTCATGTCGTAACCGCGACCGTTCTTGAGCTGCTCGTCGTCGGCATCGATACGCTCGCCGATCACGTGCGGCTCGCGGAAATCGAACGGCGTGCCCTCGACGGGGCGTATCTCGCCCGTGGGGATCAGACGCTCGTCGGTGGGGGTGATGGCATCGGCCTTGATGGTCAGCACATTGTCGGCGATGGTGCCGCCGCCCTCGCCCTTGAGGTTGAAGAACGAGTGGTGCGACATGTTAACGACGGTAGGAGCGTCAGTCTTGGCCAGATAGAGCACCTGAAACTCGTTGTCGGGGGTGAGGGTGTAGGTCATGGTAATGTCGAGGTTACCCGGGAAACCGTCCTCGCCGTCGGCCGCCAGATAGTGCAGCACGATCGCGTTGGGTTTGACGTCCACCACATCCCACACGACCATGTCCACACCGCGGTTGCCGCCGTGCAGGGTCTGGCCGTTGCTGTTCTGCGGAGCGTTGTACTCTTTGCCGTCGAGCGTGAAACGGCCGCTGTCGATGCGGTTGGCCACACGGCCCACCACGGCGCCGAGAAAACGCTCGCCCGTATTGTTGACATAGCGGTCGAGTTTGTCGTAACCCAACACTATGTCGGCCATCTTACCGTCGCGGTCGGGGGTCCACAGCGACACCACGCGCGCGCCGAAGTTGGTCACCTGCATGGTCAGGTCGCCGTTGGTAAGCGTGTAGAGCGACACGGGCTTGCCGTCGACCACGGCCTTGAAATTCTCCTCCTTCATCAGATCGAGCCCGTCGGCATCCGACTTTCCGCCGCAGCATCCCGCTGCGAAAGCCAGTGCGGCGAGGGCGAAAACAAATCTTTTCATAATTTCATAATATATTGTATATTTCATTTCGGAACTATCGGTTTCGGGCTTGCGGGTGCGAGTCGTAGCCTGCGGAGCAAGCGACAGCGAGCCTTCGCGGGGCGAGGCTACGGCTCGCGCGGCTCCGAAGAGCCGCATTTACATTACAAGCCGGAAACAGATGGTTTCCATTTTTTTTCGTTACTCGGCATCCTTTGCGGGCAATTCCATGCGGAATATCGCGCGGATGCGGTCCATATCGTACTTGCTCGTGCGGTCGTAATAATACACGCCGTTCTGCTCCTGCTCCACGTCGGTGAGCTGCGTGTAGCAGTAGCCCCACATCTTGTCGTTCATCTCCAGCAATACGCGCACCTGACCTTCGAGACGTTTGTAGAAATCCTCCTTGGTCTGCGCCGCGTCGCCGTAACCCCATGCGCCGTCTTTGGCGGGGTTCGCCTCCATGCACTTGATGCCGCCGAACTCGTCGAGAATATAAGGTATGTCGCCCTCATAGGTGGGGAACGCATAGGGATCGTTCAGCACGGGACGGTTGAAGCCCACGTTGCCGCGCAGACGGGCCTGCACCTCGGGAGCGCGGACGAACATCTTGCCGCCGTTGTAGATGATATCGCGCAGACGCTCGGGATCCTGCTCATAGTGGTGCTCGGTCCAGATGTCGGTCTTGATATGGATTCCGCCGCTCACCGTATTGATCGGACGCGAGGGGTCGAGCTGCTTAGTGAGGGTGTAGATATCCGTTACGAAGCGCGGATACTGAGTCTCGTCGGGCCAGAACTCCTCGTTGAACGGAGTCCACGTAACCAGCGACGGATGGTTCATGTCGCGAACCACCAGATTGCGCCACTCGGAGATGAAGTTGCGGGCGGCCTCGACGTCGTTGGCATCCAGACCCCAGCTCGGAGCCTCGCCCCACGTCAGATAACCCAGCTTGTCGGCCCAATAGTAGAAACGCTCCTCGAAGACCTTCTGGTGCAGACGCGCGCCGTTGAAGCCCGCGGCCATCGAGAGTTCGATATCGCGCTTCAGAGCCTCGTCCGAAGGAGCCGTCCAGATACCGTCGGGATAGAAGCCCTGATCGAGCACCAGACGCTGGTAGTAGGGTTCGTTGTTGAGATAGATCTTATTGCCCTCGGTGTGGATCTTGCGCATGCCGAAATAGGACTCGGCGCGATCGACCGTCTTGCCCGCGGCATCCTTCAGCTCGAACACCACATCGTAAAGGAACGGCGATTCGGGGCTCCACAGCTTGGCCTTCTTGATCGGCAGCGTAACCACCGAACCCGACGCCACGGGCGCCGTGTTGCGCGCCACCACCTTGCCGCCGTCGAGAACGCTCACCGTAAGCTCGTTGCCCGCGGCGTTGCGGCGCATGGTCATCTCCATCGACACCTCGCCGCGGTCTATGTCGGTCACGTACTTGACGCGCGCGATTCCGCTCGGAGCCACGGCCTCCATCCACACCGTCTGCCAGATGCCCGTCGTACGCGTGTACATGCACTCGAAAGGACCGTGACGCAACGACTGCTTGCCCGCCGACTGCATGCGGCCGCGAAGATCGCTCTTGGCGTTCACGACCAGCGAGTGCGTTCCGCCCGCCTTGACGAACTTGGTAATATCCACCGTGAACGAGTCCGACCCGCCGAAGTGGCGGTCGACGAACTTGCCGTCGACGTAGATCTCCGACTCGTAATACACCGCGCCGAAGTTCAACAGCACGTCCTTGCCCTCCCACGAGGCGGGCACCGTGATTTCGCGCTGGTACCATATACAGGGTATGAACTCCTTGTGGCCGACGCCCGAGAGTTCGCTCTCGGGAGCGAACGGCACCGTTATCTTGCCGTCGAATCCGCGGCTGTCTTTCAGACCGCGCTCCCAACCCGTCTTGACGGGATCCAATGTATAACTCCACTCGCCGTTGAGATTGACCCACTCCGCGCGTTCGAACTGCGGACGGGGATACTCGGCGCGCGGTTGCGCCTGCGCGCCCGCCCAACACATAAGGGCCGCGGCGGCCGCCAAAAATTTCATCTTCATCTATTCGCTATCTTTAAATCGGTTAATAAATACGTAAATATCATTCGCGACGCCTATTGCTCGTACCCCTCGGCCTTCATTCGGAATATGTCGCTCACGCGCTTCATATCGAACTTGCTGCCGCGGTCGTAATAGTATACGCCGTTCTGCTCCTGCTCCACGTCGGTGAGCTGCGTGTAGCAGAACCCGCAAATCTTGTCGCTGTGGTCCACGATGGCCTTCACCTGCGCCTCGAGACGCTTGTAGAAGTCCTCGCGCGTGGGCGCGGCGTCGCCGTAACCCCACGAATTGCCGCTCTCGGGCTGCGTCTCGGCGCACTTTATGCCGCCGAACTCATCCAAAATATAGGGTACGCGGCCGTCGTAACGCAACTTTAGAATCGCGCGCTCGAAACCGCGGTCAGGACCCTGCGGCTGGTAAAAATTCTCGCCGTCGAAGAGGATCCTATGCAGCTTCTCGCCATCCTGCTCGTAATTGTGGGCGGTGCAGAAATCGGAAATCACGTACAGACCGCCGCTCACGGTATTCACCGGGCGCGAGGGATCGAGACGACGCGTCTCGTCGTAAACGTCGGTCATGAAGCGGCCCGCCTCGTTCGACGGGGTGCCCCACTCCTCGTTGAACGGAGTCCACACCACCAACGCGGGGTGGTTGCGGTCGCGCACCACGATGTTGCTCCACTCCGAAAGGAAATTGCGGGCGGCTCCCACCAGATTGTAATTCTTGTCCCACGACGCCATCTCGCCCCACACCAGATAGCCGAGTTTGTCGGCCCAGTAGTGGAAACGCTCCTCGAAGACCTTCTGGTGCAGACGCGCGCCGTTGAAACCCGCCTCCTTCGACATCTCGATATCGCGGCGCAACGCCTCGTCGGAAGGAGCCGTCCACACGCCGTCGGGATAGAATCCCTGATCGAGCACCAGACGCTGGTAATAGGGTTTGTTATTGAGATAGATCTTGTTGCCGTCGATATGAATCTTGCGCATGCCCGCATACGACTCCACGCGGTCCAGCACCTCGCCCGAGGCGTTCTTCACCTCGTAAATCACATCGTAGAGGAACGGCGATTCGGGGCTCCACAACTTGGGATTCTTGATCGAAACCGCCAACGGCATGCCCTGCGCGGCCGTCGACTCGGCGCGGGCGACGATCTTGTCGCCATCCTTCACCGTCACCGACAGACTATTGCCGTTCGCCGAACCGTAATAGGTCGGGATCACCGTAAGCTGCTTAAGGTCGATATCGGTCAGCACCTGCACGCGCTCCAGACCGAACTCGTTCACGGCCTCCATCCACACCGTCTGCCAGATGCCCGTGGTGCGGGTGTAGCTGCAACCGTGCGAATACTGAAGCATCGATTGCTTGCCCCCGGGCTGCTCGCCGTCGCGCAGACGACTCTCGGCATGCACCACCAGACTGTGTTCGCCGCCGTCGCCGACATAATCGGTTATATCGAACGAGAACGAATCCGAACCTCCGTAATGACGCCCCACGAAACGGCCGTCGATATACACCTCCGATTCATAGTAAACGGCGCCGAAATTGAGCTTCACGCGCTTGCCGACCCACTCCGCGGGGATGCGTATCGTGCGCTGGTACCACACGCTGTTGATGAAATCCTTGTAGCCCACGCCCGAAAGATCGCTCTCGGGAGCGAACGGCACGGTGATCTTGCCGTCGAAACCCCTGCTCGCGTAATAGTTGCGGTCGCGGCCCGAGTCCGAAAGGTCGAGCGCGAAACTCCACTCGCCGTTGAGATTCACCCAATCGGCGCGCTCGAACTGCGGGCGCGGGTACTCCGCGCGCGGCACTGCAAGAGCGACCGCCGAGAGGAGGATCGTCGATATGAATGTAAGTCCGAATTTCATAATACGTTCAAAAGTTACAGGTTAATATTCTTACAAATGTACGTTTTTTTCGACAAACGGCAAAATCGGGAGGGCGATTTTTAGGATAGCGCCCCTGCGCGCGCCGCCGCCCGAAAATTGCAAAAAAGGCCGCCCCTCTCGGGACAGCCTCGCATATCGCGCGCAACATCGCACGCCTCAGAACGTCCACTTGGCGCCCAAGGTCGGGATGGCGTAAAAGCCCTTAGCCACGAAGTTGTTCGATATCTCAACCTCGCCTCCGACGCTGAGACGGACATTGTCCCAGCCCTTTATATTCCTCAGGTTCACCCAGAACTGCGGCTCCGAAAGGAATATGTGCGAGGTGTTCTGCCACGGACGCCACTCGCGCCATACGTCGAAGAATCCCGAGAAGGTGCACCAGCCCTTGGCGAAGTCGATGCCCCACACGCCCGTTATCTGGAAGTTGTTCTCCTTCTTGCGGCCCGAGGTATCGACCGTATTGGGAATATATTTATACATGAACGTGAGCGACCACGTTTTCGAGAAATCCTTCGAATGCCCCGAATAGGTGGGACCGATCAACCACGCGTTGTTGTACGAACCCGCCGCCTTGCTCAGGCCGCCGTCGTACTCCAGATGGGCCGACAACCAGTTCATCTTCGAATTTTTCCAGAAACACAACTCGCGCGAGATCTCCCAGTAGGCTCCTTTCACGCCGCTGTTGTAGTCCAGATCGATGAAGAAGAAGGTGCTGCCGAACGAATCGGCGCGGAACATCTCCACGGTGGTGGTGATGGGCGCGCGGCCGTCCGAATCCGCCGTTTTGTCGAGGTCGTCGTAAAGATTGCGGCCGAAATCGTAATGGAACTGAAGATTCTGGGCCGAAACGCCCGCACCGACGAACAACAACGCGAGGAGCAGAAGTTTTTTCATAATACTTTGTTTTTGGGTTATTGAATGTGTAAAACAGTTGCCGAGCCTATTTGTCCGTCACGCGGTTCACCTCGAAATCGACCGAGGTGTCGCCCTGCAAATCGCGGCCGAACTCGTAATCCTTGCCCGGCAGAACGGCATTCAGCGCGATGCCCACGATGGCGGCGACGGCGAGTCCCGACAGCGAGGTGAATCCCAACGACACGGCGTCGCCCGCGCCGTATTTGATGCCGATGGCGAGCACGAGTATGATGGCGGCGACGATCACGTTGCGCGAGGCGGTGAAATCGACCTTATTCTCCACCACGTTGCGTATGCCCACGGCCGAGATCATTCCGTAAAGCACCAGCGACACTCCGCCTATGGTGGCGGTGGGCATGGAGCTCACCAGCGCGGCGAACTTGGGCGAGAACGAGAACAGAACGGCGAAAACAGCGGCCAGACGTATCACGCGGGGATCGAACACTTTGGTGAGGTTCAGCACGCCCGTATTCTCGCCGTAAGTGGTGTTGGCGGGCGCGCCGAAGAGCGACGCCAGCGAGGTGGCCAGACCGTCGCCCACGAGCGTGCGGTGCAGCCCCGGGTCGGCCAGATAGTTGCGGCCCACGGTCGACGATATGGCGCACATGTCGCCTATGTGCTCCACCATCGTGGCCAGCGCGATGGGCATTATGGTTATGATCGACGACACGATCAGCCCCCAGTCGGGCGACGAGAAGATCGAGAACACGGTGTCGCTCATCTTGAAAGGCAATCCGATCCACGAAGCCTCCGCCACGGCCGAGAAATCGGCCCTGCCGAACAGAGCCGCCACGGCGTACGAACCCATAACACCCAACAGAATGGGGACGATCCTCACCATGCCGCGGCCCCAGATGTTGCTGACCACGATGATCACGATGGCCAGCAGCGCGATCCACCAGTCGGCGGCGCAGTTGGCGATGGCCGAACCCGACAGGATCAAACCTATCGATATGATGATGGGACCCGTCACGATGGGCGGGAAATAGCTCATCACGCGTCGCGCTCCGAAGACGGCGAACAATCCCGCCAGCACGAAATAGAGCACGCCCGCGAAGAATACGCCGAGGCAGGCGTACGGCAACGCCTCGGCGGCCGACAATCCTTGGGCCATGCCCATCTCCTTCACCGCCGCGTAACCGCCGATGAAAGCGAACGACGACCCGAGAAAAGCGGGGACCTTGAACCGCGTGACCAGATGGAACAGCAGCGTGCCGAGGCCCGCGAACAGCAGCGTGGCCGAAACGGAGAGCCCCGTTATGGCCGGCACCAGAACCGTGGCGCCGAACATGGCGAACATGTGCTGGAGTCCCAGCGCGAGCATTTTGGGTTTGCCGAGGGTGCGGGCGTCGCGGACCGCGACGTCGCGAGATGAGGAATTTGCCATTATGAATAGAGTTTTGAAGTATCTTTCGGGCGTGCGCCGCAACGGGAAACGCCGCCCGTCCCTCGATCGCAAAAACCGTCGGTCCGATGCGGCGTCATATGGTAACTGGCGTTCATCCTCGCAAAGATATTCCGTTTCGTCCTATAATCCAAACATACGGGCGGCAAAATGCAGTTCGCAGAACTGCGCGGGCCGCAGCCTCCCCCCGCGGAGGCCCGCTGTTGTTCGCCGATGCTCACATCGCGGTCCCCGCAGGCTGCTGCCCGCACAAAAAAAATTCGGCCGAGAGACCCGACCGAACGATTCGTTACCTGTTCAACGCGGCGCATCAGAACATGTAGGCCACGCCGACATAGAAGTTGCGAGTGTTGAGTTTGTAATTAGCCTCATTGCTCTTGGCGATATCGATCAAGCCCCAGTCGTAGCCGAGGAATATCTGATAGTGATCGTAGAACTGCACGCCGCCGCGAATGCCCAATCCGAAGTCGAAACGGTTAAGGCCGCCTTTCGAACCGAACGTGTCGTACTTCTCGGTGGTATTGCCGCTCTCCAGCTTGTTCTTGCCGCCGATACCTACCGCGAAGTAGGGACCGAACGTGCCGAACAGGCTCACGTTGCCCGATCGACCTACCGTATGGCGATATCCGATGTGGAGAGGAATCTCCAGATAGTAGGGACGCACGATGTTCTTTATAGCCTCGTCGTCGACCGAAGTGTTGAACTCGGCGCCTTTAGAGCTTACCAGCAGCGATCCGTCGAAATAGAATCCGTCGAGGATGAACGCGGCGCCCATCTCGACCTTGAATCCCACGTTGAAGCCCACGCGCGAGTCGGCGTCGAGCGACATGCCGGCGGCGTGCATCGAATACGAACTTACATTCACACCGCCCGTAACGCCGTAACGGATGTTATCCTGCGCCGACACCGCGGCCGAGATCAGCAGCGCGAACGATAATAATGGTAAAAATCTTTTCATGACATTAAGAGTTTAGTTAACATTCGTACCACCATCTGCAAAAAGGATGCAAACACGGCCGATCGCGAATCTTTTTATCGCGCGCCGCATCATAACCGCCGTCCGATTTTCTCCGATCCCGCCGCGGCAAGATCGCAAATAAATTTGGCATTGCGCTCAACTTATTAGTACCTTTGCCGTCGCAAAAGAGGTTCAAACAAGCATTGGATTATGAATCCCGTAACTAAATACGCTCGACTCGTAAAATTCGCCCACACCGTATTCGCCATGCCTTTCGCGCTCATGTCGTTCGTCTATGCGTTGTGGAGCATCGATTTCGGCGCGGCCGAAAACTCGTGCCCCTATTGGTGGGCCGTACTTCTGTTACAAGTGGTGTTGTGCATGGTCTTCGCGCGCAACGTGGCGATGGGCTTCAACCGCTGGGCCGACCGCGACATCGACGCCGCCAATCCCCGCACCGCCGCGCGAGAGATCCCCGCGGGAGCAGTCTCGCCGCGTGCCGCGCTGTGGTTCGTGGGCATAAACGCCGTCCTGTTCGTCGCGGCCGCCGCGAGCATCAACACCCTGACGGCCCTGCTTTCGCCCGTAGCGCTGGCGGTCGTCATGTCGTACAGCTACTGCAAACGCTTCACCTCGCTGGCGCACTTGGTGCTGGGACTATCGCTCGGCATCGCGCCCGTCGGAGCCTACATAGCCGTCACCGGACATTTCGCGCTCGCGCCGTGCGTGCTCGCACTGTTAGTCATGACGTGGTGCGGAGGTTTCGACATCATATACGCGCTTCAGGACCGCGAGTTCGACCGCGCCAACGGCCTGCACTCGATTCCCGCGCGTTTCCCCGTCGCGACGGCCCTCGGCATCAGCATCGTCCTGCACGCGGCGAGCGTCGCGGCCCTCGTATGGTTCGTGTCGCTGCTGCCGCACAGCGTATGGATCACGGTCGGTGCCGCCCTATTCGCCTCGATCCTCATCGCGGAACATATACTCGTCACGCCGCGCCGCCAAACCGACATCGGCATAGCGTTCGGCACCCTGAACGGATTGGCGAGCCTCGTGCTGGCCGCACTGGTCGTCGTCGGCCTGCTCACGGCATAGCGTTCGGCGATCATGTGGTTGATCCTCGCATTCATATCGGCCGCGCTGCTCGGATTTTACGACGTGGCCAAAAAGCAAGCCCTGCGCGACAACTCGGTCCCCGCGGTGCTGTTGCTCAACACGCTCTTCTCGTCGCTGCTGTTTCTACCCGTCATCCTCTCGGGAGAGTCGGGATTGGGATGGTTCGACGGCACATTCTTCGAGACGCGCCCGCAAGACCTGCACGCCCATCTGCTCATAATCGTCAAGTCGGCCATCGTGCTCTCGTCGTGGGTGTTCGGCTACATCGGCATCAAACACCTGCCCATAACGATAGTGGGGCCCATCAACGCCACGCGGCCCGTGCTGGTGCTCGTCGGCGCGCTGGCGATATTCGGCGAACGCCTCAACGGATTGCAGTGGACGGGCGTCGCGCTCGCGCTGGTTTCGCTCTTTCTGCTCAGCCGCTCGGGACGGCGCGAAGGGATAGACTTCACGCATAACGCATGGATATGGTGCGTCGCCGCGGCCGCGGCGCTGGGAGCCGCGAGCGGACTCTACGACCGCTACATCATGCACCGGTTGCCGCCCCTTTTCGTGCAGGGATGGTACAATATCTATCAGTTCGCCATGATGGCCGCGGCGGTGGGCGTCATTACGTTCACGCAGCGCGGCCGCGCCACGCCGTTCCGTTGGTCGTGGGCCATACCGATGATCTCGATGCTGCTCTCGGCAGCCGACATGGCCTACTTCGTGGCTCTGAGCGACGGCGGAGCCATGATCTCGGTGGTGTCGATGATCCGCCGCGGCTCGGTCGTCGTATCGTTCGCCTGCGGCGCGCTGCTGTTCCGCGAACGCAACCTCCGCGCGAAGGCCGTCGATCTGGCGTTCATACTCGCGGGCATGATATTTTTATACTTCGGAACCCGCCAATAGGCCCTCCATTGGCGAAAAATTGCTATATTTGCCCGTATTTACTCGATTTCAAATAAAAAACAACATATCATGGAGATATCTTTCAACTGGCTGAAAAAGTATATCGACACCGATCTGTCGGCCGAACAGATCGCCGCCATACTCACCGACATAGGTCTCGAAGTGGAGGACTTCCGCAAGATAGAGACCATCCGCGGCGGACTCGCGGGCGTGGTCGTCGGCGAGGTTCTCACGTGCGAGGACCATCCCGACTCGGATCACCTGCACGTAACCACGGTCGACGTGGGCGGCGAGGCGCCTCTCAACATCGTGTGCGGCGCGCCCAACTGCCGCAAGGGGCTCAAAGTGCTGTGCGCCACGGTGGGCGCGGTGCTCTACCCCGACGGCGGCGACGAGGAGTTCAAGATCAAGCGCAGCAAGATCCGCGGCGTGGAGTCGCTCGGCATGCTGTGCGCCGAGGATGAGTTGGGCATAGGTTCCGACCACGCGGGTATAATGGAGCTGCCCGCCGACGCGCCTGTCGGCATGCCCGCCCGCGACTACCTCAACGTCAAGGACGACTATTTGATAGGCATAGGCCTCACTCCCAACCGCGTCGACGCCGCCTCGCACATAGGCGTGGCGCGCGATCTGGCCGCCTACCTCCGCAGCCGCGGCGAGGACGTGCGCGTGAAGATGCCGTCGGTGGAGGCTTTCGCCGTCGACGACCGCGACATGCCGATCGATGTGACGGTGGAGAACCCCGACGCCGCGCCCCGCTATGCGGGCGTCACGGTCACGGGCTGCACGATAGCCCCCTCGCCCGAGTGGATGCAGAACGAACTGCGCGCCGCGGGCATCAACCCCAAAAACAATCTGGTGGACATAACCAATTACGTACTCTTCGAGTTGGGACAGCCCCTGCACGCTTTCGACGCCGACAAGATCGAGGGCCGCAAGGTGGTGGTTCGCAACTGCCCCGAGGGCACTCCGTTCGTAACGCTCGACGGCGTGGAGCGCAAGCTCTCGGCCGAAGACCTCATGATCTGCTCGGCCGAACGCCCCATGTGCATCGGCGGCGTGCTGGGCGGACTCGATTCGGGCATAAGCGACACCACGGTGAACGTATTTCTGGAGAGCGCCTATTTCAACCCCGTGTCGATCCGCAAGTCGGCCAAGCGTCACGGCCTGAACACCGACGCCTCGTTCCGTTTCGAGCGCGGCATCGATCCCAAGATGCAGGTGTACGCCCTCAAGCGCGCCGCGCTTTTGATGAAGGAGCTCGCGGGAGGCAAAATATCGAGCGACATAGTCGACATCTGCGCCGCGCCCGCCGAGGATTTCGTGTTCGACATATCGTTAGCGCGCATCGACTCGCTCATCGGCAAGCATATCCCCGAACAGACGGTGCGCACCATACTCGACGCCTTGGAGGTGAAGGTAACGGCCGAGCGCGACGGCGTGCTGACGGTGGCCGTTCCGCCCTACCGCGTCGACGTGCGCCGCGAAGCCGACCTGATAGAAGACATACTCCGCATCTACGGCTACAACAACGTCGAACTGCCGCAGCGAGTGCACTCGACCCTCTCGTACGCGCCCAAGCCCGACAAGACCAAATTGGTGAACATCGCCTCGGATTTCCTCTCGGCGCGCGGCTTCACCGAGATCATGTCGAACTCGCTCACCAAGGGCGCCTATTACGAGAACCTGACGTCGTTCAAGGCCGAGAACTGCGTGCGCATACTCAACCCGCTCAGCGCCGACCTCAACGTAATGCGTCAGACCTTGCTGTTCAACGCTCTGGAGGCTATACAGCTCAACGTCAACCGCCGCAACGCCGATCTGAAACTGTACGAACTCGGCAACTGCTACTTCTTCGACGCCGCTGCCGCCGATCCCGCGAAGCCTCTGGCAAAATATACCGAAAAGCACTGTCTGGCGATAGCCGTCACGGGCGCCGACACGGCCGCGTCGTGGAACGCCAAGCCCGCGCAGAGTTCGTTCTACACCCTCCGCGCCGCCGTGGAGAAGGTTCTCGCGCGCTTCGGCATCGACATCGATTCGCTCCGCAACCGAACCTCGGAATGCGATCTCTTCTCGGACGCCATCGAATACGTGCAGGGCGACAGAGCGGTGATACGCATGGGCGTCGTGTCGCCCGCGCTGCGCCGCATGTTCGACCTCAAACAGCCCGTATATTTCGCCGAGATCGATTTCGAGCTCATAGCGCGCGCGGCCAAGAAGAACGCCATCGTCGTCACCGAGCTCTCGAAGTTCCCAGAAGTGAAGCGCGACCTCGCGCTGCTGGTCGACAAGAACGTCACCTTCTCGCAACTGCGCGACATAGCCTTCGCCACCGAGAAGAAGCTGCTCAAACGCGTCACACTGTTCGACGTGTACGAAGGCGACAAGCTCCCCGCGGGCAAGAAGTCGTACGCCCTCGGCTTCACCTTGGAGGATAAGACGCAGACGCTGAACGACAAGGCCATCGAAAAGACGATGAACAACCTCGCCCGCCAGCTCGAAACCCGCGCAGGCGCTCAGGTGCGTTCGTAACGCGTCCGCCACATAACTTGAAAACGGGTTGCCTCTATCGCGAGGCAACCCGTTTTCAGGTTAAAAGGAATCGTCGCCGTCTATCGGTTAGCGTACATCTCCCCGTAATAACGTTCGTAATCGCCCGAAACGATGTCGTCCATCCACTCTTGATGATCGAGATACCAGCGCACGGTCTTCTCGATTCCCTCTTCGAACTGCAACGACGGTTCCCAGCCGAGCTCCGCCTGAAGTTTGCGCGAATCGATGGCATAGCGCATATCGTGGCCCTGACGGTCGGCGACATACGTAATAAGATGCTCGGAGCAGCCTTTCGGATTACCCAGCAGACGGTCGACCGTTTCGATAATGACCTTTATGAGATCTATGTTCTTCCACTCGTTAAATCCGCCGATATTGTAAGTATCCGCGACTTTTCCCCGATGGAAAATCAGATCTATCGCGCGGGCGTGGTCCTCCACGAACAACCAGTCGCGCACGTTTTCGCCCTTGCCGTAAACGGGCAGAGGCTTGCCGCGACGGATGTTGTTTATGAACAGAGGTATCAATTTTTCGGGGAACTGGTACGGCCCGTAATTGTTGGAACAATTGGTTACGAGCGTCGGCATGCCGTAAGTGTCGTGATACGCGCGCACGAAATGATCGCTCGACGCTTTCGACGCCGAATAGGGGCTGTGGGGATTGTAGCGGGTAGTCTCCTTGAAAAACTCCGTCCCGTAAGCATTGCGGCGTTCCGAAGAAGCCGTCGTCGAGAACGGAGATTCGACGCCCTCGGGGTCGGTCAATTCCAACGCTCCGTACACCTCGTCGGTAGATATGTGGTAGAACCTCTTGCCGTCGTAACCCTCGGGCAGAGATTCCCAATACTCTTTGGCGGCCTGAAGCAACGCGAGCGTGCCCATCACGTTCGTGCGAGCGAAAGTGAACGGATCCTTTATCGAGCGGTCGACATGGCTTTCGGCAGCGAGATGGATAATGCCGTCGATCTCGTACGTCCCGACGATACGCCGCATCTCGTCGAGATCGGCTATATCGGCCTTGACGAAGGTGTAATTGGCTCTGTTTTCGACATCCTTGAGGTTGGCGAGGTTGCCGGCATAGGTCAGTTTATCGAGGTTGACTATACGATAGTCGGGATATTTATTGACGAACAGACGGACGACATGGCTGCCGATAAAGCCGGCACCGCCCGTGACGAGAATATTACGCCTCATTTTCTTTCAGGTTTTTAATGCAGGTTTTAAGTGAATCGAGCCAGAAGGGAATATTTATCCCGAACGTGGTTTTGAATTTGGTCTTGTCGAGCACCGAGTACGCGGGACGCACCACCTTGGACGGAAATTCGTCCGAACGGCAAGGTTCGATTCGGCATGCCGTATTCCCGACTTCGGCCGCAATCAGTTGCGTGAAGTCATACCACGAACACACGCCTTCGTTGGAGTAGTGGTAGATGCCTTCGTTCCCTTCGAACTTTCCGCTTTCGACGATGGCGACAATCGCATCGGCAAGATCCTGCGCGTAAGTGGGAGAGCCCGCCTGATCGAACACGACTTTCAAATTCGGCCGAATCGCCGTGAGGTTAAGCATGGTCTTGACGAAATTTCGGCCGTACTCGCTGTAAAGCCACGCCGTGCGGATAACTATCGCCTTGACTCCGCTCGCCGCCACGGCTTGTTCGCCGCGCAATTTGGTCGCTCCGTAAACGCTCGTGGGGTTCGTCGCCTCGTCTTCGGCGCGAGGGGTGTTGACCCCCGCGCCCCCGAAAACATAATCGGTCGAGATGTGGATCAACGCGCCGTCGCGAGCCTTCATCGCATCGGCGAGATTGGCGACGGCTTCGGCGTTGAGCGACTCGGCGAATTCGGCATCGTCCTCCGCTCTGTCGACATCGGTATATGCCGCGCAATTTATAATCATATCGACGTCGTTGGTGTCGACCGCTTCGACGACCTTTTCCGAATCGGTGATATCCAGATCGGCCACGTCGGTGAAAATATAATTGTTCCGCGAATTCTTCGCGGCGTTTCTTATGCAGGTGCCCAGTTGGCCGTTCGCGCCCGTTACAAGTATATTCATTTTTTATACGGATTCATGTTCATGTCAAACGGAGAGTCGAAATCTTTCAACAACGGATGTTTCAGATCCTTTTCGCTCAAAATCGCACAACGCGGATCGATGCGCCAGTCGATGCCCAGCGAGGCGTCGGCGATCGAAATTCCGCCATCGGCCTGCGGCGCGTAATAGTTGTCGCATTTGTATTGGAATACCGCCTCGTCGCTCAAAACGGCGAAGCCGTGAGCGAACCCTCTCGGCACGAAGAGCTGCCGATGATTCTCCTCGCTCAACTCCACCGCGACGTGCCGTCCGTAAGTAGGCGATCCTTTGCGAATGTCGACCGCCACGTCGAGCACCTTGCCGCGAACGCAGCGCACCAGCTTGCTCTGCGTGAAGGGCGGATATTGGAAATGCAATCCGCGCATCACGCCGCGCGTCGACATAGACTCGTTGTCCTGCACGAAATCGGTCGCCCATGCAAGCTCGTCGAACACCTTTTTGGAATAGCTCTCGAAGAAATAACCCCGAGCATCCTCGAACACCCGCGGTTCGAGAATGACGACCCCTTCGATATCGGTCTTTATAATCTCCATACTCAATCGATATTGCGTTTTTCTGTCTTGTCGAACTCCTCGACGACTTTCATAAGATACCTCCCGTAACCGTTATTAAGCATCGGTCGGGCAAGTTCCGCCATCTTGTCGCGAGATATCCAGCCGTTTCGGAAAGCGATGCCCTCGAGGCACGCGACCTTGAGTCCCTGACGTTTCTCCAGAACCTCGACATATATCGACGCCTCGGCGAGAGAGTCGTGGGTGCCCGTGTCGAGCCATGCGAAACCGCGCGGGAACGTCTTGACTTTCAACTCTCCGTCCTTAAGGAACTCTTGGTTTACGGTGGTAATCTCCAGCTCGCCACGCGCCGACGGACGGATATTTTCGGCCACCTCGACCACCTTGTTGGGATAGAAATAGAGTCCCACGATGGCGTAATCGGACTTAGGCCGCGCGGGCTTCTCCTCGATGGAGATGCAGTCGCCGTCGTCATCGAACTCGGCGACGCCATAGCGTTCGGGATCGTCGACCCGATAACCGAATACCGTGGCCTTGCCCTCCCTCTCGACCGTCGCTACAGCATCTTTCAACAACTGCGAAAGCCCCGCGCCGTGAAAAATGTTATCGCCGAGGACCAGACAGACCGAATCGTCTCCGATGAACTCCTTTCCGATAATGAAGGCCTGAGCCAATCCGTCGGGCGACGGTTGCTCGGCATAAGTGAATCTTACCCCGTAATCGCTTCCGTCGCCGAGCAGACGCTCGAATCCCGACAGATCTTGCGGAGTCGAGATGATAAGTATATCCCGTATCCCCGCCAGCATGAGCGCCGAGATCGGGTAATACACCATCGGCTTGTCGAAAACGGGGAGAAGTTGTTTGGAAACGCCTTTGGTGACGGGGTATAAACGGGTCCCGCTTCCTCCCGCCAAAACGATGCCTTTCATATTCTCAATTTCGTTTTTATTGTGTCATAGGTGAATAGAACAGGGAACTCCAGCAGAACGTTGTACAGTCTGGGAAACATCCCTTTCTCGTGAAAGAGGCGGTAGAAAGCGCGCAGCTTCAATTTGTCGACCCACTCGGGATAATAGTTTATCCGTCGCGCCGACTGGTGAAGAAAGCCGCCGCAAGTAAACACTACGCCTCGGTATCCCGCGTTCTTAAGATCCAAGGCGAACCGCTCCTGCAACGGAGACCCCATGCCGACGACGGTAAAATCGCTGTCGCGCTCCACTATGGCCCGAATCGCTTCGTCGCGATCATGCGAATCCTCGAAATATCCGTTTCGGTACCCCGCTATTACCATGTCGGGGTATTCGGCGCGGAACCGACTTATCGTCTTTTCGAGAATCTCCTGCTTCGTCCCGATAAAATATACGCTCCTCGTGTTCTCGGGGGAGTCGAGGTAAGCGAAAAGATCGGCGGCCATACCCGTCATATCGAAGCTCAACCGCGGGATCCTCCTGTTCCACAAAAGGTTGATAAGCCAGCACATAGTCATGCCGTCCACGAACAAGCCGTCCATCGAATCATAGAGATCGCTGTTTCGCCGCACGATATGGTACGAGAAAGAGTTGACGCACGTATACACTCTGCCCCGCACACCGAACGTTCGCGTCGGGTACGAATCGGCGGAGTTCGTGATTTTACGCACAAACTCTCGATTATTCATATGATAAACGAGTTTAGATATTTAAATGATCGAATCGCAGGCGCGGACCGCCGCGCCGATTCCGCAAGCGGCGGATATTATTTCTCGATTCCGTATATCGCGAGGAGCCTTTCGGCCTCCTTTCGGATATCGTAACGGTTCGATCCGACATCGGCGCAAGCCTTTTCGGATTTCGCGGCTCGGTCGCAACTCCCCGCACGTTCGAGCAGATCATTCAGCTTTTCGGCCCAAACGCCCTTATCCTCTTTCAAACTCATGAAGACGACATTTCCCGTCATATCGATCTCCTCGGTTATGGTATCCGATATCAAGCACGATAATCCGTTGGCTTGCTCCTCCACGAGCGTCAGGGGCAACCCTTCGTGAAGCGACGGCATTATGACGGCATCCATCGCCGAAAGGTACTTTTCGGTATCGTTCACCGTTCCCGTAAAACGAACCTTGTCCCGCAGCCCCGTCTCGATGCACTTTCGTTCGATCCTCTCCCGCAGCGGACCGTCGCCCAGCAAAAGCAAACGGCAAGAGTCGTCGCGCTTCAGTAGCTCCGCGAACACGTCGATTATGAACTCCTGATTCTTCACGTCGGTAAAGGTTCCCACATGGCCGACGATAGGATTAGTCCCCCACCCCGACTCCTCTTTTACGGTATTTCTGTTCGTTTCGTCGAACGCGAATCGCGCGAGATCCACCCCGTTGTTCAACACTTCGAACTCCCGCCGTCCGTGCAGCCACTCGCCCGCCAGTTTGCCGCACGCCAGCCTCTTTGTCGTAAGAGACTGCATTACGGGCAGAAGAACCCTGTGCAGCGACGGATGATTGGTCGACGTATTATGCGAATGGGCTATTCTGATGCCGACTCCCGCCAATTTGGCGGCCAGCATCTCCAAGGCCATCATTCCGCTGCTGCCGTGCACGTGGATCGCATCGAATCGCCCGCGATTCAACAACCGACACAGCTCGAAGAAATATTTCAGCGGCCGCGCGTTCCTGTCGGGCAGACATACCACTTCGCACCCCGCCTTTCGGAACATGGCGATCATATATTCGTCGTAAAATATGGTCGCCACGACAGTCACCGCCATACGGCCGTCGACCGCTATCTCGGTCAGGTAATTAAGCATATTGTAGGTAATGCCCCCCGGGGCCATTCCTCCCGTATTGACGACAATAACCCTATCGGGCGCGCGCCCGCTCACTTTCGCATCTCGCATTCTACCTGCCATATTAAGTTTACCGCCACGAATTCAACCAATTGCCGAATTCATATTTTTCGATTACCGACTCTGGAACCTCGACGAAAGGAGAGTCGACGAACTCTTTTATGCGCGACTCGTCGTCCTTGCCCAGAATGAATATGTTTCGGGGATCATAAAAATCGTAACGCTCGACGGCGACGTTGTCGGTAATGAGCTTCTTGGAATTCAGCAGAGCCTCTATCGGCCTCAACGTCAGCCCCGACTGCCCGCGCTGGACTATGTCGAGAACGCACTTGGAATTGCGGACGTTCTCGAGATTTTGGGAATAGTTTATCATTATACCCTGCTTTCGGGGAATCACGAAATTCTCGGACAAACCATATTTACGGCACAATCGCCCGATTCTCTCGATGACAGCGATTCGGCCTTTGGCGTTTCCGCAAAAATAGAGATCCGTACGAGGCGCGACGTTCCGTTCCGCAGGCCTCGCTCCGAATTGATTCTTATATTCGATCCCGAACTCCTCGGCATCGTCGGGGTCGAACGTGAAAATCCGATATCCCATATCTTTGACGAGCGCAACGGTCCGATGTATGTCGTGGAATCTCAACGTCGGCTTAAGAGGATTCCAAAACCACAGATATCGAGGGGCGTCCTTGCCGCACTTCTTCGCGATACGCCACAATTGGGCGGGACTGTATATGTCCATCACGATCGTGGGTTCATCCGAAGGGGCCGAATTCGCCACGTCGGCAAAATCGAGGAGCCGAGAGCGGAACCCGCGATTCCAAAAGGCATGCAGCGCCAGTTTAGACCTGAAAGACAAGGGCTCGGACTTGATCAATTCATGGGATCCGCCCGCGCTCGACAGGAAATAATCCCACAGAGGATATCCGTAATAGATGATTCGCATCCCTCGGGTCGGATTAGCCGATTTTGTAGTATGTGAATCCGTTATCCTTCAGATAATCGGAATCGTATATGTTGCGGCCGTCGACGATGACCCGCTGTTTCATGGTCCTCGCGAGAACCGATAGCGACGGCATGCGGAACTGGTTCCATTCGGTAACCAGAAGCAGAGCGTCGGCATCGACAGCGGCCTCGTACATGTCGTTGCAATACACCACCGCATCCTCGCCGAGCCGGCGGCGGCACTCGTTCATCGCTATCGGATCGTATACCTTCACTATCGCGCCCGCCTCCTTCAGTTTGTCGATCAGCACCAATGCAGGAGCCTCGCGCATGTCGTCGGTCTCGGGCTTGAAAGCGAGTCCCCACATGGCGATGGTTTTACCTTCGAGATCATTTTCGAAATGTCTCATCAGCTTGCGGTAGAGAATCTCTTTCTGCTTTTCGTTCACCTCTTCGACGGCTTTCAGCACCTGCATCCGATATCCGCTCTTCTCGGCCGTTTTGATGAGGGCCTTCACGTCCTTAGGGAAACACGAGCCGCCGTAACCGCACCCCGGGTACAAAAATTTCTTGCCGATACGCGAATCCGAGCCTATCCCCTTGCGCACCATATTGACATCCGCGCCCACGAGTTCGCACAAATTGGCGATGTCGTTCATAAACGATATGCGCGTGGCGAGCATCGAATTAGCCGCGTACTTTATCATCTCGGCCGACGGGATATCGGTGAATATCATGCGTTCGCCCGAGAGCATGAACGGTTTGTAGAGACGCGACATGACCTTTTTCGCCTGCTCGCTTTCGGTTCCGACCACCACTCGGTCGGGGGTCATGAAATCCTTTATGGCCGCGCCCTCTTTCAAAAACTCGGGATTGGACGCCACGTCGAACTCGACGTCCACCCCACGCTTGTCGAGCTCCGCCCGCACTCTCTGCTTCACCTTCTCGGCCGTGCCCACGGGAACGGTCGACTTCGTGACGAGAATGGTATATTTGTTGACATTCCGACCGAACGTCTCGGCCACGGCAAGAACATATTTCAAATCGGCCGACCCGTCCTCGTCGGGAGGCGTGCCGACGGCCGAGAAGACGACCTCCACATCGTCGAGCACCTCCGTCAGATCGGTGGTGAAACGAAGACGGCCCGCATCAACATTACGCCTGACCATCTCATCGAGCCCGGGCTCGTAAATCGGAATGACCCCGCGACGAAGTTTATCGACCTTCTCTTCGTCGATATCCACGCACGTAACGTTTACCCCCATTTCGGCAAAGCAGGTTCCGGATACGAGTCCGACATAGCCTGTACCGACTATCGCAATATTCATAATCTTATTTTTTTATAAATTTATCATCGGGCAAAGACAACAATATCGACCGCTTCTCCTCGGCGGACAACCCCTTCGTATCCAAATTGAACGGCAGATTGCGACGTATGTAATCCTCGACCGTGCAGATGAACTTGGCGGGAACGCCTCCCCACACTTCATTATCGGGAACCGATTTGCATACGACGGAGCCGCTCGCGATCAACGATCCGCGGCCGACGGTCACGCCGGGCATGATATGGCTCCCCGAACCTATGTAGGCGTTGTCGCAGATTCGGATCTTCCCGAAAACATCGAATTTCGGATAACGCGATCTGGCGACATGACATCCGCCGTGAGTATGGAAATAGACATCGGGGGTTACCTGCACGTTGTCGCCGATCGTTATCAAATAGGGCTCGGTAGAAAAATTCTTCGTCGCGATCAAGCAATTGTCGCCGACGGTGACGCCTGCCCAACGCGCATATCGGTCGGCGGGCATGTACTGTTTTCTCAGATACGAGAATATCTTTCTTAAAATCTTCATCGCGCGATACCATAATAGTTTTCGAACCAAGCGACGGTTTTGTCGATCCCCTCTTGCAGGGCCGTGTCGGGCTTGAATCCCGTCGCCTCGGCCAACGCCGACGAATCGGCGTAAGTCCGATACACATCGCCAGACTGCATGGGAAGAAACTCCTTTACGGCCTCTCGGCCTATCGCTTTTTCGATGCACGATATGTAATCCATCAACTTGGTGGGGCGTTGGTTGCCGATATTGTATATCCGATACGGCGCCGTCGAAGTCGCGGGATCGGGATCGAGGTCGTTCCAGTTATCGTCGCCTCGGGGCGTCACGCCGATTACGCGAACGATCCCCTCGACGATATCGTCGATATAGGTGAAATCCCGCCACATATCTCCGTTGTTGAACACCTTGATGGGTCTGTCATGCAGTATGGCGTCCATAAAAAGGAACGGCGACATGTCGGGACGCCCCCACGGACCGTATACGGTAAAGAAGCGGAGACCCGTCGCGGGGAGATCATAGAGTTTCGAATAGGCATGAGCCATCATCTCGTTGCTCTTCTTGGTGGCGGCATAGAGGCTCACGGGATGAGCCGTGCCGTCGTGCTCCGAGAAAGGCGCTTTCCCGTTCAGTCCGTAGACGCTGGACGACGAGGCGTAAACAAGATGCTTGACCTTGTTGCGCCGGCATCCCTCGAGGACGTTGATGAAGCCGTCGACGTTGCTCTCTATGTAAGCGTGAGGATTCTCGATAGAGTATCGCACGCCCGCCTGAGCGCCGAGGTTGACTACGACGTCGAATTCGCCGTTGGCGAACAGCATCCGCATGGCCTGCCGATCCTCGAGATTCATCCGAATGAATTTGAACAGCCCCGACTTCGCGCCGACGGCGAATCTGTACCAATCCGCCTCTTCTCGATCGATACCCAACAACGCCAGTCGGGCGTATTTCAGATTCGGATCATAATAGTCGTTGATATTGTCCAGACCGACGACCTCGCATCCGTCATCGACCAATCGCCTGCATACCGCGGCCCCTATGAACCCGGCGGCTCCCGTCACTAATAATTTCATATTATCGGTTGAATAGTTCGATCCATTTCGGATTATTGACCGCGACGCCCTTTCCCCCCTCGCCGTGTTCGAGACTCGTCGCCTTTATCATCGCCTCGGCCAACGAACGCGGATTCTCCGACTCGGCGAGACATCCCGTCCGGCCTTCGTCTATTAGTCGGCCGATCACGGGGATACATCGCGCGGCGGCGACGGGAGTCCCCACATACTTCGCCTCGAGCACGACATTGGGACAACCCTCCCATCGCGACGAGAGGACGAAGACATCCGCATGCTTGATATACGCGAACGGATTGTCGGTATATCCCGCGAAGATCACGCAATCCCGCAGTCCGTTGCGATCCACGTACTCCCGCAGCATGTCATACACCTTGCGGTTGTCGTATTCGTAATTCCCGAGAATATATAGTTTGGGCGAAGGCAACCTCTTTCTGACCATATCGAACGCCTCGACAAGAATGTCGAACCCCTTTTGATAGGCGAAACGGCCCGACGCCACGAATTTTATCGAATCGTCGCCGTCCGCGAAAGGAGACGGCGCCCGCAACTTCGACTCGATCAACTCCTCGTCGATCGGATTGTCCAGCACATGCACCTTTTCCGCGTCGACGAACATGCTCACCTCTGCTCCCATCTCCTCGGTCTGGGCTATCACGCACTCGGCGAATCGGTAGGTCAGTTTCAGACACAATCGCTTCAACGGCGGCAGAGTATACAGATAGTTGTCGTTTCTTACAATGAATTTCACATCGCGGAAAAACGGCTTCAATAACAGAAGGCGTTGGTTGATGTGCATGGCCGACGAGAAAACCACTGCGGGGTTCACGGTTTCGACCGCCTTTTTCAAATCCCGCATGAACTTTATCTGACCGTCCCAGAATATTCTCCGGCACTCGACGCCGCTCGGCAATAACGTCTCCAACGAAGCGCCCGAGAATTGCGAGTTGCGAATCAGGACGAACGTAATCGAACGCCCCCGCTTCAACAGTTGCTTGGCAACCGTCACCATGACTCTTTCAGCCCCTCCGACACCGTCCAAGGCGAAAAAGAGCAATCTGTCATCGGATTTCATAACTGAATTTTCAATTCAAAAATATCGGCACATAGGGCAACAACCCAGCAGGCTCCCACTCCTTGGCGATTCTGAAGCACAGCCAGAAAACGAAAACCGCAAACAGACCGAACTCCAAGATGCGTTTC
This sequence comes from uncultured Alistipes sp., assembly GCA_910587675.1. GTDB lineage: Bacteria > Bacteroidota > Bacteroidia > Bacteroidales > Rikenellaceae > Alistipes. The sequence goes on along the minus strand of CAJUMU010000010.1, from coordinate 25,401 downwards.
GACTTCGCAGTGAAGGGCCTGACCATGCAGGGGATCAGGTATCCCCACATAACCAATCGGGGTATGTAGAAATATTCCACGCTTCGCCACATGCCCAATACGACGGAAACGGGCACGATCAAAATGTCGAACACTATCAACAGTCTCAAAAAATTCACGTCCGCGGTGCGGGGCAATCGGCTGTTCCAGCATATCATGGCCCCCAGCAGCAAAATATGCTGGAACATGAGCGGGATTCGAGAAAAAATGTTTTCGTTGACCGAAGTCGAGATATAATACATGTCCGAATTATCCTCCGAAGAGAGCAGATTCGCGGCGATGATATAATCCTGTAAAAGACGCGCCGCCAAATATCCCAAGACCAAATAACATATCAAAAACACGAAGAGCTTCCTGCCGTTTTGAAAATTGCTCTTGCGAAACATGTAATAAAACGGGATGAAGGCGATGTAGATGATACTCATGCGATGGAAAAAGAAAGAGGCGACCATCATCGCGACGCCCCGCAACGTCTTCTTTTCCGAGAAAAGCACTATTCCGATCACGAACACCGCTATCGCCACGCTGTTTCTCATGGTATTGAACGACCTCAAATAGGGAAAAACCATGAGGATAAAGGGAATGAACGACAGCTCGGAGACGACGAAGCGTTTCAGAAAGAACAGATATCCGAACGCTATGGCGCCGTAACATACGAACCGATAGACGAAAACTTCGGATGTGACGTATCGGATCAGCATCGTGCCGTATTTGAACAACGGCTCCATTCTGTCGATTCGGTCGGCTTCGAGATTCCTGAAAATCAAATCATATCCGTAGGCATCCATTCCGCCCAATCCGTTGGGTCCGACGGCGCGCAACACGGCGAAAAGAGTCAGGAAGAACCACAACCCGAAATACATCGCGGCGGGATCGGCCTTCAGCCTCTTCGAATAGGTCAGCTTCATCCACAGCCCGCACATGCAGCCCACGGCCACATAAAGGACGAACGAAGGTAAACTGAAATAATTGGCCATCGGATGTCAGCGTCGGCAGGCTTTCAAAATGATCCGTTCCATATTTCGGGCGACCTCCTTTTCCGAGAAACGGTCGAGATCGGCAACGGAGGCCTCCTGCAACCGTTCCCGCAAACCGTCGTCGGATATCAACGCCTCGATTTTCGCCGCGAGTTCGCGCGCGTCGTCGGTTCGGCACAACAAACCGTTCTTGCCGTTTTCGATTATTTCGGCCTGACGGCCTTTATAGTCGCACGCGACGCAAGCGCAATGTTGCGACATGGCTTCGACGAGCGTAAGCCCCCAGCCTTCGAAACGCGACGAGAGGACGAAGATCGAGGCTTTGCGATACTCCTCGACTATATCTTCGGTAAAAGGCTTGAATTCTATATTGCCGATATCGCCGTCGTAACGATCCAACAACATACGCTTCACCTCCTCGTCCCCGCTGCCGACGATCCGCAGCTTCCAATCGCCGTGCCGCGAGGCTATCTCGTTCCAAGCCTCGACGAGCAGATCGAAACCTTTGACATACCACGCATTTATCCGACCGACGGACAAAACCGTCTTCTCCTTGCCGCCCCACTCAGTCGAAGGGGTCAGAAACAACGGATTATGCAGCACATCGGCATTGCGGATGCCGCGCCTTTCCAGAATTTCCTTATCGGGTCGGGTCAGAACCGTCACCCTATCGAAGAAACGGTTGTATACGAACTTGCACATCCACTGCCATATCGGCATCCTCACGCCTTTCGGCCTTTCGTAAGCATTGTGGTCCGTCATTATGATCGGTACTTTCGACATGGCGCACAACTTGGCCAGAAGCAATTCCGTCTTGGCGTAATAGAGCACGTTGACTATCGCATCGGGCTTGTCCTCTTTAATCAACCGCCTTATCTGCTTGAAGAACGACCAAGATCGCGACAGTCTGTTGCGGATCCTCGCAAGGATCGCCCCGCTCCGCAGCGGACGGAACCGACATTGTACGATGGCGACTTCGGGCACGGTCCGATAGGTCTGGGGAGTCGTAACCGTATCGGTCAGAATCGAGACCTCGTGTCCCGCCCGCGACAAGCCGTTGGCCCAACCGGCGCAAACGCGTTCCGCGCCGCCGCCCGTCAGGGCATGGCACATTAAAAGTATCCTCATTTCACAGCCTCCGAAATAGTTATCATTCCGCCTCCTTCGGGGAATCGCCTCCCTCGGCTCCTCCCAACCATTTTGCGAACAGCTCCTTATAATGCTCTCTCTGTCGTCGGAGTTTCAGGTTGATCGCCGAGTAATCGATCCTCTCGCCATCGAACGAATCCCTCGTCTTTTCCCACTCCATGCGCTCCGAGAGACCGTAATGCTCCAATGTCGTCGTTATGCGCGAATTCATCGAAGCCCTTTCGCCCGACAAAGGCAAAACCGCAAAATCCTTATTCAATATTATGCTGAGAGCCATGCCGTGGAACGAATTGGTGACCACATATTTCGCGGCATCCATCAACCCCAGCCACTCCTCTATCGAAGGATACGTTTTGGGGAATTCATCGAATCGGCCCTTCGACGTAACATATTTCACGTCGAGCCCTCTGCTTCGCGCGAACGAAAAGATCTCGCGCACATCCACGTCGATCTCATTTCCCAGCAGATAGACCAAAACGTACTCCCCGTCGGCGCTCCCGCGTTTCGCAATGCTCCGATACTCCTCGGCAGGCAGCAGGAATACGGGATCGGGCGCGAGAAAAGCGTCCTTACGCCCCGCCTCTCGGCAAACTTCCACCCCGTCCTTCTCCCTGAGCGAGACTATGTCCAGCCTCTTAAGCCGTCGCGCGAATCGGCTCCGTTGTATCCTGTCGGCCAAATCGTTACCGCCCATCGAGGCCGCGTATGCGATCCTTCTCACTCCCCGGGGGCCGAAGTCGAGCATGTATCCCGCATCGGGATACGCCCAAATCTGATCGCTTCCGCAGATATAGCAATCGGCCTCGGGCGGACGGGCGCACAGATCGCTTATCCTGTATGTCTCGCGAGTAAAGGTCAAATGCCTGTCCCTGAACCCGTCGAAATCGCGAGGGTGCATTTCGTCTTCCCGAGCCTGCAAGCGATTCAATTCGGCATATCTGTCGTCGCGCTTCGCTCCCCTTTTCGATTTGATCCAATCGAACAGATATCCGTGAAACAAGACATACGCGAAATTCGCGATCTTCTGCCGCTTGCCGCCGCCCTCGACATACTTGACGTGGAACGGCCGATGATTCATATTGCGAAGGAACTTCTGAAGGGCGAAACATTGCAGGATCTGACCGTAATTGCTTTGGTCGTCCCAAAAAGAGATTATTCCTATATTCATTCTACCGATTTTGTTTACCGAAATGGAACATGCCGACCGCCGTTCTCTTAACCTTGCTCAGGCCCCGACGGACTCTCGCGGCCCAAAGCTCCCGACGGGAAGGCCGTATCTCGTCGCACAACCGATCCACGATAGGAAAGCCCTCGGCTTCAAACCCGCGCCAAAAGTCGCAGGCCTGCTTCGGCCGCTTCACGCTCCTCTCTATCGCGCGGTTGCTCGACAACGCCGCATCATAGGACACGCGCTCCGATTCGAGCCGCAGAGACGAGAAGACCCTTTCGCCACGATCGCTGTTTATCAACAGCAGCGATACTCCGCTCGGGTCATAAAAGCGCGGGACCCGATAGCGGATTCCCCAAAAATCGGCCAGCGTAATATCGCTGCGCGACCGCCCCCGCTTCGCAGGGCAAGAGTAGCACGACGGACGCAGGTAGAGATCCTTGAGAAATCCCCGCATGTACCGATTTTCCGTCAGCGGCTCGAAAAGCAGTTCGAACTCGTCGCGAGGAGAATCCGACGTCGGATCACTCTCCGCTTCGGCGGCGCGGACCGTCAAACCGAATTTTTCCCAGCCCGACCGTTTATCGCGGAATGAGACGCCCGTTATTTCGATCCGCCCGTCGCCCGACGCGGTCATGTATTTCAAATACTCTCGCCACACGAGCGGACTCGGAACGCCGTGGCAAACCACGTCGACCTTCAGCAGCTTATCGCCCCAATCCCTTCCGAGAAACGATTGCAGCCCCGCCAACTGGCATGGGGTTCCCGTAAACATCACTCTGCGACCGTGTTTGAGAAAATCCTCGGCCCTACGGAACGCATCGCCTATCGCGCTCTGCACATATTTCGATCCTTGGAACGCGCGGACCTCTTCGAGCGTCTCCGCATAATCGTGAACGACCTCCCACCGCTCGTTGAATTTCGCGCCGAAAACGACTCCCCCATCCTCTATCACGCTCCGAGCGAGAGCGTGGAAAACGCCGCCAGACGAGGAGGTCATCCGAATCTTGTCGTCCGCGTTCTTCGCCGCATAGACGGCCTTCGGCTTCGCAGGCTCGTTTCGGTTGAGCACGGGACACACCCGTTCGCAAAGGTCGCAACCTATGCACTTATCCGCATCCGCTCTCGGATAGACGAACCCCTGCCCGTCCTCGACCATCTCGATGCACTTTTCGGGGCACCGCTGAACACAGGCGTTGCAGCCGACGCAATCTTCTTTTCTGAGAATATCGATCATCTGAAACCCAAATATTTCTTCGCAAATCTCGGATTCAACGCCTTGACGAACGCTATGACCGATACGGTCAGGCACATGACCGCGATCCAGTCGACCACCCAACTCCCTGCGGGCAGCAGACGTTTCCAAATCTCTATGACGTACACGTGCAACAGATATATGCCGAACGATATTCGCCCTATATAATTGATTGCGGCCGTAAACCTCGTCTCGGCGTATGAATTTTCCAACCGTTCGGAGAAAGCCAGCCAAACGACTCCCGCCGAAAAGACGAACGACGACAGTTTTATGCCCAATCCCCTGCCGTCTATCGAAAACAGCCAATTACATTCGATTATTTGCAATGCCAGCCCCGCCGCGATGACGATTATCGGATACTTCAAATCGAACGCCCTCGAATGATCTGAAAAACGGATCCCCATGAAAAAGAAGATTATCCACAGCGGGAACCCTCCCGCATAGACCAACAGAGGCAGGTTATAACCGCGGAAACTCATCATGCAGGTCACCGCCATAATCGAGACCGCCGAAATCACGGCCGTCAAAAATACCCCCCCCCTTAATTTATTCAACCCGATCAAAACGGGCGACAGCACGTAATACTGGATAATCAACGCCACGAAATAGTAGACGCTGAATCCGCACAGAAAGAATTTTGCCGCATCGGTCACGACGCTCGAATGGCCCGCACGCACGCTCATAACCAGCCAAGGCACGGAAAAGACGAGGCACGGGATATACACCGTCGGAATCTGTCGCTTCAGAAAGTCGAAATACTCCGAACGCGAGCCGATCTTCTTCGAACCGACGAAATAACCCGAGATGGCGAGAAACAGAGGCACGGCGCAATTGAGTGACAATCGGATAACGATCGTGAGTATATTCTCGAACGTATCGAAAGCCCACGCGCGTTCGGGAACCGTATGAATCCCCACGACCATGATTATGGCCAAACCCCTCAACGCATCGAAATAGGGGCGTCTATTTGACTGCGACGACATATTTGGCAACTAATTTCTTGATCGGAGACAACAACAGATTGCGCTCGTAACCGTTCATGCTCCATCGCCAGAAAGCTGGAACGAACAACAGCATGTAGACGCATATTCCCGTTACGAGGACCAAAGGCGCGGAGTAATCCACATATCGGGTCGTGAGCAATCCCGACACGGTGAAGATCGCCGGCACGACCATCATCCCACCTATCTCGCGCCAGAACCTCGCGATCGCGATCTCCTGACGTTTGGCGTAATAGACATTCATTACAAGCCCTTGGCCTATTATCAACGCCGCGCCGATAGAGACGGCGCACCCCATCGTTCCGAACCGTCGGGCAAGAACCACCTGACCTATGAGGCTTGCGAACGAAATCCCCAGATAGAGCAAAGATCGGAATTTCATTCGGTTGCGAGCCTGAAGGATGGTTATTCCCGTATTCTGGATCAACGGCACGAACAACGAAACGAAAAATATCAACGTGATCGGATAGGCCGTCGCATATTCGGGTCCCGCCCAAATATCGATGAACCCTCGTCCGAAGACGATAAAGCCCGACAAAACGGCCGACATCACGATACACTGTATTCGGCCCGTGCGAATGAACAGATCCGACACCTCTCGGGCGCCCTTGTCCAACGAAACCATCGCCGTTATCTTGGGCAGCAGGACATTGGCTATCGAAGTCGAGAACGACATGTACATCTGTTGCAGCAATATGGCGACGGAGTACACGGCCACGGCGGCGGTGCCGACCACGGCGCCCAGCACGAACTGCCCCGTGCTCCAATATATGCGATCCATTATCGTATTGAGGAACAACCAAAAAGAGTAGATCGTGATCTCCTTGACGAACAAACGGTTGAATCTCGAAAAGGCTATTTTTATCTTTATCTTGCGAACGCAATACAAATAGTTGAGCAACAAGGTGGCGATGTTGAACGCCGTTTGCGCCGCCACCATCGCGACAGCCCGATATCCTACATGCAACAAGAGTATTATCACCGACGTGCACAGCAACAATCTGACGATGGCCACCACTTTCTGGAACACGAAATCCTCGTAAGCGGTAATAATCGATCCGAACATGCTGAACGGAAATGTTATGGCCAGATTAACGATCAACAACATAATCATCGTGCGGGCCTGCGCCACCTCCTCGGCCGACATCGTCCTTTCGAACAACGCCTCGACGTTGAAATACAGACCGAGCCCGATCAGAAACGCCGCGAAGCCGATGAGCGTATATACTATGAGAAACATGCCGAACATCTCCCACTGTTCCCGCAGCTTGCCCTCGGCCCTGAATTTGGCCGTGTATCGCACTATGGCGTTTCCGAAACCGAAGTCGAGGATGGTCAAATAGGCGATGATCGAGGCCACGAGCGAATACAGACCGTATTCGTTCTGTCCCAGCATGTGCAACATATAGGGCGTATAAAGCAACCCCAACAGAGTGTTGAGCCCTATTATGACATAATTCAATATCGCGCCTGCTTTCACTTGATTCATATCCGAAACGAATATATCTTCGAAAAACTTCAATCGGAAACAACCGATCTCTCACGTTCGTAATCCCTGAGGGTGCACCCTTCGTATCCCGATTCGACCGCTCGGGCGAACAACGCGTCCATGTCGCGGTACAGCTCGTCGATATCGGCCTTATCCCTGAAGTACGGGCTGCCTGCCGGCATCAGTTCCGACGAGTGGATCATGAACTCGGCATAATCCGTATCTTCCTCGCGCGCGACGGTCGCCAGCACGTGCTTCATCTCGAACAGCGAATGCCCCGCGGGCCTCAACCAAGTATGTTTGGACAACGCCAAGCATTTCAATTTATGTTTCAGGCTGCCTTTGGTCCATGTCCGCAGCCGCCTTATCGTCATGGGGACCTCCAAGACGCCCTCTATCGATACAGGCGTTCGGGACGCCTTCGAATAGTCCGTGCCGCCCGTCGACGCGCCCTTGTTGTCGGACCAGTCGACTCCCGGGGTAAACGAACAATCGACTTTGATGCCGTAATCCCTCAATATTTTGAAGTAGACGCCGTTCATCGCCCAGCGTCCCGCACGGTGAGAAACGAGGGGGGGGGTATTTCCCGTCTTCGACTTAATCAGAGAGTATACGGCGTCGAATTTGGCTCTCATGATCTCCTCGGGATACTCTATGAGATAATCCTGCCCCTCGTACGTTTTCCGCAGAGGATACGACGGAGGATTGTTCCAAGCGTGGAGGTGCACACCGATCTCGCACGCGCCGTTGTTTTGCCACTCGACGGCGCGGTCCATGAACCGATCGCAGCAGGCCATCTCGTAATTGGTCAGATAGACCGGCTTGAAGCCGTATTTGTCGCAAAGCTCCTGAAAACGGGGGATATATCGAGAATTCTCGGTACTTACCGAATCTCCCGCGCGCCAATTCCAAAGATTGTCGCCTTCGGTGTCGACCGTTATGATAAATTTCTTGCTCATCGTTTCATTCGGTTGCATATACGCTCTTTCACGCTGTTCAGAAACGGCCTCATATCCGCCAACGACACATCCATCAACACGTCGCCTTTAAGAAGATACCTGACCAGCTCCGCCAGCCGTCCCTGTCGGCGTGCGACGGTAAGCATGCTCCAGAAAGGTATCGCGACGGCTTTGCGGAACCTCTTTCCATTCGGCTTGCGTACGCTGCCGCCCGTGGCGTGCTCCCACCACATGGCAGGCAGGTTGACATTGGCCGCAGTGGCCACTATCGCGTTTCCGTCATTTCGGAAATTGATCTCCATGAAGTAATCCCGACCCTCCTTATCGCGCAAAAACTCCACGCTGAAAGAGCCGCTGTAACCAGTCGCCCGAATAAAAGAACGCACTCTGTCGAGAGGGATATCGTCATACTTGTCGAACCCGTCGATCTCCACTATGCCCGTATTCGAACTCTCCGATGACGCCCATATCAGCCTCGTGACCCCGGGAATAACGACGGTACGGCCCTCGTCGAGCGACAAACCGATCAACTGATACTCCAATCGCTTGTCTATGAAATCCTGTATCTGCACGGCAGGGCATTTTATCTTCTCCGCCAACTCCCTGTAATCGGACGCGTCGCGACAGATGAATATATCCGACTTATCTCCCTCGATCGATTTGTACGGCTTGACGATGCACGGGAATTTCAGCGTCTCCTCCTCGCGCGCGAGATCCGCCGTCTCCACGACTCTCGAATTGGGCGGAACCGACAAACCGCACTCGACGGCCAGATCGCTCATTCGCTGCTTATCCATCAACCGGGTCAATTTGCCCGACTCGTCGGAGCAGGGAATGACGAAATACGGCTTCAACCGATCCGAGTTCTCGTCGATCAAGCTCGAAAAGGAGTCGCTCGAAACGAACACGACAGCCTTCGACTCGGCCTTTCGGCCATAATCGAGGAGCCACGACAAAACTTCGCTTTCGGGGATCTCCACCAGCTCCCCGACATACCTCGAATTCTTGTAGCAGCATCCCTTTACGGGCGGCGGACAAATGACCGTCGGTTTGACGCCGACAGCATGCAAGGCCCGTATTATTCCGTAAGTATTGTGGTGATTGGCACCTAAAACGATAGCTTCGCTCATAAATTAACGACTGACAAATTAAATTAGCGCAAACGACGGCGCCATCGGCTTCTCCGCAACGGGCATCGTCATCGCAAGTCGGGTCTGTTCATTTCCGTCTCCAGATCGAGAGCGTAAGCCCGACTATCGTAGCGATGAATCGTGGGGAGCGCGCTCAACCGTCGTAAAATCTTCATATCCGTATCGTCGTCCGCTTCGTCGGGAAACGCCCTGAACGCTATCGACGCGAAGACGCGCAACGCTTCGAGCAACCGTCGGTCGCATATACCGTCGACCGCGCCGAGCAGAGGCATGAAATAACGGTAAAGGTTCGACTTGAAACCGCTCTGATCCGAGATCCATGCGTACAGATCCTCACCGTCGAGGAAATTCACTATACCGACGGCTTCGTGCAACGGATGGTTGGAGAGCGGGTTGTACGAACGGGCATCGTTTATCCATTCATCCTCGACGGCCGTATACCACTCCAACGCCTTGCGGTCGACCGCTCGGGGGGCGATGCGTATCTTGCCGAGCATCCACCGCATGAAGATCAACCGTTCCGCCTCGTCCCCGCCGAGCATCGCCATAAGAGCCTCGTTCATATACTTGTCGATGAACTCCGTCGAAGCGGGGCGGCCAAACGTCATGCGGTGAACGATATCGTACCATCCCAGATAACGCTGTATGCCGCGCGCGTTCTGCGCCTCTATGTTCCGCTCCACTTTACGGATCCACCGCTCGGCATCGTCCCTTATCCCGCAAGTGTCGTAAACGGGAGAAGACGCGGCAAAGCCGCCGACATTGTTGAACGCGCTGAAAAGGAGGTGGCCGTAAGCCTCCACCGCTTCGGGCGATCCGAAGTCGACGTTATCGATACACAGCTCTTGCGATATGATGCTCATAATTCCGAGGCGGACGCGAGTCGCCGTCTCTAATTCAGCTCGTTTATGAAACTCCGATACCTCTCATCCGTAATTTTCCTGACCAGACACGGATCGGTATCGACCACCCATTCGATTCCGTTATTATCGGGCAACAGAAGGCGATACACCGTCCGCGCCGCCTCCGTTCCCTTGTTTTTCGTGAGAACGGTCCCGAACTTGCCCATGCGGCCCAAAAAGCTTCCGCCTATCACCTCCACCCTGTCGCCCTTTTCGAGAGTTATGGCGCCGACGGGGAAAATCTCCGTTCGGGGAGTGAATATGCCGATGGTAGTTTGATAGAGACGCATCTGCGACTGCGGAATAACGGCATAGGGGCTGCCGACATCCTTTCCTTCGCGATAGCACCACGCGAGGTCGCCGATACAACGGAACAGCGGCGATATGTCCGACATACGGCTCTTGAAGAACACCAGCCCCGAAATAACGGGTCGGTTCTTGTAAACCAGCCTGCGCCCTATCCTCTTCGCGATCTCTTCGCAAGGATAGTACATCTCGGGGATACGGATATCCTTCTCGCAGAGTTTAAGCCGAGCCGTCAGCTTGCCGTAATCCACCGTCGGACGCAACTGCATCGCATGCCACTCCCGAGGGTTGTCGACTATGGCGTGGCTCACCATGGCCATAATACGGCCTCTCTCGTCGGCCGTCACCTCTCTCGGATCGGCGAGCGCGAACACGGGATCGGATATCGGCCTGCGGCCCGCGCAGCCGAGAACCGTCGACACGCCCGCGTTGCACCTCAGGGCCGTCGCGCACCACAGCTCCAGAGCCGTATCGTCGGCCGGATTCGAAAGGGATATGCCGACGAGCGACAACGCATCCGAAAACCGATCTTTCAAAAAGGCCCTCATCTGCTTGGGCGTGCGCTCGGACTGTTTCAGCGGGAAAAGATATTTGTTTTTCGGCTTCGAATATCTGTCGACTATCTCTATGATAGCGGGATCGCCCCCTTTGTAATCCTCTTTTTTGAAATAGGCCAATTCGTCGAATCGCAATCCGCCGTTCAGGACGGAAAATATCACCAAATCCCGCGACAGAGCGCTCTCGCCGCTGCCGCCCGCATTCAGGCGTACGAGGCGTTGCAGCTTCTCGACAACGCTCGAATCCCTCTTTTCGACGAACATGGCGGGAGAGAGTCCCATGATCTTCGATATCGTCCTGCCGAACACGTCGTTTTCCGCGGCGATTCCCTCCTTGACTGCCCTGCCGTAAAGCGCCGAGAGGTTCCTGAGGTAATAAACGGAGGTCTTTTGAGTATACCCCTCGTACAGCATCCGACAGCTCCATTCGAGAATCGCCTCTTGGGTAAAATCCCCGAATCCGAGCGCGCCGCCTCCCCAGAAACGGTCGAACGCCGAAAATGCCTGCCGCAACCCCTTAAGGCTTTTTTCATTCGCGGCCTCGTCTGTTTTGGCCCGAAAAAACGACCTCGCATCCACGGTCTCAACAATATGTCGTTCAGAATCTTCCACCCGAAAAGCAGCTATTAATAACCGATTTTTCAAAGACAATTCCTCTCGACCCCCGATCTCAGCGGTCGACGACCGAAAACGGGGTTGTAAAGAGTTATGTATCGTCCGTTTTGCACACTCTCAAGCAAAGCGACAAATCTCCGTATTGAAATCGTACCATCTCTTTTGTAGAGAGCGTCCCGAAGTGCAAGTGTCTTAATGATATCATGTTCCTGAAGGTTGTTTTCCGATCGGTGGAATTATTCGCTGTTTTTTCCGCAATCGGATATTTCCGAGGCTTAAGATTATAAACCCGAAATTCCTTGATATCAGATTTTTTTATTAGTTTTGCGGCAATATTGGGATGTCGGTGCACATCTCTACAAAAGAGATAATATCATCGTTTCCGTCTTATTCGAATACGCCCCGACGACTTTCCGAATCTTTTCCGACATAAATCGAGACTTTTCGGCAAACAAAAATTCCGATTATCCCGCCAAAGCGAAATAATCGGAACAACATGAATATCGGCCCCGACTCACGGGCCGCCGCCGTTATCGGCAGGTCGGCGAACCGAAGCGCATAACCGTCAATGCTTCAAATCCTTCTCGTGCACGCCGAACACAGCGCGGCCCGAAGGATCGTTCATGTTCCTGAACGACTCGTCCCACGCCAGAGCCTCGGCCGTGGAACATGCCACCGAAGGCACCGAAGGCACACACTGCGCCGCCGTCTGCGACGGGAACAGCTCCTCGAATATGGTGCGGTAGTAATACTCCTCCTTGTTGCGCGGCGGGTTGATCGGGAAACGCTCCGCCGCGAGCGACATGTCGCGGTCGCTGACGGCCTCCGAAGTGACCTTTTTCAGGGTGTCGATCCAGCCGTATCCCACGCCGTCGGAGAACTGCTCCTTCTGACGCCATACGATCGACTCGGGCAGCATATCCTCGAACGCCTTGCGAAGCACCCATTTCTCCATGTTGTGCTCGCCGCGCACCATCTTCGCCTCGGGATCGAGCCGCATGGCCACATCCATGAACTCCTTGTCGAGGAACGGCACCCGCCCCTCGATACCCCACGCGCTGAGCGCCTTGTTCGCGCGCAGACAGTCGTACAGATGCAGCTTGCCGATCTTGCGCACCGTCTCGTTGTGGAACTCCTCGGCGTCGGGCGCCTTGTGGAAATAGAGATAACCGCCGAATATCTCGTCGGCACCCTCGCCCGAAAGCACCATCTTTATTCCCATCGACTTTATGACGCGCGCCAACAAATACATGGGCGTCGACGCACGCACCGTCGTCACGTCGTAAGTCTCGATGTGGTATATCACGTCGCGCAGGGCGTCCAATCCCTCCTGAATCGTGTAATGTATCTCGTGATGCACCGTGCCTATCATGTCGGCCACCCTTTGCGCCGCGGCCAGATCGGGCGCGCCCCTCAGTCCTATGGCGAAAGAGTGCAGTTGCGGCCACCACGCCGTATCGCGGCTGCCCGTCTCGATACGCTTGTCGGCATACTTCTTCGCCACGGCCGATATGATCGACGAGTCGAGTCCGCCCGACAGCAACACGCCGTAAGGAACGTCGGACATGAGCTGGCGGCGCACCGCCTCCTCCAAGGCCGTGCGCAGCGCGCCGATATCGACGGGATTGCCCTTCACGGCGTCGTACGACTCCCAGTCGCGCTTGTACCAACGCTTCATCTCGCCGTCGCGGCTCGACCAATAGTGCCCGGGCAGGAACGGCTTGATGGTGGCGCATACCCCTTCGAGGGCCTTCAGCTCCGAAGCCACGTAAAAATGGCCCTGCTTGTCCCAACCTATATATAAAGGGATGACCCCTATCGGATCGCGCGCTATGAGATACTCGTCGCGCTCCATGTCGTAAAGCGCAAAGGCGAATATGCCGTTAATCTTCTCCAGCAGATCGAGTCCCATGCGCTGATACAAAGGTATGATAACCTCGCAGTCCGAACCCGTCAGGAACTCGTATTCGCCCTCCAGCTCGCGACGTATCTCACGGTGGTTGTATATCTCGCCGTTCACGGCCAGCACGATCTTGCCGTCGGCCGAATAGAGCGGCTGCTTGCCCGACTGCGGATCGACTATCGAGAGTCGCTCGTGCGAGATGATGGCCCGCTCGCCGCAATGGATGCCCGACCAGTCGGGACCGCGGTGGCGAATTTTCTTCGACATGCGCAGCACCTGCTCTCTGTACTCCTTACTGTTGTTCTCTATATCGAACATTCCAACGAATCCACACATAACTATCACTATTTTATGCAGTCCCAATACGGACGCGAAAACCGATTAAATCCGAATGCCGAAAATTGTCGGACGGCCGACGCAACGCACTCCGCGCGAGCGGGCTTTGTCACCTACAAAGATAGGTTTTTATCCTTAACGTCGCCCCGCGCGAGAGCAAATTATCGGCATAATTATTCATCGCCGTCCTTCGCCGCTCGTCGCTCGCGACAACGGGCGACGCTCGCTAATGTCCTATTCGTCCACTTTCGGCGCATTTTTCGACCTCGACATCCCCAAAAATATCCTTTGTCGCGAATTATTCGTATATTTGCATCCGCATTATTGAGAAACACGATATTCGCCACTGCCATGAATCAGCCGACCGACATGTTCGAGCCCGCGACGGAGACTCGGCGCGACGATCCCGACACCGCGCCGTTCCGATACATCGACCGCAAGGATTACGACCTGCTGCTGAACGAGGAGAACCTGCCCCACGTGCTGCACACGGGCGGCATATTCATCTGCCTCGACGGCGAGGGCGACGTAATCATCAACGAACACAAATACCGCCTCTGCCCCAACACCATGTGCGTGGCGTTCCCGGGCACCATAATACAGGCGTTCAATACTGACGACGATTTCCGCGGCTACACGCTGGCCATCGACATCGACTTCATCCGCGAGATCAACATCCCGTCGGCCAACTCGATATATATCGTCATACGCGACAATCCGTGCATGGTGCTCACCGACGAACAGACGCGCACCGTGATGCAGGTATGCAAGATGATGCACGACAAAGACATGCGCGCCGACCATCCGTTCCACAAACAGATCAATTCGCAGATGCTCATGTTGCTCTGTTACGAACTGGCGGGCATCTACGCCCGTTACGTGCCCGTCAAACGCCAGCCCTGCACGCGTCAGGACGTGCTGTTCCGCAAATTCCTGTCGCTGCTCGCCACCGACATCACCGCCTCGCGCGAGGTGCAGTACTATGCCGACAAACTGTGCATAACGCCCAAATACCTTACCATCATAACGCGTCAGATATCGGGCCGCAACGCCACGAGCTGGATCACGCACACGGCGATACTGAACGCCAAATCGCTGCTCACGGGGACGCGACTGACGGTGCAGCAGATATCCAACAAGCTGAACTTTCCCAACCCCTCGTTCTTCGGGCAGTATTTCCTGCGGCACACGGGAATGACGCCCAAGGAGTTCCGACGCTCGAAACAATAAACTACAAACGATATGACATCGCTATTCGACGACATAATCTTCGGTCCCGTCCGCTCGCGCCGCCTCGGTCTCTCGCTGGGAGTGAATCTGCTCCCCACGGAGTCGAAGCTGTGCAGTTTCGACTGCATCTACTGCGAATGCGGCTGGAACGCCGACCGCAAAGGTCCGCGACGCTTCAACCGCCGCGAGGATGTGCGCGAGCTGCTCGCCGCCAAGCTGGCCGAAATGGCCGACGCGGGCACGCCGCCCGACGTCATAACCTTCGCGGGCAACGGCGAACCCACCATGCACCCCGATTTCGAGGGGATCATAGACGACACCATCGCCCTGCGCGACCGCCTGTGCCCCTCGGCCAAAGTCTCGGTGCTCAGCAACGCCACCCGGATAGGCCGCGAGGATGTGCGGCGCGCCCTTCTCAGGGTCGACAACAACATTCTGAAGCTCGACTCCGCTTTCGACGATACGGTGCGCCTCGTGAATATGCCCGCGGGCAACTACACGGTGGCTCGCACGGTGGAGCTCATGAAGCTGTTCGAGGGGCGGCTCATCGTGCAGACCATGTTCCTGCGGGGAACCTGCGACGGCCGCGCGATAGACAACACGACCGAGAGCGAGGTGTCAGCTTGGCTGCGCCTCGTGCGCGAGATCGCGCCCCGCAGCGTTATGGTCTACTCGCTCGACCGCGACACGCCGTGCCCCACGCTGGAGAGAGTGCCGCGAGCCGAGCTGGAGGCGATAGCCCGACGCGTCGAGGCGGCGGGCATACCGTGTTCGGTGGCGTGATCGGACGACCGCCGACGACAGACAAAACGTTGAACCGTATAATATACGCATACGACATGGATCATATAGATTACGACCTGCTCTACAAGGTCGATTCGCCCTCCGATCTGAAGCGGCTCGCCGTCGCGCAGCTGCCGCGCTACTGCCGCGAGCTGCGTCAGTACATCATCGAGGAGTGTTCGAAAAACCCGGGCCATTTGGCGTCGAGCCTCGGCGCGGTGGAGCTGACCGTAGCCATACATTACGTTTACGACACCCCGCACGACAAACTCGTGTGGGACGTGGGCCATCAAGCCTATGCGCACAAGATAATCACGGGCCGGCGCGACCTGTTCCCCACCAACCGCAAGGAGGGCGGCATCAGCGGATTCCCGCGCATGGCCGAGAGCGAATACGACTCGTTCGGCGCGGGCCACTCGTCGACCTCCATATCGGCGGCGTACGGACTCGCCAAGGCCGCCGAACTGCGGGGCGAAAGGAGCCGCGTGGTGGCCGTCATAGGCGACGGAGCCATGACGGGCGGTCTGGCGTTCGAGGGCCTGAACAACGCGGGCGCCGACAAGAAGAGCGACATACTGGTCATCCTCAACGACAACGAGATGGCCATCGACCAAGCGACGGGCGCGCTGACGGGATACCTGACGCGCGTATCGACGTCGAAGCGTTACAACCGTTTAAAACGCCGTCTGTGGAGCGTTTTCGCCCACATCCCGCCTTTGCTGCGCATCTGCCAAAAGACGGGCAACGCCGTGAAACAGGGGCTGCTGCAAAACAGCAATCTCTTCGAGAGCCTCAATTTCCGCTATTTCGGCCAGATCGACGGCCACGATATCGAGGAGCTGGTGCGCATCCTCACCGCGCTGAAAGATATCGGCGAACCGAAACTGCTGCACGTGATAACGACCAAGGGCAAGGGTTACACCCCCGCCGAGGACGATCAGGCCGCGTGGCACGCCCCGGGGCGTTTCAACCCCGACACGGGCGAGCGTCTGCCCTCGAAGACGGCCGCGGCGCGTTATCAGGATGTCTTCGGCGAGACCCTGCTGGATCTGGCGCGCGCCGACGAGCGCATAGTGGGGATCACCCCCGCCATGCCCTCGGGCTGCTCGATGAACGTCATGATGCACGCCATGCCCGAGCGTTGTTTCGACGTCGGCATAGCCGAGGGACATGCCGTGACCTTCTCGGCGGGACTGGCCGCGGGAGGCATGCACCCCGTCTGCAACATCTATTCGTCGTTCATGCAGCGCGCGTACGACAACGTGATACACGACGTGGCCTTGCAAAATCTGCCCGTAACGTTCTGCATCGACCGCGGCGGACTGGTGGGCGAGGACGGAGCCACGCACCACGGAGCGTTCGATCTGGTATACTTCTCGTGCGTGCCTAACATGATCGTCGCGGCCCCGATGGATGAAGCGGAGCTGCGCGACATGCTCTACACCGCCGTAAACACCCCGTCGCCCTACTCCATACGCTACCCCCGCGGATGCGGCGCGGGCGCGGAGTGGCGCGGCCGTCCGTTCGAAAGCGTTCCCGCAGGCAAGGGCCGCATGCTGAAGGATGGCGCCGATCTGGCGATCCTGACCATCGGCACGGTAGGCAACTTCGCCGCCGAGGCCATCCGACGCGTCGAAGCCGAAGGCGGAGTCTCCGTGGCGCATTACGACCTGCGTTTCGCCAAACCGTTAGATACAGAACTGCTCGACGACGCGGGCCGACGGTTCCGCAAGATCATCACCGTCGAGGACGGCGTTCTGCGCGGCGGAGTCGGCGAGGCGGTGACGCGTTATTTCAACGACAAGGGTTACGACGTCCGCGTCCGCGCCCTCGGCATAGGCGACGAGTTCGTCGGCCACGGCACCCCCGCGCAGCTTTACGCCCGATGCGGATACGACGCCGAGGGTATAGCGCGAACCGCAAAAGAGATGCTCGCATGATACGTTTTGCAATGCTTTTGACCATGATTTGCGCGGCGGTCGCGGCCGCGGCGCAAAAAGGGAGCGTGGTCTCGGTCCCGACCCGACCTGTTTTGGACGTTGCCGACATACTGCCCGACTCCGTCGCGATAGAGGGCACCACCCAAGGCTTCGCCATGCACGGCCGATACGCCTTCTCGCTGCACGACGGCGGCATGTGCGTGGCGATCGACATGAAACGCAGGAGATTCGTCGGCGCGTTCCGCCTCGACGGCTACACGGGCCACTGCAACAACGCGTCGTTCGGCGCGGAGCGTTACGACCGCCGCTCGCGGTTCCCGCTGCTATACGTCTCGGAGTGCCGCGGCGGCCGAGCCTGCTACGTGCACGACGTGACGACCGAAGGGTCGCGCCTCGTGCAGACCATACGTTACGACGGCGAGGAGTGCACGGGCCCGATGGACTGGTGTGTCGACGCGCCCGCCCGCATGATATACATCTACTGCACCATAGGAAAGATAAGGATGTTCAAGCGTTTCCGCCTGCCGCGTCTGTCTGACTCCGACGCCCGCGGCGAAGTGCGTCTGCGCCCCGAGGATTGCCTCGGCAGCATCCCCGTGGGCGACGTGGCCATACCGCAGGGGAGCATGATCCGCGGACGTCTGCTCTACCTGCCCGACGGACTCCCCTCGCGCGACAGACGGCTGCACATAGTGGACGTGGTCACGGCTCGCCCCGTGGCGCTCGTCGATCTCAACTCCATAGAGTACGAACCCGAGGGTCTGGCCGCGAAAGGGCGGCGCCTCTACATGTCGTTCCACACCACGGGCGACCCGCGTCGCAACCGTATCTATCGGTTCGACCTGCGATAGCCGCTACTGTTCGACATATATGAGATTCCGCGTCTCGTAGCCGCGGCCGTCGGCCAGCGACACTATATGCTCCAACTCGGCTTCGGGCAGCGACGGCGTGCGCGCGAGTATCCACAGATAGCGCGGCGAGCGGCTGCCCACCAAAGCCCATCGGCCGTCGGGGGCCATCTCCAGAATATTGTAGTCGGAATAGAAGATCCAGAAAAACGACACACGCAATCGTCCCGTGTGGCGCGTCATCTTGGCGCGCCCGCGCAACGTGAATCGGCGGCTGCCCCGCATTCCGCTGTTCACCACCTCGACCGCGCCGTCGGGCGAGAGTACGTAATCGGCCGTCACGCGGCTCATGCCGCGCTCGAACGTATGGTCGAAGCGGGCGATCTCGTACCATCGCCCCATGAAACGCTGCAACGAGAATGTCGGCAGAGTGCGGCGGTCGATATTGTCGCGCCCCGCACCGTAAACGCACACCGCTATGAACATCAATAATAACAATAATAGTATCATGGTCGGAAATCAAAACGGGTTCATGAATCATATCCGTTCCGAATTATCATTTTCCGTACCAAACGAGCAGTACGCGGAGAGTAACCGCAGACCGCGGCGCGGCCGACGCGAATCGGGATCCGCGGGCCGTTACCCGCCGGCGCCTTCCCCCGCGGACGGCACAAATCGGGCGGCACGACGTGAGAATTATACTTTTTTTTCACTTTTTCTTTGCAGAAAAGAAATTATATTCTACTTTTGCAGTGTCAAAACGGCGACGGCCGCGCGACGCTCGAATATTGGGCTATGGTGTAATGGTAACACTACAGATTCTGGTCCTGTCATTCCAAGTTCGAATCTTGGTAGCCCAACCAAAAAGGTTGTCCGAAACGCTCGGATAACCTTTTTTTCATTTCTCCGCCCGACGGCCTCTCGACCCCGAGTCGCACGCGCCGAATTCGCTTGTTAAAATAATTAAAAAAGGCTTGTTCGTCTCGATAAAAGCACGTATATTTGCAAAGCGTAAACAAAATAATTCAGCAAGTAACGTTATGTCGTCATTAACCGAATTTTTCAACATCAAAGCGAGTGATAATATAAAAGGCATCACTCATAAGAATAATATCATAAAGCGCAACATAATCGCTTATATGGCCGTCAACGGAGAGTGCACCCTCTCGGAACTCACCAAAGAGCTGCACATCAGCGTGCCGACCATCACCAAGCTCGTGCAGGAACTCATAACCGAGAACATCGTGCTCGATCTGGGCAAGGTGGAGACCCCGGGCGGCCGCCGTCCCAACGTCTTCGGTCTGGCCAACTCGGCCATATATTTCGCGGGCGTAAACGTGGGGCGCGACAACATGACCTATGTCATCACCGACTTGCAGAACAACATCATAAAGGAGGTGAGCGACAATTCGTTCGAGTTGCAGAACCGCCCGCAGTGCCTCGAAAAGATATGCTCCAACATCGAGAACTTCATCGAGACGTGCGGCATCGACCGCGCCAAGATACTCGGTCTGGGCGTCTCGATCGTGGGCCGCGTGAACCCCGAAATGGGCCGCAGCTACATGTACTTCACCTCCAGCGAAGAGTCGTTGCGCGACATCATTCAGGACCGCGTCAAAATACGCGTTCTGCTGGAGAACGACACCCGCGCGCGCTGTTACGCCGAGTACAACTCGGCCCGCTCGAAGGAGGAGAACAACATCCTCTACCTCCATCTGGGTCGCGGCGTGGCGATCGGAATCGTCATCGACGGCAAGCTGTATTACGGCAAGAACGGCTTCGCGGGCGAGTTCGGCCACATCCCCTTCTTCGACAACGAGATCATCTGCGCCTGCGGCAAGAAGGGTTGTCTCGAGACCGAGGTTTCGGGCATCGCCATCGAGGAGAAGATCATCAAGCTCATCAAGAGCGGCGTGAACACCATCCTGCGCGACAAGTTCGACCGCGGCGAGCAGATCCACATCAACGACATCATCGCGGCGGCGAAGAACGACGACAACCTTTCGATAGAGCTTATCGAGGAGGTGGGCGAGAAGTTGGGCAAGGCGGTGGCTTTCCTCATCAACACGTTCAACCCCGAAGCCGTGATCGTGGGCGGCAACCTCGCCGAGGCGGGCGATTACATCATGCTGCCCCTGAAGTCGTCGACCAACAAATACTCGCTCAACCTCGTTTACAAGGACACCAAGTTCCGACAGTCTAAAATGTCGGAAAACGCCAGCGCGTTGGGCGTATCGATGTTGATACACAACAAGATCATAGGACTTTAATCCCGCACGGACATGAACATCGGGGGCAGTATATGTCGTTTGAGGGCTTTGGAGCCTCGCGATCTCGATGCCATGTACGAATGGGAGAACGACACCGAAGCGTGGCGGGCGAGCGGAACTGCGGCTCCGTTCTCCCGCCATGTCCTTTCGCGCCTCATCGACGAACAGCGTTTCGACATCTATGCCACGCGCCAGCTGCGGCTGGCGATCGAACCCGTCGCACCCATCGGGCCCGACTCCGCCGACAGGCGCGGCACGGCAGTCGGGGCCGTCGACCTCTTCGAATTCGATCCGCAGAACCTGCGGGCGGGCGTGGGCATAATCGTCGCATCGCCCTGCCGCCGCCGCGGTTTCGCCGCCGACGCGCTCGCCGCGGCGGAACGTTACGCCCGCGAAACCTTGCATCTGCATCAACTCTGGTGCAGCGTCGCGGCCGACAACGCGGCCAGCCTCCGTCTGTTCGAAAAGGCGGGATATCTCCATTGCGGCCGTCGCCGCGACTGGCTTCTCGCCGCCGACGGACAACGCATCGACGAGATCCTTTTTCAGAAAATTCTCGGGGAGTAAGGCCGGCGGTGCAATATCAATCATTCACAGACAAAAAGCCGACGGACTTTCAAGCCCGCCGACTTTTCATTATAATATCGGACTATCTATTTCTGTATATACGTGGCCCGATAAACATCCAAAAGATTCACTTCGCCGTATGTCCAATACTGAAGCGGGCGAACGATGTAACCTATAAGTTCCCGTGTGAGTGCGGAGAGCGACTGTTCCTTTCCGTTGCATAGAACATTGTTGTTCTCGGTTACCGTCGCTTTGGTCTTGACATCCTGCGTGAATACCAACTCCGTACCGACCGGAATGTTCATCTCGGCGAACTTGAATCGCGGATTTCGCTTCGTCTCGGGTTGATCCGCGGTTGCCTGCTCGGTTGTGTTCTCCTGCTGCACGAGTTGGAGTATCGCGGTCACCTGCGCCGTCGAGACCTTGAAAAACTCGCGTTTTTCATTCACTCTATACGGTGCGAACGCGGCCTGCAAAGCCTTTTCTACCTTATGACAATCATCCACCGTACATTCGTACTCGACCTCAAAAGGTGTGGGAACTGCTGTTCTACATGATAGAAACTTAAGCCGATTTTCTACATTATTAGTTATGCCTATCTTCACCATATTAGGCATCGATGGATTAGACATAACATAAACATACTGGGGATTAGTTTCATTTTTTTTCATAGTTCAATATTTTATCTAGAATAATACTTACATAAAAATTCATTATCATTTGGATTCTGCATATGCCAAAATGAATCCAACCAAAGCTCCAATATATCATCAGAAATATCTTGGTTAACATTACATGCTGGACTATTATTTGTATTAATCACCTCATACACTCCATTATTGTCATTATACAGCAACCCTCTTATATAATCTGAATTTAACAAAACTTTATCATAATTATCTTCTGGTATATTTTTATACTCAACACCATTTTTTGTTATTTTAGCCCATCCACCTGTGTTAGGATCTAAGATTTCCATACTAACTACTCGACCATCGTCATATGAAGTGATAAATATTCTTATTAATTTCTCTTTATTATCAACGATGATCTTTTCCTCCATACGCCAATCTCCATCGATTACACCTTCTGCGGTAAATTGACCGTTAATAGTTGTTTTCTTCAAATTGGCATTGATCGGTTCCGTTTTCTCATAAAATATATTGTCGACCAAAATTCCATCTTTAAAATTAGCTTCGCTCTTTATTTTTATTTTATGCGCCTTATTACTACTATTTTGAAAAGACATATTATATATCCATTTTCCAGTTCGGCGGTTATTATTATATTCACCACTAATCATAATTTCGTTTCCTTTTTTTAGTGTCCAATTCCCATTTCGTTCACCTTGCTTATATGTACCATTTAAATTAATATCTCCAGTAGTACAATTTATATCGCCGTCTTTATATCGGATTCCATCAATCTCTTTATATTGGTACTCTGCATTACACGGCCCTATAATTGAGGCGACATAAGTCCCTGAATATTTATTACTCGGCAACGATGCGATTTGTTCTTTAAGTTTTCGCTTATTTTCATTATACGTATTAATGCATTGATGCAACAGTTCTATATTATCATTCATGATAACAGATGGATATTTTCCTGTTTTCCAGAAAGGCTCTTGATTATACGATGGCAAGTAACATCCATGTTCACTCGTATATAAATGTGTTTCCCAAAAATAGCCTTGCATTTTCTCATTACTATGAAACTCTGCTTTTTTCATAATATCCTCTATTTTTTTAACCATACTTTTAGGAGATAGCATTGTTCCATCATCCAATATTCGGCTATAATTGGGTAAAAAGAAATCATAATCATCCACAACAAAATGACTACATGGGATATTATTGACATATTTTACATACGTATTAAGTCGTGTAGGTAGTGCTAGAGCACTAACAGTAGGTATCACTGCTTCAGATTTGATTACATCCCTATTGGAATATACTATGTCACCATTTTTATAGTGCATCTCACCATATTTGTCATCATTACCTCGAAGGTGAAATTGTAATGCAAGCTCACCATAATAATTAAATAAATTGAACCTATACACACCTTCATAATAAGAGCTATCAGGAAATATTATTTTCCCGAACCAAGCACTATCACTATATCTACTTTCACTTTTATAAACAACAGTCATTACGGACTGGTCAGGATATACATATCTTACAGTATCAGGGTAGCAAGGCTGTCCTGTTTTTTTTTCAGACCGAACTACAACTGTTCCATTTTTCAATGTATCGTAAACATATTTGACTGGAGGTTCCGCAGTCACATGTTTTGATGCTTTTTTGCGAAATCCTAAGACTTTCCCTAAAGATAGTCTTTTGTCTGTCTGCGCATTCACGGCACAAGTTACATTGCTAAACACAAGCATAATAATTAAAAATTTCTTCATTGCAATTAATATTAAATTATAATAAAAAAGTGGACTTCAATTCCTTATTTGCATATTGAGGTCTTGGACTTACCCGTAGCACAAATAAATGAATAAAGCCCACGTGCAATGAAGCAACGTGAGCGTCGAACTTTATTCATTGTGCTACGTTCATTGAAAGTGTCCAAGTTTCAATATGCACGAATAAAAGCTAACGCTTTATATTAATATGTCAGTTGTTCTGTGTTTTCTTTCTGCTTATCTTGGTTTTGGTTTACGTACAAATATAATGATTTTTTCATTATCAAATCGATCGGCGATAAAATTTTCCGTCCGAACCGATATATTTCCTGCACAAGTCGCGTTGTGCCCGAAATTTGCAGAATCGGAGTCGAACTATCGAAGAAAAACGGAATGGGCAATCTTAAAACCGAATTCGCGGGTCTCGAACTCCGAAACCCGATCATCGTAAGCAGCAGCAATCTTACCGACACCGCCGAGGGGTGCCGTCGATTCGAAGATGCGGGCGCGGCCGCCGTCGTATTGAAATCGCTTTTCGAGGAGAGCATCATGCGCCGCACCGAGCACCTGACCGACGAGACGGCGCACGCCGAATCGGCCGACTACCTGCAAGGCTATCTGCGCGCGCAGATGTTGCGCGAGTATCTCGATCTGGTAAACGATGCCAAACGTCTGTGCTCCATACCCGTCATAGCCAGCATATGCTGCCGCAGCACGGGCGAGTGGACGGAGTTCGCGTCGCACATCGAGCGGGCCGGCGCCGACGCATTGGAACTGAACGTCATGGGGCTATGCACGGCGAAAGATTACGCCGACGGCGAGTTCGAACGACGCCACACCGAGATCCTCGCGGCCGTGCGACGCGTCGTCGGGATCCCGATAATCATGAAACTCGGCGCCAACATCTCCAACCCCGTGAACCTCATCGAGCGACTGCACGGTTACGGCGCGGCTGCCGTTGTGCTGTTCAACCGCCCCTACCAGACGGACATCGATATCGAACGCGTTGAATACGCCTCGGGGCGCGTGCTGAGCCATCCGAGCGAACTGGCAAATTCGTTGCGTTGGACAGGCATAGCCTCGTCGGCCGTAAAGAACATCTCCTTCGGAGTCTCGGGCGGCGTGCATAACGGCGCGGCGATCGTGAAATCGCTGTTGGCGGGGGCATCGGCCGTGGAGGTGTGCACTGCGCTCTACACCGACGGCGCCGAATGGATCGCCGAAGCGTTGGAGGTCGTCTCGGAGTGGCAGTCGCGCCACGGATTCGCGACCGTCGAGGAGTTCCGCGGCAGACTCGACGCCCGCGATCCCGAACATGCCGACATTCTGGAACGCACGCAATTCCTCAAATATTTCGAAGCCTTCAGGATGTAACGCGCCACATTATTCAATTCACACGCACCGACAAAATGCAGTTCGCAGAACTGCGCGCAGGCGTAACGCCTGTTTTATGAAAAGTGCATCGATATTCGGGCGCAGCCTGCGGAGAACGCTTGCGAACGTGAGTGAGCAGCGGGCCTCCGCGCGCCGAGGCTGCGGCCCG
>CAJUMU010000009.1 GCA_910587675.1 uncultured Alistipes sp. | reverse complement strand
TTAGTGAATCGGATGGTTATGAAAAACTCGTCGGAAAGGCTCCTATATGACAAATCGATGAATGCTAATCTTTTAATAATCAAATAGCCTGTTCCGACGAGTTGATTAAAAACGGGGCGACGGACGGAAATAATTAGTAAAATAGTATACACAAGAACGTTGTCCGCCGCCCCGAAAAAAATATAAATTAAATCAACCCAAATGATTTCGCACAAAAAAAGGGCGCAGGTGCAGCCCCTCGCTGTCGGCCTTCCGAGCCTATTCCGGTAGCTGCCCTTACGCCCAAGTCCACCCCTACAATGAAGTAGGGGCAAAACATGGGTTTCAGACAAATGTTACGCCGAAGAAAATCTATTATAAAATAATAGTCGCAAGTTTTACCGTTGGCATAAAGGTTTGTCCTAACCTTTAGAATATGTTTCGGTTACGGTGGTTGAACCGTCCTTCTCTGCAAAGGTAACATAACTTTCTCTCCTTTTAGTTATGCGACCCGTATAAAATAACAAAAGACGAAACGTGAACCTGACTAAAAGTCCGCATAAATGCGCTTGCGCTACTATGTTTCGTAGGTCGTGAGATACCCGCCAGACTTCATAACACAAGAGGCCCACGCCCGTCATGGCGCAGTGTTGTTGTACTTCACCACTCGGGACGTGGTTAACGACCCGATGGGACATCCTCATTGTTGCTGTCTGGATGTAAATTTCTCACGTTTACGAAACAGCAACGCGATTCACGTCGCATTTCGACGGATCGCTTGCCCCAAAAGTAGTACAAATAATTGAATCGTACAACAATTTGCATGCTTTTTTTGTTATTTGATGTATTTTTTCGGCCCGCGGGTGTGCGGTTCGCCGACGGCGGGGGACGCAATCGAGCGTAAAGCGAGTTGCAGTCCGCCGAGGTGGGGCGGCGGCGAACTGCGCGCAGGCGTAACGCCTGTTTTACGAAAAGCACATCGATATTCGGGCCGCGGCCTGCGGGGCTCGCGCAATGAGCGAATGCGAATAGCGGGCCTCCGCGGGGCAGAGGCTGCGGCCCGCACGGTTCTCCGAACCGCAATACTTCAAAACTTATCTTCGGCGGCTGCGGGGGGGGGCACCAAAGGTGCGAGCCGCCGAAGATAACACCGCGGAGCGGTGTGCTTGCGCACGTGAATCAGCGCGGTTCGCAGAACCGCATATTCAAAAAAACACCTCGAATGATTCGATTTTCGTTTGCGGGGACGTAATGCGTTATCGATATTTACCGAATAACATATAAAACGTAAAATTATGAATATCGAAGAATGCAAATTCGTTGACGGCGAGGTCTATCTGTTTCATCCCGCCGATCCGAGTTGCCCCTCCGAAGATTCGTTGTGGGGCATGTTCGACAAACGCGAAGACGGCGAGATTCTCCTCGAATCTATGACGTGCGATCTGCGTCGGTTCGTGATGCGCCAACCGCTGCCCGCCGTGTATCGCTACTGCCGTTTGGCGACGCGAAAAGAGTTGGTCGATTACATGACCGACATAGCGTTCGCCTCCGTCGGGGTCTGACGAAAGACCCAACCTCTGTTACGAATATCGCGGCCCCGATCTCCGAGGCCGCGATATCGTTTTTCGCAAGAGCGGATTTACTTCGCCAGCTCGCGCACTATGGCGCACATCTCGTCGTACCGACGCTCCATGCTTTGCAGCAGCTTATACTGCGCACGGGTGCGCACGAGATTGTGCTCGGGATATGCCGTCTTGTAGTACTTGTCGCCGTCGATGTAGTCCATCAGGAAACGCAGCACCTGCTCGAAGGTGATGTAGCGGGCCGAAAAGGCCAGCCAATCCAGCTCGCTCTGCGTCATGGTGGCGCGCTGCTGCGACAGATAACCGTCGGCGTATGCGCGGAACATCTCGATACTCAACTCCACGTTGTCGAGGTCGCGATCGTCCTCGGCGCCCGTGTTGGCGTAGGAACGTATGGCGTCGCCGAAGTCGTTGAGCGAAGTGGAGCTCATCACCGTATCGAGGTCGATGGCGCACAGCACCTTGCCCGTGGGTTTATCGAAAAGAATGTTGCTGATCTTGGTGTCGTTGTGCGTCACGTGGGTGGGGATCGTGCCATCCTCGACCAGCGCCCAGAAGTCGAGCATCTCGCGGCGGCGCGACTCCACCCAACCGATCTCCTCGGCGAGCGACGCCACGCGTCCCGCGGCATCGGCGGCCACGGCGGCATCCCACTGCGCGAAGCGGTGGCGGATATTGTGGAATCCCTTGATGGTCTCGTTCAGCGGCTTGTCGAAATCGGCCAGCAGAGCCTGAAAACGTCCGATTCCCACGCCGCCCTGATAGGCCAGCTCGGGCGAGTCGGCACGGTCGAAACTCGACGTGTCGGCGATGAAGAGGCACACGGCCCAGAAGTTGCCCTCGTCCTCGACATAGAGTTTGCCGTCGCGGGCGCGGACCACCGTCAGCGTCTCGCGCAACGGATCGGCCACCTTGGCCTTGATGTGCTCCGTGACGGCCAGAATGTTCTCCATCATCCCGGGCACGTCGGGGAATACCGCATGGTTCTTGCGCTGAAGAATGTAATCGGGGGCGTCGCCCTCGGTGCGTATAACGAACGTGTCGTTTATGAAACCTTCGCCCAAAGGTTTGATGGACGCGATCGCCCCCTCGAGGTCGAACCGCTCGGCAATCGAAAGAAGTTTTTCGTCGGTCATGATTATGCTTTAAGTTTGATGTTTATGTCTTATCCCAGCACCACCTCGCCGAAAAACTCGGGGCAGTGGAAATTCGGCGCGGGCAGGTCGATGGGCGACCAGCTCAGGAAATGGGGCTCGTCGCACTTGTCGCCGCATTTGTAGAAGTTGGCCCTCAACCGCTCGGGAGCCTTGTCGCAACCGAGCAACGCGAACGGAATCACCTCGACCATCCACCAGCGTTGCCCCTCGCCGCGCGAGTCGACGGCGGCATGCGGCAGCGATCCGAAGCGGCGGATGCGCGCCATGCGCTCGGCGTCGAAATGGTCGGCCTCGGCGCGCGACACGCGACGGGCGGCCAGAGCCGTGGCTATGCAGCTGACCTCGAAATTGAAGTACCCCTCGCCGTCGGGCGCGGCCACGAAGAACTCCACGCAGCTGTCCTCCCACACGGGGCCGTTGTCGTCGAGGGCGACGGCGCGCACGTGCGACTCCTCCACCTCGAACATGACGGCCAAAGCATCGTCGGAGTGCGCCACGCGGAAAGTCGCCTTAGGCGCGTACGGATACTCGCTCCAATTCACGCAATCGATCGCGTGCGCGCAGGTGCGGTCGCGCAACACCGACCGAAGTTCTCCGTCGGCGAGCCGTTCGACATTGCGAATGAAGCGCGATTCGACGCTTTTGCGGTCGGATTCGGCGCGGCCCTCGTTTTTCACGATCTTTTCCATCTCGTTTGCGATATCGGTTAATCGGTTGATTTTTCAAATTTAATACACAAACGATGAAAATGCAATTTTATCGACGAAAAAAAGAGACGAACTTTCGTCATACGGTTTTTTCGGATTACGATTTCGTCTTTGCGGAGGGGGCGCGTCGACGACTCGTCGCGACAACGCGTTTCGCCGCCGCGCGCATGGCCGCCAGCGCCGCGCCGCCCGTGACGGCCCCCGTCGCCGCCCCCAGCAGGATGTCGAACGGGAAGTGGTAGCCCAGATAGATGCGCGAGTAGCATATCGCCGCCGTCGCGGCGATCACGAGCGCGGCGAACCACGCGCGGCGAACGGTCGGGATCGACAGAACGGCCAACGCAGTCATAGTGGCGGCATGCGCCGAGACGGTGCCGTAACGGCCGCCCATGCGCACGGTGTGCACCAAACCTTCGAGCTCGGGCGTGTGCATGGGGCGCAGTCGCGCAGGGAACGAGGGCCACAGGTTTTTCAGCGGCCCCGTGTGTTTGAATATTCCCGCGATCATGTCGGAGAGACCCAGCGCGACGGCGGCCGCGACGACGAAGAGCAACGCCCCGCGCCACCCCGCGCGCCGCCACACGAGCCACAGTATCAACGCATAGAGCCACGCCCAAGCGGCGGGTGCGGAGCATAGCGACATTATGCGGTCCATCGTCGCGCCGCCGTCGAAGTTGAGCGCGAGAAACAGATCGTGGTCGAATGCGCAGCCCATCAGAACTTATTGTAAATCACCACGGGGCGCGAGCGGCGCACACTCATCGAGGGGAACCAGATGTCGTCGGCCTCGATGCCGCACTTCTCCATCGCCTCGAAACAGTACTCCAGCCGTCCGAAGTCGGCGTCGACGTTGTTGGTGCCGAAGGTGAACTTCAGCCCGCGCTGCTTGGCCTTGCGGATGATGTCGATGCTCGGGATGCGGTAGCGGGGATTGATCTCCAGCGCGATAGAGTGGCGTTGCAGCGCGTCGAGCACGCGGTCGACCCGCTCGTCGGTCCAGTACTTGTCGTAATCGGCCTGCATATCCTCGGGCAGATAGGTGGGATTGGCGTATATGTCGGCGGGCTCGTTGGTGAGGATCTTGACGGTCTGGTCGACTAAATGATCCATATACTGCTCCTTCGTCACGCCGTCGTAATGCACCTCCTCGGGACGGTATATGCGCGAGTTGCGGCCCTTGTGGTCGATGATGGTCATGGCGTCGGTGAACAGATAGTCGAACACACCCAGCGCTTCCTGCGAGAAGGTGGCCGTCCACTTGCGGCCCTCGCCCTGCACGCCGCAGAGGAACGGCAGGGGCTTCACCTCGTCGAAGTATTCGTAAACCTCCTTGTCGTCGGCCAGCATGCGGCCCACGCCGCCCTCGCCCGCATTGGGAGCCACGCCGTAATTGATGCCGTAATTCATCGACATGGCGTGCGCCTGCTCTTTCGTAAGGCCGCCCTTGAGGTGCACGTGGTAGTCTATGACGGGAAAATTGCGCTGCTGCGCACGGATCACCGCGTCGGCGCGCTCATCCACGGGCGGCAGGGTGTCGGCCTCGTTGCGGGCGTCGGCGCGCAGCCGCGTGACAGTCAGATTGCGGAACGCCACCTCGCCCTCCACGCCGCGCAGAGCTATCGCGCCGTGCGAGAGCAGGCGGCGCGCATACTTCTCGACGCGGTAAGGCACCTCGGGTTCGGTGTAGCACACCACGTCGGCGCCGTCGATACGCACCGATATGTTCTTGCCGCGCACGGCCACCTCGAAATCGAACCACTCGCCGTCCGCCGCAAGCGAACGGTAGAGGTTGCGCACCGCGGCGAGCGAGCCGCTCTTGCGGGTGCCGTCGATGGGACCGTTGCGCAGAATCACTTCATAACCCGACTCTCCGTCGGTGTGCAGCAGCAGAGCCGCCTCGGCTCCCTCTTGCGTCATAGCCTGCCCCGTGAGGCGGAAATTCTTATAGTCGCCCGCAGCGGTCAGCGTTTGGCCCGCCGCGACGGTGGGCGTCGAGGTGCGGAGGGCGCGTCCCTCCGAGCTCCAAGAGTCCAACGGCTGCGGCGCGTCGTAACGTACGCACGACCACGCGAGAGCGAGGCATGCGACAGCCGAGGTCGCGCTCGGAGATCGGAATAAACGGAATATTCGGTTCATCTTCATAATATTGTTGGTTTTATCGGTTTCTATTATTTATCTTCGGCGGCTGCGGGGGTCGCACCAAAGGTGCGAGCCGCCGAAGATAGCCCCGCTTTTGCGGGGCGAATATTTATTTTATCAATTCCAGTATCAACGGCCGATCGCTCACCTCCAGCTCTATCTCGGCCGTGCGCCTCTCGACGCGTATCGGCGACTCGCCGACGGTAGGATCGTAAATACGCACCTCGCGGTGACGCGCGGGGAGCGTCACCGTCACCTTGTCGGCCCCCGCGACCCGCTCGCCCCACACGACGAGCCAGTAACCGCCGTCGCTCTTGCGCAGCAGCAGATCGTGCGCCGTCACGGGCATGGGATCAACGGTATAGGCCAGCGCGCCCATTCGTGCAGGACCCTCGTCGCGCAGAATGGTCGTCATGTTGTGCAGATAGTCGGCCGCCTTGCGTTTGGCAGCGTAATCCGAAGCGTAAAATCCGAACGCCCCGTCGGGATCGTCCAGAAACTCGTATACGAAAGTCTTGTCCCAGCCGCGGACGAACTGCGCCAAAAAGAGATTCAGGTAGTTGCATCCCTGCACATGCTCGGTGACGCGGCCGTCGCAGTCGCCCACGCGCACGCCCGTCTCGGTGGTGACGCGCGGCAGGGTGTCGAGCTCGGCTTGCGAGTAGCCCTCGAACTTCTTGAGCCACGTGCGGCCGAAGTTGCCGTAAAGGCCGTCGGCACGGCACTCGGGAGAGGGATCGGCCGCATTCCACACCTGATTGTCGTGCGGCGCGTCGGGCCAGCTCGGATGGTACATGTAGTTGTGGGCGTTGGCGTAATCGGCATATCGCGTTCCCGCGGGCATCCGCGTCGCGGCCCCCTCGGGAATCGTCAGAAACTGCAATCCGCAATTGTCGGTCTGCGCTCCGACCTCGCTCACGCCGTAAACGGGATAGTTTTTCAGCGCGGGATCGGCTTTCACGCGCGCGTAAAGATCGCGCTGAAACTCGGCCACGGGCATCCACGTGAGCTCGCCGCCGCCCTTCACCCCTTTGTATGTAAGTCCGCCGAAGTTATTGGGTTCGTTGGGCCCCTCCACGGCCAGCAGCGCGCCCGCATCGTGCAGTTCGCGCGCCATGCGCAACACCGCCTCCAGATCCTCGTCGCGCGTGCCGCTGCCCGAACCCATGACTACCTTCACGCCCGCCTCGCGATGCAGGAGGATCATTCCCGACATGTCGTAATTGCGGTCGGCGGCGTCGCGCACGTTCCTCACGCCCGCGTATCGCAGCAGGGGCGCGAGCCGCGAGGCGTCCTGACCGTGCTGCACATGCACGCACACGCCTATGGAGTTCAGGAAGTCAACCGCCGAGGCGGCGCGTCTCTTTTCGCCGCCCGAGGCGGGAGATATGGCGGCCAGCAACACGGCGGCTGCAAACAACGCGCGGCGGATCATAACGTTATTTTATCAACATGATTACATAACCTACGTAAATTGCCAAATACGCGGCGCCCTCCGCGCGGGTGATGCGTCTCACGCCTATGACCGATGCCGAGACGAGCAGCAGTACGGCCGACCCGACCACCATCCAGATGTCGAGCGGCGTTATCGCCGACGCCGTAAGCGGATGAACCGTCGAGCTCGCGCCCAGAATGAACAGTATGTTGAATATGTTCGATCCGATTATGTTGCCCACCGCCATCGAGAACTTGCCTTTCGCGACGGCCGATATGCTCGACGCCAGCTCGGGCAGCGAGGTGCCTGCCGCCACTATGGTGATAGCTATGATCGACTCGCTCACGCCCCACGAGCGCGCTATCGCCTCGGCCGACTTGAGACACAGCTCACCGCCGCCGATCAAACCGCCGAGCCCCGCGGCGATAAGCAGGCAGATGACCGTTATCGGCATGGGGTTCTTGTCCGATGGCGCAGCGTCGTCGCGCGCCTCGGCTGTAGGTCCGTCGCGCCGCGCCGCGCGGATCGACCAGATTATCACCGCCACATACGCCGCGAGCATCGCCACGCCCTCCGCGCGGCCTATACTGCCGCCCGCTTCGCGCACCGTCCGGTCGCCGAATATGACGGCTGCCAGCGCCAGCGACGCGCCGATGCAGATCGGAATGTCGCGGCGGATGTTCTCGCGGGTGAAGACCAGCGGCCTTATCACGGCGCAGACGCCCAGAATGACTAACGTGTTGAACAGATTGGAGCCCGTCACGTTGCCTATCGACATCGCGCCGCTGCCCTCGGCGGCCGACAAGACGCTTACGGTGAGTTCGGGCATCGACGTGCCGACGGCCACCACCGTCAGGCCCACGATGAACTCGGGCACGCGGAAACGCGCCGCCAAAGCCGTCGAGCCGCGGGTGAGCATCTCGGCGCACACGGCCAAAAGCGCGAGGCCGACAAGGAGAAGAAGATAGTTCATAGCAAATATATTCCTATTGTGTCGTTCACGTTGCCATATCGGCTGTTCGCCGACAGCGGAGGACGCACGAGCCTTGCGGCGAGTTGCAGTCCGCCGCGCGGGGTGGCGGCGAACTGCCGACATCGCGATGCGATGTCGAAGAATAAATCTACTCCCTCCCGTGCGCCTTGCGCAGCAATTCGCCCAGCACGCCGATATTGTCGGCGATGATCTCGGGTTGGCGGGGCGCGGCGTCGGCCACGTCGAGCGTCGTCTCGCCCGAAAGCACCAGAACGCCCATCGCACCTGCGTTGTGCGCCATCTCGATATCGGTGTAGATGCGGTCGCCCACCATGGCGATGCGGTCGGGCTGCAATCCGTAACGACGCTCTATGCCCGTCAGCATGTTGGGGTCGGGCTTGCCGAGCGTTATGTCGGGGCATCGTCCCGTGGCATGTTCGATGCACTTGCAAATCGAACCGCAGTCGACCAGCACCACCCGTTGGTCGGTGGGGCACACGCGGTCGGGGTTGGTGGCTATGTAGGGCAGCCCCTGCGACACCCACCACGCGGCGCGGCACAGACGGTCGTAACCAAGCGTCATGTCGAACGCCGCGACCACCGCGTCGGGCACGTCGTCGGGATCGTCGGAGGTCGATTCGAAGCCCGCCTTCTCGAACTCCGATATCATGCTCGGCGTACCCAACAGAAACAATCGCCGTGCCGAGGGGTATCGGTTGCGGATGTAATCGATGGCGGCCAGCGAGGTGGTGTACATCTCCTCGGCCGCGGCCTCGATGCCGAGCGCGGCGAGTTTACGCAGATAGTCGTCGATCGATCTCGACGGGTTGTTGGTCAGGAACGAGTAGGTTATCCCCATCTCGCGGAGACTCGCCAGAAACGGTTTGGTGCAGTCGAAGAGCGACTTGCCCATGTAGATCGTGCCGTCCATGTCGAGCGCGACATGACGGATGCGGCGCAGACGCTCCGCGAGCTCCTCATCGCCGAAAATCGAGCGATATTTTTCGAATTTCATATTATCGTTCAGGTTAAAGTTACTCCTTTATGAAGTCGTCGATATCCATCTCGCGGCTCTGCGAAATGGCCTTGGGAAACACCGAGCGGATGCGCCACAACTCGATGATTGCCTCCTCCTTGGTGAGGTAGCGGCCCGCCGTGACGTAAAACGACGGACTCTCGTAATACATCTTCACCTCGACGTCGGAGAAGTTCTCCGTGAAAGTCTGCTTGGCCTTCATGGCGTTTTCGCGCGCCTTCTGGCTGTTGTCCGAGAGGATCAGGATCGTGTAGCCGTTCACCTTGGTGCGCTTGGTGCGCTGCTCGACAGCCCGCACGGCCTGCGCCGCGTCGCTCTGCTCGACGACGTTCACGCGGTCGCTTCCCGTCGCCAGACGGCTGCGCACCCCGCCGATCTCCTGCGCCTGCACGCGGCACGCGCCGACCGACGCCACGGCCAAAAGGGTTAAAAATAACGTTTTCATAAGTTTCCTGTTTTTCATTCGTCGTCGCCCGATTCGGGCAGCGACCCCGTAAATTCATCCAATGTACGCCACATAATGTCGAGCAGGCGGGCCGGTACCGCATTCTCAAGCGGAACCACTCCCCGCTCCGCCGCCTCGCCGCGAATCAGTCCCGCGCGGGCCGAAACCTCCGTCTCGATCCCGATGCCGCTCGCGTCGCGCCTGCGAACCGCGGCCCGCAGCGACAGCGCGGCCGAATTGTGCGCCACGTTCACGCGCAGAGGTATCGCCACCTCCGACACGCCGCGCGGCGGAATCTTCACCGCCTCGGCGAGGGTGAGCATCACGACCCGACGCCCCCGATAGGAGATCCGCAGACGTCCGCTCGATATCTTTATGCCCCGCGAGGGGTTCTCCACCGTCGCCAGCAGCGTCACCCGCGACGGCAGACCGCCGTCCCCCGCCGGCGCGCCGGCGGGGTCCCCGATATCGGCGAGCCGCACGTCGATCACCCGCGGGCCGCGGGCCGCATCGGACGCGCACCCCGCGAGACAAAGCGCGGCCAAGACCGCCCAAAACAGTCGCAGCGCCCTCATCGTCAGGGTTTGCGGCCTATGTATATCTGCGCTATGCCGAGGCTCTGGCTGCGCCGCTTGCAATCGACGAATCCCGCCTCGCGCATTATTTCGAGGAACCGATCTGGCGCGGGGAACTCGGCGATCGACGCGGGCAGATAGTCGTAAGCCTCGCGGTCGTGCGACACTAACCCGCCCACGGGGCCGAGCACGTGGTTCGAATAGAGTCCGTAGAGCCTCCGCACCAAGGCGTTGCGCGGCATCGAGAATTCGAGTATCACCGCGTGGCCGCCGCTGCGCAGCGAGCGTCGTATCTCGGCCAGCCCCGCTTCGAGGTCGCCGAAGTTGCGCACGCCGAAGGCCACCGTCGCCACGTCGATCATGCCGTCGGCCACGTCCAACCGTTCGGCGTCGCCCTGATAGAGCGCGATGTGGTCGTCCAGCCCCTGACGGCGCACCTTCTCGGCCGCCACCGCCAGCATCTTTTCCGACAGGTCGACGCCCATGATGCGCGCCTTGCCGATACGCTTGGCCATCTTTATGGCCAGATCGCCCGTTCCCGTCGCCAGATCGAGTATCCGCAGCGGCTTCATGCGGCGCACGATGCGCACCACGCGCCGCCGCCACAGTTTGTCGATCGAGAGCGAGAACAGATGGTTCAACCGATCGTAAGTGGGGGCTATGTTGTCGAACATCTCGGCAACCTCCTCCTTCTTGCTTTTGCGTGACGAATTGTAAGGTTTCATTATGTCGTTCTTGGCGTTCCCGCGAACGCCGCTATTGTTTATACTTCAAAGACTCCTCGGGACTTATTCGTGCCACGATCATCGACGGCAGCCACATAGCCGCCACCGTCACGGCCAGCGCGCCCGCGTTGAGCGCCGCCCACCACCACAGCTCCACGCACACGGGCAACGCCGAGAGCATGTAACCCGACGGGTTGAGCGTCACGGGACGGAACACCGCCTGCGCCGCCGCCAGCCCCAGCCCGACCGCGTTGCCCCACGCCGCGCCGCGCACGAAGAGCATCGCCGCGCGCCACAGGAATATTCGGCGGATGGCCGCGTTGCGCATGCCCGCAGCCTTCAGCGTGCCGATCATGCCCGTGCGGTCGAGCACCATGATGAGCATCGCCGAGGCCATGTTGAACAGCGCGACGACCGTCATTATGAATATTATGACGCGCGCGTTAACGCCGTGCGCCTTCAGCCAGTCGTAAATCACGGGGTAACGCATCTCCAGCGTGGCAGCGACGCACTCCCCCGCTATCTCGTCGCCGTCGTAAAAGGCATCCTCCAGCAGGGCGTCGATCCGCTCCGCCGCGGCGTCGGCCCGCGAGGGATCGTCGAGCGCGATTTCGTAACCCGTTATCTCGTCATCGCCCCACGAGGCCGATTTGCGCACGTCGCGCAAGTCGGCCA
Source organism: uncultured Alistipes sp. (assembly GCA_910587675.1). Classification (GTDB taxonomy): domain Bacteria; phylum Bacteroidota; class Bacteroidia; order Bacteroidales; family Rikenellaceae; genus Alistipes. The sequence goes on along the minus strand of CAJUMU010000009.1, from coordinate 60,051 downwards.
CGGCCATTACTCCATCCAGCTCCTCGAACCCCGTATGGTATATGCCCGCCACCTTGTAACGGTCGCGGTGCGGCGCGTCGCCCTCGTCGAGGAACAACGCCTCTATCTTGTCGCCCACGCCCACGCGCAAACTACGGGCCGTGGCGCGCGATATGAGCAGATCCTTGCGTCGCTCCGCGCTCCGCACGTCGGGCAGCTCGCCCTCGACCAGCTTCGCGCGCCACCACGCCTCGTCGAAACCGTCGCCCACGCCCTTGAATCGGAGCCCCGCGACGCGGTCGCCCGACTTGACCATACATCCCGCCACGGCGTAAGGCGCGACGGAGAGGACGTGCTCCGAGCGGCGCAGACGTTCGAGCAGCGAATCGCTCAGCGGCATGGGATCGGAGTCGGAACGCCCCCAGCCCGAGACGTCGATCACCTGAATGTCGCCCGCCAGACCGCGCAAGTCGTCCGATATCTCGTGACGAAACCCCGCCACGACGGCGAGCGTGAGGATCATCACCGCGATGCCCAACGCCGTCGACAGCGAAGCGATGCGCATCATCACGGCCGCGCGGGATCCGCGGTCATGGCGCGCCGTGCGGACCGCCAGCATATATTCGACATTCGTTCGCATCCGTTATACTCCTCGGCGCGCCTGCGCGTGCAATTTCGCCGCGCGCCTCGTTTTTATTGAATAAGCAGTACAAAGTTAGACAAAAAATTCATACTTTTGCGTAATTATAGGCGGTAAGCGGCGAAAGCCGCGAAGTTATTCCTCCGCCGCGCCCGAAGCGTGCGGCACGAACGTTGATCGGAGGGAGGATCGGCACGAGTCCGCGCCGCGTTCAACGGATTGTTTAAGACTTAATTAAGGAAATATGTTACAGTTCTTGCAGCTGGCGCAGAATTATTACGGCGCCGAAAACGGCTTCGCGACGGGCATATCGTCGTCGGGATCGATATTGTTGATGATCGCTATAGCGGTGGCGGGCTACATAGTGCAGGCCCGTCTGCAATCGGTATTCGCCAAATATTCTCAGGTAGGGTTCCCGGGCAATCTGACGGGAGCCGAGGTGGCCGAAAAGATGCTGCGCGACAACAATATCCGCAACGTGAAGGTGACGCACGTGGCGGGCGCGCTCACCGACCACTTCAACCCCCAAAACATGACCGTGAACCTGAGCGACAGCGTATATTCGTCGCGCAGCATAGCCGCGGCGGCCGTCGCCTGCCACGAGTGCGGCCACGCCGTGCAGCATGCGCAGGGTTACGCGCCTCTGGCGATGCGTTCGGCGCTGGTGCCCATCGTCAGTTTCTCGTCGCGCATAGCCACGTGGGTCATAATAGCGGGCATAGCACTGCTCGCCGCCACCAACAACGCCGTGGTGTGCTGGATCGGCATAGCCCTCATCGCCATGTCGGCCATCTTCTCGATAGTGACTCTCCCCGTGGAGTACAACGCCTCGCAACGCGCTCTGGAGTGGCTCGAATCGAGCCGCACGCTTCAGGGCGTGCAGCTCTCGTACGCCCGCGAAGCGCTGCGCTGGGCCGCACGCACCTATCTGGTGGCCGCTTTGAGCGCCATAGCCACGGTACTCTATTACGTTTCACTCATTTCGCGCCGCAACTAAATGTCCAAACCCAACGGCGACTGCTCCGCGCGCGGCGTGCTCGTCGCGGCGGCTACCTTGGCCGCGCTCATCGCGATAAGTTTCATCCCGCCCATAGACGTATGGGGCGTGTCGCTGCGTCGCGCCAGCATCTTCTCCGACCTCGTGCGTTTCGACGACGATGACGCCGCGGCCGACAAGCCCGCCCGAATGCCGGAGATCGACGTGGAGGAGTTCCATGTGGATCTCGACAAGGTGGCCGAGACAGTCGCCCGCACCGCCGCAACCTCTTCGCCCACGGGCGCGGAGACCTCGGTGTCGTGGGAGGGGATATTCGACGAGCAGCCCACGGGCGGCGACGCGGCGCGCGACACGGTCGCGATCGCCGAACCCGAGCCCGAGCCCGTGGAGGATTTCGCCGACATACTGCCCGCCGACTCGCTCATTATTCCCATCGAGGATTTCGGCGGGGCCGATTCGACCACTCTCGGACGTCTGTACGAAAAACTCCTCGCGGGCGAACCCGTGCGCATAGCGTTCATGGGCGACTCGTTCGTCGAGGGCGACATACTCACCGCCGACCTGCGCGAGTCGTTGCAGGAGACCTTCGGCGGCGGAGGCGTGGGATTCGTGCCCGCGGCCTCGCCCTTCACGGGATTCCGCCAGACGGTGAAGACCCTCTCGAAGGGGTGGACGCCATATAACATAATGCAGCGCAAGAGCGTGCCCGAACCCTACTCGGGCGACTTCTTCGTGTCGGGATGGGTGGCGCGCGCCTCCGAGGGGGCCTCAACGCGCTGGGAGATGACGCGCAAACGCCGCCATCTGGACCGATGCCGTCGGGCGCGGTTGCTGTTTATCAGCCGCGAGCCGTCGAAGATCACCGTGAAGCTCAACGACGACGAGTTGCGCGAATTCGGATTCGACGGCGACGAGACGGTGCGCCAGATAGTCATCGAGGACGACTCGATAGCCTCGTTGGAGATGATCGTAAAGAGCGGCGCGGCGGGATTCGTCGGCTACGGGGCCGACTTCGACGATCTGGGCGGCGTGAGCCTCGACAACTTCTCGGTGCGCAGCAACAACGGGCAGGCGATGTTCTGGACCGACCCCGCCGTCAACGCGCAGATAAACAACATGCGCGCGTACGATCTGGTGATCCTGCAATACGGACTCAACATCATGCAGGCCGACCGCCGCGACTACTCGCTCTATGCCCGTCAGGTGGAGAAGATGATCCGTTTCGCGCGGAGCTGTTTCCCCACGGCGGCCGTATTAGTCATGGGCGTGAGCGACCGTTCGCAGAAGAACGAAGACGGAATCGTGCCGATGGAGTCGGCGCGCGACCTCGCCCGCTGGCAGCGCGAAGCCGCCTCGGAGTGCGGCGCGGCGTTCTGGAACACCTACGACGCCATGCAGCTCATGGGCGGCATGACCCGCTTCGTGGCCAACGGCTGGGCAGGCAAGGATTACACCCACATAAACTATGCGGGAGGCGCGCAGGTGGCGCGCGCGCTCTATCACGCCATGCTCCTCGGCGCGCGCGAATACGGACGCGCGGCGCGAGAGAGGATGGAGAAGAGCCGCCCCGTAATTACCGAGCCGCTGCTCGAAATAGAGCCGCTCGCGGGCGACGCGCTGCGGCCCGACACGATCCTAACGGAGTTTGCGAAATGACGAATCTGCCTATCGAAGAACTGCTCGCCCGAGTGCAGGAGTTGTTGCGTTACGACCCCTCGGCGCCGCTCATATTCAACAGCGGACTGTTTCTGTTCCTGTTCACGGCCTTCGCGGCGGGGTATGCGCTGTTGCGCCGCGCCACGTCGCTGCGGATCGTATACGTCATACTCTTTTCGATATACTTCTACTATAAGTCGAGCGGCATATATTTCCTGCTGCTCGTCTTCGCCGCGGTGAGCGACTTCGCGATAGCGCACTACATTTACCGCTCGAAGTCGCAGAGCGCGAAAAAGTGGCTCGTGGCGTTGAGCGTGGCCGTAAATCTCGGCATGCTCGGCTATTTCAAGTACACCAACTTCCTCGTCGAGATCGCCAACGACATCTTCGGCGCGGGATTCCTCGATTTCAGGAACATATTCCTGCCCGTGGGCATATCGTTCTTCGTGTTCCAGTCGATGAGCTACACCATCGACGTCTACCGCGGCGCGATACGGCCGCTCCGCCGCTGGATCGACTACATGTTCTACCTCTCGTTCTTCCCGCAGTTAGTGGCGGGTCCCATCGTGCGCGCCCGCGACTTCATACCGCAGATCCGCAAACCCGTGGCGGTCACGCGCCGCATGTTCGGCCTCGGGGTGGGCTTCATCATCATAGGACTCGTCAAGAAAGCCGTCATCTCGGACTACATATCGCTCAACTTCGTCGACCGCGTGTTCGACGATCCCGCGCTCTACTCGGGCTTCGAGTGTCTGGCGGGCATATACGGTTACGCGTTGCAGATCTACTGCGACTTCTCGGGTTACTCCGACATGGCCATCGGCATAGCGCTGCTGCTCGGGTTCCGATTCCCCAAGAACTTCGACGCGCCCTACAAGTCGGCCACCATCACCGAGTTCTGGCGCCGCTGGCACATATCGCTGTCGAGCTGGCTGCGCGACTACCTCTACATATCGCTCGGCGGCAACCGCAAGGGACGCGTGCGCACCTATATCAACCTGCTGCTCACGATGGTGCTCGGCGGTTTGTGGCACGGCGCGGCGGTGCGGTTCGTGCTGTGGGGCGCGCTGCACGGCGTGGCGCTGGCGTTGCACAAGATGTGGATGGCCGTCATCCCGTGGGCCAAGGCCGACGGCAAGGATATGAACATCGTGTCGCGCGCGGTCGGATTCCTCGTGACGTTCAATCTGGTGTGTCTGGGGTGGCTGCTGTTCCGCGCCGACTCGATGCAGACGGTGCACGTCATGCTCTACCAGATATTCCACAACTTCGACGCCTCGCTGATCCCTCAGGTCGTGGCGGGCTACAAGGCGGTGTTCGCCTTGATCGCGGCGGGATACGTCATGCACTTCATGCCCGCGAAGATCGACGCCGATCTCCAGAATCGCGTGGTGAACGCCTCGTTCTGGTGGCAGGTGGCCATGCTCACGCTGACCGTGTGGTGCGTGATGCAGATCAAATCGAGCGACATACAGCCGTTCATCTATTTTCAGTTTTAGGAAATATCGGCATCGCGGTTTTCGTCGGCAAAGCGGCGGAAATTATCATTTTATGCGTACCTTTACACCGAAAACGAGCATCGCACATAACCATAATAAAATGAAAAAAGCAATCTTAACATTCGCGGCCGTCGTCGCGGCGTTCGTCGCCTCGGCCGACGAGGGCATGTGGCTGCTGCCCTACCTCCAGAAAATGAATATCAAGGATATGAAAGCCAAGGGCTGCCGCCTCTCGGCCGAAGATATCTATTCGGTCAACAAGAGTTCGCTCAAAGACGCCATCATCATCTTCGGCGGCGGATGCACGGGCGAGATCGTGTCGGACAAGGGTCTGATCTTCACCAACCACCACTGCGGTTACGGATCGATCCAGCAGCTCTCGTCGGTTGAGAACGACTACCTGAAATACGGCTTCTGGGCCTCGTCGTACGGCGAGGAGCTGCCCGTGCCGGGTCTCTCGGTGCGTTTCGTGCGCAGCATCGAGGACGTCACCGACCAAATCATCGGCAACGTGCCCTCGATAGCGGGCGAACAGGAGCGCAACAAGATCATCGGCGAGAACACCCGAGCCCTGACCGAAAAGCTGCAGGCCGAAAACGAGGGCAAGACGATCCAGATCCTGCCCTTCTTCGGCGGAAACCAGTATTTCGCCTTCGTGTTCGACATATTCCGCGACGTGCGTCTGGTGGGTACGCCCCCCTCGTCGATCGGCAAGTTCGGCGGCGACACCGACAACTGGATGTGGCCCCGCCACACGGGCGACTTCTCGGTGTTCCGCGTCTATGCCGACAAGGACAACAACCCCGCCGAGTACTCGAAGGACAACCGCCCCTACGAGGCTCCGCGCCATCTGGAGATCTCGCTCGACGGCTGCGAGGAGGGCGACTTCGCCATGGTGATGGGATTCCCGGGCTCGACGCAGCGTTACATGACCTCTTACGAGATCGACCAGATGCTGAACGTGTCGAATCCCCAGCGCATCTTCATCCGCGGCGACCGTCAGGCGATTCTGTGGGCCGCGATGGAGGCCAGCGACGCCACCCGCATCAAGTACGCCTCGAAATACGCGGGTTCGTCTAACTACTGGAAGAACTCGATCGGCATGTCGCGCGGCATCGAGAAACTGAACGTCAAGGCGCAGAAGCAGGCGCAGGAGGCCGCGTTCCAGAAGTGGGCCGAGGCCAACACTCTGCCCGAGGAGGGCTTCATCGAGGCGCTGCCCATGATGAAGGAGGCCGTGGATAACCTCACGCCCAAGGAGGGCGCGATGCAGTACCTGAGCGAAGCCCTGCTTCGCGGCGTGGAGCTGCTGACCCCGCCGCAGATGCTCGGCCGCGGCGACATGAGCGGTTTCTACAAGGACTACGAAGCCGATCTCGACCGCAAGGTGGCCAAGCGCATGCTCGCCATCGTGCGCCAAAACATGAATCCCGACTATCTGCCCTCGATCTATGCCGAGGTAATCGACAAGAAGTTCTGCGGCGACACCGACGCCTATGTCGACTGGCTTTACGACACGTCGGTCTTCACGTCGCTCGACAAGCTGAACGCCGCGACCGACGAGCAGAAGAACGCCGATCCCGCGCTCGAACTCTCGAAATCGGTCATCGCCGCCTACCGCGAGGCGGGCAGCGGCATCGCCGAGTGGAACCGCCAATTCAATCGCGCGCACCGCCTCTACATCGCGGGCCTCATGCGCATGCAGCCCGACAAGGCGTGGGCTTCGGACGCCAACTTCTCGATACGTCTCACCTACGGCAACGTGCTGCCCTACAACCCCGCCGACGGCATCACCTACAACTATTTCACCACGCTGGAGGGCGTCATCGCCAAGGAGGACACCTCCAATCCGCTGGAGTTCACCGTGGAGGAGAAGCTCAAGGAGCTCTACCGCGCCAAGGATTACGGCCGCTATGCCGACGCCGACGGACGTCTGCGCGTAGGCTTCTTGGCCAACCTCGATATCACGGGCGGCAACTCGGGATCGCCGGTGCTCGACGGCAACGGCCGCCTGATCGGTCTGGCATTCGACGGCAACTGGGAGGCCATGTCGGGCGACGTGGCGTTCGAGCCCGATTTGCAGCGTTGTATCGCCGTCGACGTGCGTTACGTGCTCTTCGTGATCGACAAATTCGCGGGATGCGACCATATCATGAACGAACTCGACATCGTTCAAAGCAAAGCCTTGCCTCTGCGTAAGAAGAAGCAGTAGGTATTTGCGCTCCGTTCACGGCATCGGCCCGAACTCTCCATAGGTTCGGGCCGATGTTTTTTTATGTCACCCGCTCCGAAAAGCAAACGCCCCTGCCGAGAATATCGGCAGGGGCGCACTTCGTCGTCGTGCGGCGATCAGAGCGTTATGGGCTTGTAGTGCGGCACGAAAGCCTTCATCGCGGCCCAGCTCGCCAGATAGGCCACGGCGCAGAACGAGAAGGCTATCATGTAACCCGCCTCGATGCCGTGGTAGCCGAGGAACGCCAGATCGGTCTCGGCGGCATAGTCGAAGAGGCTGCCCGCGCCCGTCTGTATGCCGAACGAGCCGATGCCTCCCGCCATTCCTCCGATACCCGTGATGGTGGCAATCATCGATTTGGGGAACATGTCGCCCACGGTGGAGAATATGTTGGCCGACCACGACTGGTGCGCGGCGCCCGCTATGCCGACTATGATTACGGGATACCAGTAGGAGTAGCCCGCGAGCGGCTGCGCCAGCAGGGCCAGCAGGGGAAAGAACGCGAAGATGAGCATGGCACGCATGCGCCCCGCATAGGGGTTCATCTTGCGGCGTTCGATGAAGATGGTCGGCAGGTAGCCGCCGAAGAGCGACACCATGACGATGAGGTACAGCACGCCCAACGCCATCTGGAACTCGATGCTGGTCGAAGACATGCCGCACGCGTTCTTAAGGTACGACGGCATCCAGAACAGATAGAACCACCACACTCCGTCGGCTATGGCCTTGCCCGATATGAATGCCCACGTCTGACGATAGCCGAAGCAACGCCACAGCGACACTTTGGGCGCGGCGGCAGCCTCGGCGGCCGCTTTCTCGGACTCGGCGCGCTCCTGCTCGGTGTCGGAGTTGATGTAGGCCAGCTCGGCAGCGTCGACGGCGGGGTTGCGGTCGGGTTTCTTGTATAGGAACTGCCAGAATCCCATCCACACGAAGCCCAAGGCTCCGATGATGATGAACGACGCCTCCCATCCGAAGCGCGCGGCGAGTGTCGGGATGGCGAAAGGGGCTATGAGCGCGCCGATGGTGGAACCCGCGTTAAATATGCTGGTGGCGTACGCGCGATCCTTCTTGGGGAAATACTCGGCGGTGGCCTTTATCGCCGCGGGAAAGTTGCCCGCCTCGCCGATGGCCAGCACGCAACGGGCCATGATGAACAGAGTGAGCGATACCAGCGCGATCTTCGCCGCCAGATCGACATTCTCGGCCACGGCGCGCAAGGCCGCCGCGTCGGGCAGGCCGACGATGTGCTCGGTGGCCACGCCGCACAGCGCATGGAGGCAGGCGCCCGCCGACCAGATGCCGATGCTCCACATGTAGCCGCGCTTGGTGCCGAGCTTGTCGACGATGCGGCCCGCGAAGAGCATGGCGACGGCATATACGAGCGAGAATATTCCCGTCACCCAGCCGTAATGATGGTTGGTCCAGTGGAATTCCGGACGGATGAAGTCCTCCCACGTGAGCGAGAGCACCTGACGGTCGAGATAATTAACGGTCGTGGCGAAAAAGAGCAGACCGCAGATCACCCAACGGTAGGATGTCATTTTTCGATTCGTTTGAGTCATAGGTTCGGTTCGTTTTACAACAGTCGTTTTCTCGCCTCGGCATAGCCCGAACAAGTTCGGCTCTGCTCTCGGCTTATCGAAAACGTTAGTTTTTGTGTAGGTTTCTTGAAAGCGTTATCCGCGGGCGCGGGCTATGATGTCGAGCGCGCGGCGGCACAGATCGCTCACGGCCTGCCAGTCGCCCGCCGCGACGATCTCTTTCGGAAAGAGTTTCGAGCCCATTCCCACCACCGTCACTCCCGCCTTGAACCATGCCGCGAGGTTCTCCTCGGTGGGCTCCACGGCGCCCGTGGCCATGAGCATCGACCACGGCATGGGTGCCTTGATGTTCTTGACGAACGAGGGCCCGCCGACATTTCCCGCGGGGAATATCTTCGTCAGGTCGCATCCCGCCTCCTGCGCGAAGCCGATCTCCGAGACCGAACCGCACCCGGGAGTGTAGGGGATGCAGCGGCGGTTGCACACCTTCGCCACGTCGGGGTTGAACAGCGGGCCGACGATGAACGCCGCGCCCAATTGTATGTAGAGCGCGGCAGTGGGTGCGTCGACGACGCTGCCCGCGCCGAGGATCATTTCGAGACACTCCGCGGCAGCCCAACGGTTCAGCTCGCCGAAGATCTCGTGGGCGAAATCGCCGCGGTTGGTGAACTCGAACGCGCGCACGCCGCCGTCGTAGCACGCCTTGAGCACGCGTTTGGAGATCTCGACGTCGGCGTTGTAGAACACGGGAACCATGCCCGTGCGTTTCATGGTCGCGAGGACCTCTATCTTTGAAAATCTTGACATATTTTTCTGTTTGGCAATCATATATTTCAATGTACCGACGTCATATTGTCGTAAAAGCAGCCCCGATGGTCGTCTACCCGCGGCCACAGGCCGCGTTTACAAATCTGCCCCTCCCCGAAATCCCCTCCTCGGAGGGGACTTCGGTCGCTACGCTCCGAATCAGGTACATTAAAATATATAATCGCATTTGGTTTTATGTTTCGTCTTGTCGGAAAATGCGACTCGCGAGAGTCGCGCGGGCCGCAGGCTGCCGCCCGAGAGCATAATATCTTCGGCGGCTGCGGGGGGCGCACCAAGGTGCGAGCCGCCGAAGACAGCACCGCAGAGCGGTGCGGATACACATTGATTTTATCTCGCCACGCGGCCCGAGCCGTCGCCCTTCATGAGGTTCTCCACCTCGGCGACGCTCACCGCGTTGAAGTCGCCGTATATGGTGTGCTTGAGGCACGAGGCGGCCACCGCGAATTCGAGCGCGCGTCGGTCGTCGCCCCCGAAGTTGCGCAGGCCGTATATGAGCCCGCCCATGAACGAGTCGCCGCCGCCCACGCGGTCGACGATATGAGTGATGTCGTAACGGGGCGACTCATATAGCGTCTCGCCGTCGTACAGCACGCCGCCCCACGTGTTGTGGTCGGCGTTGATCGAGCCGCGCAGGGTGACGACCACCTTTTTGGCGCGCGGGAATCGGGCCATGAGCTGCGCGCAGACGCTGCGGAACGACGAGGCGTCGACCTTGCCCTCCGTGGCGGCGGCGTCGAAGCCCTCGGGCTTTATGCCGAACACCTTCTCGGCGTCCTCCTCGTTGCCGAGGATCACGTCGCAACACTCCGTGAGCGCGGGCATCACCTCCGACGCGCTCTTGCCGTATTTCCACAGATTCTTGCGATAATTGAGGTCGCACGATACCGTGACGCCGAGTCGGTTGGCGGCGCGGCACGCGTCGAGACACACCTCGGCGGCCGAGGCGCTTACGGCGGGGGTGATACCCGTCCAGTGGAACCAGTCGGCGCCCTCGAACACCTCGTCCCAGTCGATCATGCCGCGCTCTATGGTCGAGATCGACGAATGGGCGCGGTCGTAGATCACCTTGCTCGGGCGCGCCACGGCTCCCGTTTCGAGGAAGTAGATGCCGAGGCGTTCGCCTCCGTAGACGATGTTGTCGACGCCCACGCCGTAACGGCGCAACTCGCCCACGCAGGCCTCGGCGATGTCGTTGCGAGGCAGCCGCGTGACGAAGTCGACCCGCTCGCCGTAGTTGGCCAGCGAGACGGCCACGTTGGCTTCGCCGCCGCCGAAAGTCGCGTTGAACGCGCGGGCCTGCGAAAATCTGAGATGATCGGGTGTCGCCAGACGCAACATGATCTCTCCGAATGTTACAATTTTACTCATAATGCGGTTGTGAATTTTTAGTCGGTAGTTAACCGAACACAAAACTATAAAAAAAAGTCGAGAAAACGAAGTGCCTCTCCCCGCGCCCCGAGGGCGTTGGACAATTTTGATTATATTTGCATTGCGGAGCATTTCTCCGCCGATAACTCTAACCTGTAAACGATCGAATTATGAGAAAATTTCCTATGCTACTGTCGACGGCAGCGTTGCTCGTCGCGGCTGTCGCGGCCTGCGGCGAACCCAAGTCCGACGCGCGATGGCGCATGTGGTACGACGAACCCGCCGAGGCCTTCATCGAGGCTTTGGTGATGGGCAACGGCCGCATGGGCGCGACGATATACGGCGGTGTGGAGCGTGACCGCATCGACCTCAACGAGCTGACCCTGTGGTCGGGCGAGCCCGTCGACCGCGACATCGACCCCACTGCCGCGGCGGAGGGTCTGGCCCCCGTGCGCGAGGCCCTCGAACGCGAGGACTACCGCGCGGCCGACCGCTTGCAGCGACGCCTGCAAGGCAAATTCTCGCAGAGCTATTCGCCGTTAGGCGGCCTCACGCTCGACTTCGGCGAGGGCGGCGAAGCGACGGCGTACAGCCGCGAACTCGACATAAGCCGCGCCGTGTCGCAGGTGAATTACACGCGCGACGGCGTGGGCTTCTCGCGCGAATATTTCGTCTCGGCGCCCGACAAGGTTATGGCCGTGCGCCTGCATGCCGACCGTCGCGGCGCGCTCGACTGCAAGATCGGTTTCCGCAGCCAATTGCGTTTCGCGGCGACGGCCGCCGACGGCATGATCTCAGTCGACGGATATGCCCCCTATAACATCGCGCGCGACCGCACGATCTCGTGGGACGAGAATCGCGGCACGCACTTCATGACGCTCGTGAAGGTCGTCTCGGCCGACGGCGAGGTGCGTTGCGAGGGCGACAAACTCGTGCTCGAGGGCTGTACCGACGCCGTGCTGCTCGTCACGGTCGCCACCAGCTTCAACGGATTCGACAAGGATCCCGCCAAGGAGGGACGCGACTACCGCGCCTTGGCCGCCGAGCAGATGGCCGCGGCCGAGAAGCTGAACTACAAATCGCTGCGCAAGCGTCACACCGCCGATTTCGCCTCGTACTTCGACCGCGTCGACGTCCAGCTGGGCGAGCGCGCACCCGTCGCGACGGCTACCACCGACGAGCGTCTGAAAGCTCTCACGGCGGGCGGCGAGGACAACAATCTGGAAATGCTCTACTTCCAGTTCGCCCGCTACCTCATGATCTCGGCCTCGCGCACCGAGGGCGTGCCGATGAACCTTCAGGGTTTGTGGAACGACATGCTGCTGCCGCCGTGGAACAGCAACTACACGGTGAACATCAATACCGAGGAGAACTACTGGCCCGCCGAGGTGCTCAACCTCACCGAGTTGCACGAGCCTCTGTTCGACTTCATCGGCAACCTCGCGCAAACGGGCCGCCACTCGGCGCGCAACTATTACGGCTGCGGCAGCTGGGTCACCTGCCACAACTCCGACATCTGGGCCATGTCGAATCCCGTGGGCGAGTTCACGGGCGATCCGTCGTGGGCCAACTGGCCGATGGGCGGCGCATGGCTCAGCACCCACCTCTGGGAGCACTACCTCTTCACGCTCGACCGCGAGTTTCTCGCCGAGCGCGCCTATCCGCTGCTCAAGGGTGCGGCGGAATTCTGCCTCGACTGGCTGGTGGAGGACAAGCAGGGCAATCTGGTGACCTCGCCGTCTACCTCGCCCGAGAACTACTTCTTCACCTCGGACGGCTATGCGGGAACGACCTCTTACGGCGCCACGGCCGATCTGGCCATCATCCGCGAGTGTCTGTCGGCCGCCGCGGCCGCGGCGGCCGAGTTGGATGCCGACGCCGAGTTGCGGGCGAAGATCGCCGCCGCGTTGGATAAGATTTACCCCTATCAAATCGGACACAAAGGCAATCTTCAGGAGTGGTATCACGACTGGGAGGATCCCGAGCCGCGCCACCGCCACCAGTCGCACCTGATAGGTCTCTACCCGGGGCACCACATATCGCCCGAGACGACGCCCGATCTGGCCGCCGCGAGCGCGCGTTCGCTCGAATTGCGCGGCGACAAGGCCACGGGATGGTCGACGGGCTGGCGCGTGAACCTTTGGGCACGTCTTTTGGACGGTGATCACGCGTATCGCATCTACCGCATGCTGCTCACCTACGTCAACGACAAGGATGCCCGCGGAGGCGGCACCTACCCCAATCTGCTCGACGCCCACCCGCCTTTCCAGATCGACGGCAACTTCGGCGGCGCGGCGGGCGTGGCCGAGATGCTCATACAGTCCGCGCGCGGCCGCATCGATCTGCTGCCCGCCCTGCCCGAGGCGTGGTGCGACGGCAGCTATCGCGGTCTGCGCGCCCGCGGAGGCTTCGAGGTGGCGTTGGAGTGGCGCGACGGACAGGTCGTGTCGGGCGAGATAGTCTCGACGGCGGGCGAACGGTGCGCCGTGCGCAGCCGCAACCCCATCGTCGTAAAGGGCGCGAAGGCGGAGACCCGCCGCGAGGGCGATTGGTACGTGGCCGAGTTCCCCACGCGCAAGGGCGGCAAATACCGCGTGGCGGGCGCGACGGAGTAGAATGCGCGGCGGCGGAAAATTTGCCGTTCGGGATGATTTTACTATTTTTGCCTGCGTTAATTATTTAATTGCTATGAAAAGAATATTCGCGTTTATCGTTTCGGTCGTTTCGATTACGGCCGTAATATCGCTTTCGAGCTGCAAGAAGGAGTTCGAGAGCAGCTATGGAGATCTGGTGCAGGGCAAGTGGGTCGTAACGAGCATCTCGCCCGAGGTTCCCGCCAACGCCTACATCGTGCAGGGCGACAAGATCGACATCAAGAGCGATATGTCCTATTCGCTCGGCAACAGCCACTGGGAGCCTTTCTTCTCCAACAAGATGTGGGTTTTGACCTTCGATCCGCAGGAGAACGCTACCTACCTCACGCTTTACGGCACCAACAACGAGAAGCAGTACGTTCTGCTCGTCGGACGCATATCGACCATGACCGACACCAACATGTATCTCGAGTGCCAAGACGGCAACGCCCGTTACCGTTACAGTTTCGCGCGCGAGACCGCGGCCGAATAGTTGCTGATCGCAAGACAGAGAAAACCCCGTCGGAGCGGCTCCGACGGGGTTTTTCGTATAAATGTCGCCGCTGCGTCAATATGCGGCCAGTCGGGCGAGCGTCTTTCGCGCTTCGCACTTCACGCTCTCGGAGGCGTCCTCGGCGGCCAGACGGCTCGCGGCCTCCTCGATGAGGGGACGTTGGTACGAAAGTCCGAACCAGCCTAACGCCTCGACGGCCGCCGTGCGCAACTCCTCATCCTGCGAGGCATCCTCGGCGAAGCGGATGATCTGCGGCACGGCGCGGTGGTAGTGGTAGTTGCGGAACGACTTTATCTCGGCCAGACGGCGTTTCTGCGGATTGGCGGTATCGAAGATATATTCTATGTCGCGTTGCAGCGACTTCTCGCCGCGCTCCACGCGGTCGAGATAGGCCGCCTCGTTGCTCTCGCCGAACGCCGCTTCGGGCTGCGCGGCGAAACGGCGCGAGATCTCGGCCGCGGTCTTGTCGGGATCGAAGAGCGTGAGGGCGTCGGTGGTGTGGTAGGTGACGCGGTTCGATATGTAGGCGTTCACCACGGCCTCGACGTCGGCGGCTATCAACGCGTCGTCGCCGCAACGGCCCATGTAGTTGGCGGCCATGCGGCGCACCAGCTCGTAATCGTCTTTAAGGGCGACGGGCAGCAGCTCCACGAACTCGGGCGCATGCTTGGCGCTGAGCAGCTTGAGACACTCCATGCGCACCGTGCCGTAAGGCGACTCGCGGAACGTCGAGACGAGGAGCGGCACGATGTCGCGGTAGCGGTTCTCGCTCAGGCTGCGGAGCGCATAGGCCTGAATGTCGGGATAGTCGCTCTTGCGCAGGGTGTTGAGCCAATATTTGTCGTCGCGGGCGCGCAGGGTCATGGCCTCGTTGAATCCTCCGACGCTCTCCGCGTTCTCGAAACGCAGCGTGGGGTCGCCGATGATGTGACTCTCGAGGTAGAAGGTGCCCCGCGCCCACTGCCCCACGCGCACGCCGCAGGCCAGCAGGCCGATGTAACGGTCGGGCCACTTGTCTTGCAGGCTGTTGACGCTGTTGGCCATCGCGACCACGGTCTTGCCGCGGCCGAAGATGTAGGCTCCCGCGACATACTCGTCGAGGTGGAACGAGCCGTTGAAGCAGGCGTCGAACATCACGAACCGCGCCGCGGGCTCGGCCTCGTATATGTCGAGCAGATCGATGTCGAGCTCGCGGTTGTAGAGCGAATCGACCATGCGGGTCGAGTCCGACATGTCGAACCAGCTGCGCGGCACGTCGAGCGAATTCATGTAGTCGCCGATGCGCTTCTCGGCATCGTCGTACCCCACGGTCTTGCTGCGCAGGTAACGCTTTACGTTGGCGATCGACGCGCGGGCGTCCGACACGTCTTGGTAGCCGTTCAGATATTGCACCTCGGGCGATCCGTGGTGGTGGCAGATGGCGATGTCGAGAGTCTCGTCCTGAAGGTGCTGCAAAAGGTAACGTTTCATCGGGAAACGGGTCTCGAACGTGCAGCAGGCTATGCGGTGGCCGCTGCGCCGCATCGAGGGGATCTGCTCGCGCAACGCCACCTGCTCGCCCGCCCAAGCGTCGTAAGCCTCCGAGTTGTAGCCGTGGCCGCAGAAGACGAACATGTGGTCGAGACGGTTCGCGGCTCCGTGCTCGGCGGCCGCCTTGCGCAGATAGGCCGACAACGCCTCGTATTTGTCGACTCCCTCGCGCACGACGGGCTTGATGCGCGCCGAATAGATGTCGGAGCGGATGTGGTGCGCCGAGTCGTGACGGAGCGAGTAGTAGAAGTACAGCGGGTTGTCGGCGTCGCGGTCGATGAAGTCGAACTTCAGATCGAAGTCGTCGTAAAAGCGGTCCGAGGGGATCGACGACTTTTTGCGGTCGGCGGCTTGGTTCATCTTGAACGCCGATGAAAGGTGCTGGGCGTCGCGCAGCATGGCTATGGGCACGTCGCCGACGAACACCACGCCCTCCAGCGGCATCCGCTTGTCGGAGGCGAGGGCGAGGATGCGTTCGCGCACCTCGTCGGGCGACTGCCAGTCGTCGCAGATTATGTAGGTGCCAAGACCGTCGGCCTGCACGGCGGCGCGATAGGCCTCTACCGCCTCGCGACAGCGGTCATAACTGGCGCGGTCGATGAAGACGGCGAACGAAGTGGGCGTCTTGACCGACGGAGCGACCTCGGTCGGTTCGGCGTATGCGGTCGCCGAGGCGATCGCGAAAAGCAGGGTGAATAATTTTTTCATGATAGGATTAAAGTAATCTGTTTACGGTTCGACGTACTTCGGCGGCCAGTTCCTTGTCGGAGGTGCGCAGCGCGCGGCAGGCCCGCACGATCTCGTCCTTGCGATACGAGAGCGTGAACCAACCCAACGCCTCGGCGGTCATGACGCGCAGTTCGACGGGCTGCGACTCGTCTTTCAGAAGCTCGATGAGCTGCGGCACGTACTCGTGATAGGTGTTGTTGCGCACCGATCTTACGGCCGCGGTGCGGCGCGCGGCGGGAGCCTCGGGGTCGAAGAGCTGCGCCATCTCCCGATGCTTGGCCTTCTGCATGGCGGCGACGGACTCTCTCCACTCGTCGAGGGCGCCGCTGCGGTCGGTCGGATAACCCGACTCGTCGATCGCCGCCGCGCATGCCGCCGAAGCGTGCCCCTCGGGGGCGAGTTGCAGAGCCTTCGAAAGTATGTAGGCCACGCGCTGCGACTCGCGGCAGTTCACCGCCGCCGCGGCAGCCTTATACGTAAGTTCGGGCGCGCCGAGCATCCACGCGTATGTCGCTGCGTTGCGGCGCACCGTTTCGTAGCTGTCGTACAACGCTTCGCCCACCGCCGCGACCGTCTCGGGACGGCATCCGTGGCGCGCGAGGAGCTTCAGGCACTCCATGCGGGTGGTGGCGAAGGGACATTCGCGGTATTCTACAAGCAGCTCCGCGGCCGAGATCATGCCGCCGTCGGCGAGCATGCGCAGCGCGAGGCTCCGCACGTCGGCGTTGTCGACGTCGATCAGCTCGCGCCAGTAGGCGGCGTTGCGGGCGTTCGCCGCCGCGTCGGCCGTATCGCAACGGCGCGTCGTCATCATGCGGGAGAGGCAGAGATCGTCGACGGATGCGAAACGGAACGTCGGGTCGCCTATGATATGCCCCTCGAGGGTGGCGATCAGGCGGTTGTACTGTCCGATGCGGACGCCGTGCGAGATGAGTCCCAGCATTTCGTACGTCCAGCGGTCCTGCAACACGTTCACCGTGTTGCCCTGCGCCGCGACGGTGCGTCCGTCGGAGAATATGTAGCTGCCCGCGATGTAGCCGGCGCGATGGAACGACCCGTTGTAGCAGGCGTTGAACATCACGAAACGGGGCTGCGGACGCTTGTCTTTCAGATCGTCGAGCGTGAGATCGCCCTCGCGGCCCGACGTCCCCTTCTCGGCGGGAGCGAAGAACTCCTCGAAGAATTTGTCGGTGAGGCGATATCTCTCCTTGAAGTACTCCACCGCGCCCGCCACGTCGCCGTCGGGCTTGCGCTTCTCGCGCGCGAGCATGTAGTATATCTCGCTGCGCAGGGCCTCGGCGCGGGCCTCGAACGTCTCGGGTTCGCCCTCGGCGCTGATGTGCTGTTTGTCGGGCGAGCCGTGCTCGTTGAACAGCATCACGTCGACCTCGGGACGGGCCAACTGGTCGAAGATGTTGTATTTCATGTTCTCCTCCATGCGGAAGTTGAGCTGCGTGAGGGCCCGAAAGTCGTTGCGCACCACCTGCGGGAACATCTCGCCTATGGCTATGCGCTCGTCCATCCACGCCGTGAGGCAGTCGGAGTTGTAGCCGTGGCCCGCGTATGTGACCACGTGGTCCAGATCGACGTCCTTGGTCCGCTCGGCCACCGCCTTGCGCAGGTAGCGCGCGATGGCCTCGTACTTGTCGCCCCCGAGCTGCTCGGGGTAGAGGATACGACCCGAATAGAAGGTCGGATCGAGCCGCTGCGGCGAATCGGGCGAGAGGCGGTAGTAGAATCGCAGAGGGTTGATCGAATCGCGTTCGATGAACTCGAATTTCAGATGCAGATCGTCGTAAAAACGGTCGCTCGTCACCGAGGCTTCGTCCTTGGGAAAGGTCCGCTCGTTCATCTTGAACGCCGTGGTCATGTGCTGCGCGTTCTGCACGCTCACGAAAGGCACGTCGCCGATGAACACGGCGCCCTCCAGAGGCATACGCTTCAGGTTCGATTCATA
Organism: uncultured Alistipes sp.; assembly: GCA_910587675.1. Taxonomy (GTDB): domain Bacteria; phylum Bacteroidota; class Bacteroidia; order Bacteroidales; family Rikenellaceae; genus Alistipes. The sequence continues at coordinate 41,944 of CAJUMU010000009.1, read as the reverse complement.
GATTCGCGCGAGGCAGCCGCGCACCTCGTCGGGCGTCTGCCACTCGGCCGAGAGGATGTAGACGGCCAGTTCGTCGCGGTCGAGAGCGTCGCGGTAGGCCTCGACTTCGGCGCGGCAGCGACGATAGGTCTCGGCGTCGATCACGATGGCGAACGAGGTGGCGCGCTTCGAGGCGGGCCGCTCGACCGTTATTCGGGTTTTGGCGGCGTCGGCGGGCATGACGAATGCCGCGAGGGCCGCGAGTGTGAATATGATGTTTTTCATTGCAGTCTTGTTTTTACGCTCTATTTTTCGGAAGTGAGGCGGGTGCGGGCGCGCGTCACCTCGCGCGTCAGCTCCTCCGACATGCCGCCCTTCTCCAGCAGCCTTTCGCAGGCCTCGATTATCACGCCCCTGTTCACCGAGAGGTCGAACCACGCCAACGCCTCGGCCATACATACGCGCAGGTCCTCGGGCTCGGTCTCGTCGCAGAGGATGCGGGCGAACTCGTCGGCGAACTGGTTCAGAGGGCGGTTCTTGAGATAGGAGATGTAGAACTTGCGCCACTTCGGATCCTCGCGGTCGGCTATGTCGGCCAGATCCTTGGGCATGCCCTTCACCGTCTGCGTGTCGAGGGCGGCCAGCAACGCCTTGCGATAGTTCTCGGCGTTGTAGAAATCGGCATTCTCGAACCGCTTCTCGATGGCCGCCTTCACCTTGTCGCGGTCGAAGCATTTGAGCGACTGCACGGTCTGGAACACCACGCGCGCAGAGTTGTGGTCGTCGATGTAGGTGTCGACGAGCAGCGGGATGAAGTCGTCGTCGCCCACGCGGCCCATGCGCGTGACGCCTATGCGGCGCAGGAACTCGAACTCGTCGCGCACCGACGCCATGAGTATGGTCTTGAACTCGGGCCCGTCGAGGCTCTCCGCAAGGCGGAACGCGGTGTGGCGCACCACGGCATACGGCGAATTAAGAAATTGGTCGAGCAGCACTTTCGGCGTCTCGGGATAGTTCTCCTCATAGAGGCGTATCAAGGCGAGCGAACGCATGTCGGGGATGTCGCTGTCGAGCTGCGCGAGCCAGTATTCGGGCTCCTTGCGCAGCACGTTGCGGTTGATGTCGAGCCGCTCGGCGTCGGGGCTGCGGAACGCGAGGGTCGGATCGCCCGAGATGTGCGATTCGAGTATGTTGATGTGCTTGGCCCATACGCCTATGCGGATGCCGCGGGCCAGCAGGCCGAGCAGGTCGAACGCCGATTTGTCCTGAAGCACGTTCACGCTGTTGGCCCACGCCACGCAGCAGTCGCCCTCGGAGAAGATGTACTTGCCCGCTATGTAGTCGCCGTTGCGGAAATCGCCGTTGAAACATGCGTCGAACACCACCATGCGGGCGTTGGGACGTATGTCGTCGATCTCCTCGTTGATGATGCCCAGACGCAGGTCGAGCAGCGAATCCTTCTCGATGGCGGCGGGCGTTTCGGCGTCGGCGTACCACGTCGAGTCCAATCCCCACGCGGCGGCCGTCTTGCGGGCCGACTCGGGGTTGCGGCGGTAGAGCGAGCGCAGGCGCGTCTCCATCTGCTCGATATGTGCCTCGGTCTCGTCGGTCACGGGGTCGCCCGAGACGTATTGGCGGTAGTAGTCGCCGTGCTCGTGGAACACCATGAAGTCGAGATCCTTGCGCCTCAACTCGCGGATAAGGTCGTATTTCATGTAGGGATCCATCGAGTAGCGCAGATATTTGGCCGTATTGCGGCGCGAGAAGCGGTCGCCGAACTGTTCGCGGGTGATCTGCTGCTCGCTGCGCCATGCGGTGAGCGAGTTGGAGTAGGATCCGTGGCCCGTGTAGGATACGAAGGTGTCGAACTCGTTGCCCCAGCGGTGTTCGCGCACGGCCTTCTCCAGATAGCGGGCGATCTGCGCATAGGGATCGCCGTTGCCGGCCTGCGGCTTGATGCGGGCCGAGTAGATGTCGCACGAGATGTATTGCGGCGAGTCGGGCGCCATGGCATAGAAGTGCATGAGCCCCTCGCTCGGCTCGTCGCGCGGGGTGAACTTCAGGTCGAAGTCGTCGTAAAAGCGGTCCGAAGGCACCGAGCACTCGCTGAGGGGGAATTTGCGTTCGTCCATCTTGAACGCCGAGGTGAGGTGCTGGGCGCGGGTTATCATCGCTATGGGCACGTCGCCGATCAGCACGCACCCCTCCAGAGCCTCCTCGTCATGGAGGCGTTTCAGGAGCGCGCGCACCTCGTCGGGCGACTGCCATTGCGCATAGGCGACGAATACGGGCAGCCCCTCGCTCTCGACGGTCTGTTTGTAGAGCGCGATCTGCTGCCGACAGTTTACGTAGGTGAGGCTGTCGGTTATCACGGCGAACGACGAGGGGCCCTCGACGGCGGGTCGTTCCACCTGCTGCGCGCGGACCGTGGCCGCGAAGCATGTCGCGGCGAGGAGCAGGAGCGCGCAGAGTCTTGTTTTTCGAATCATTTATATACCGTTTTATGTTTCTCTTGACAGTGTCTTAAAACGCCAATCCCACCTCGACCGCGAGGAATCCGCGGCGTCCGAGATCGCGGCCGATCTTCGAGTCGCAAGCCTTCAGACAGTCGGCCGAAGCCTTGGCGAAGATCGACGTGCGTCCGTTGAAGATGCCGTGACGCGTATAGGTCAGCTCGCCGCCCAGCGAATAGCTGTCGCAGCGCATGTAGTCGTAATCGTGCAGCACCATTTCGGTGTAGATCTCCGACGAGGAGTTGTTGCCGCCGTAAGCGCGGTCGCTGTCGAGCACGTTCTTGTACGACCCGCGCGCCCCGAGGAGGATGGAGTTGTCGCCGAAGCGGAAGTTCTTCTTGGCGCGCAGCTCGATGCGGATGTCGTCCACGTTCTGCGTGCTGCGGGGGATGTAGTATATGTCCGAGAACTTCTCGTAACGCAGATCGACGCCAGCCAGCCAGCGGTAGGCGTCGCCGCCGTCCTTGTTCATGTAGTCGAGCGAGAATCCCGCGCGGCGGGTCGACCAATTCGAACGTATATTCTTCGAAAGGACTACCCATTGGCTCACCTCGTAAGTGTTGTCGAATATCTGCACATACTCGATTCCGTCGAGGCTGCGGTCGTAATACTCGGCGTCGAACGACAGCGCATTATTATCGTCGAGGCTCCACAACAGATCGAGCTTGCCGACCCATATGTTCTCCTTGGTGGTGCCGACGGTCTTGGGCGTGGTGTAGTGGTTGCCGGCATCCTCCACGGTGTGGGTGTATTCGCCCGAGAGCAGCACCTTTATCTTGTCGGTCGAGAAGGAGTATTGCACTCCTCCGCCGAGCGAGTTGGCGTTGTAGTCGCGCAAGCCCGACATTCCCGCGCCGATCTCGCCCTCGGTGAAGAATCCCGTGCCCAGCATCTCCCAAACGGGCTGGTTCACGATGATCACGGAGTTCATGCTCAATCCGTCCTCGCGGCGCGAGCTGTACGCGAAATCGGCTCCCACGGCGTGACGGCCCGCGGTGACGACTACCGAGGGCGTGACGGCGAATTTCGACATCAGCACCTTCGGGCGGGGATCCATCTGCTTGGCTCCCTGCGCGTTGGTGTAGTCGAGCCCTATACCGAAGATCAGGCGGTCCCACAGCGCGGGCGTGGCGGCCTTCAGTCCGAGCGAATAATCCTGATTGATCCAGTCGCTCAGGTTGCGGTCGGCGATGTAATAAGGCATGCCGCGCAGCGGGTCGATGAGCGAGGCATTGAAACGCGCGTCGCGGATCTTGTCGTGCGTGTAGTCGAAGTAACCCCAAAGGAATGCGCCGCCCAGATTGTCGAACGTGCCGCCTCCGTCGGTCGAGAAGCCGTAAGAGTCGTTATTGACGCCCTCCTGCGCGCGTTTGTAACCGCCCTTGGTCTTGTCGTACTTTATGCCCAGACGGCTGTAACGCCCCATCGCGTCGAGCTGTGCGCCCGCGGCGTTGTCGGTGTGGGTGAACCAGAGGCTCTCCATCTTCTTGCGCTCGATGCCGGCGGGCGTCGACGCCTCTGCGGGCTCCTGAGCCGCCGCGCCCGACACTATCGCCGTTACGGCCAATGACGCTATCGTAAGTTTTATGTTTCTCATAGTTGCGTTTCTGTTTTATGCGTTTACACTATTCGGCCCAAGGACTCCACGAGGGACGTTTCTCGCCGTTGCGACGTATCGCGGGGCGGTCCATCACCTCGAAATCGTCGGTCGAGTTGTTGGTGTCCTGATATATCGGCGTGCCGTCGTCGCGCGTGGCGACCACCTTGCGGCAGATGCTCTTGCCCAAATAGGTGCCGCCCACCGAAGCCGCGCCCGAATCGATTATGCCCGGGATGCGCTTCATGTTGAGGTCGCTCATGGTGGGGATCAGCTCCACGGCATCGAGTATGTCGCCCACTGGCATGCGGGCGAACTGCTGTCCCGAGCCGCCCACCACGCACTGCGTGGTGACGCCCACTTTCCAATAGTCGTCGTCGCCGAACTCAAGGTTGCGCCCGGGCTGGTAGAGACAGAAGGCCGAGCCGCTGACCGCTGTGAGCCACTGCAACTTGATGATGGTTCCCGACCAGAACACATACGGCAGGTCGGGCACCTCCTCGTTCACGCGCTGCGGGTTGCCCGCCCAGCACTCCCACTCCGACTTCGAGTTGTCGATAAGTCCGAACGAACCCGAGAAGCTGGCGATCTTGGTGTGGTCGGCGGCCTCCTGCGAGATTACGACCGACTCGCCCGGGAGCAGGGGCCAGTCGTCGCCGTCGCCCTGTATCTGCCACAGCGTGACGCCGTAGGCGTATTTGTCGACTCCGTCCTCGTCGGGCCACTTGGGCAGGGTCGCCGTGGCGTAGGCGGGGTGGAGCTGCGTCAGGCAGAGATGGTCGAGATATACCACCTCGTCGCCGTTGTTGTAGATCTCATAGAACTGCCCGCGGAAATAGTTGCCCGGGGCGCCCGCATAGTATATCTCGCGGAAACAGAGCGGCGAGCCGAGGATCGGACGCACCGATATGGTGGTCGCGTCGCCTATCTGGTCGGCCGACACGTCGTCGATCAACGGCACGTTCTGGTTCAACGCGTTGAGGATGTAGCTCTTGCCGTCGAGTTTCTCGGTCTTGCGCACCGTGACGTTGTAGATGCCCGGGGTGATCCGCGCGCGGGCTATGCCTTGGGCGTCGACGGGAACGACGGTCTCCGTCAGCTCCGCGAAGTTGTTGAACTTCACTTCCAACTCGTCGAACCACTCGGCGGGGGCGCTGACGGAGTTGCCGTCGGCGTCGGTGAAGTCGTGTATGTCGACCTTGTAGGCCACTTCGATGTAGCGTATAACCTCCGCCTCATCGGCGTCGGTCATCATCTCGGCGCACGCGCTTGCCGTCAGCGCGACGGCGAGGGCGGCTATGTTGCGTATATATCTTTTCATGATGCGTGTGGTTGGGTTATTTGATTATTGCGGTGAGCGAGAGTCCGAAGAAGAAGGTATCCTTGTTGCGGCGGACGAACTTGCCCGGGGTCTTGGTGCTCTGCCACAGCGGCGTGCTGCGGAACGCGTTGTTGGCATAGAACGATATGCGCAGGTAATCCTTTATCTCCTTGGTGAGGTTGACGTTGACGCACAGCAGGGGCGACATGTAGCTGTCCTTGATATTGCGGCGCACGTCCAGCTCCTTGCGCACGTCGATCGCCTTGAACTCGTCCAGCTCGAACATCGACTCGTCGAAATCGTACACCTTGCCGTCGGCGACCGAGATGTACTTCACGGGGATCTCGTCGTCGATGAACTTCTGCCACGCATTCTCGCTCCATACCACGTTGGCCGTGGCCGAGATTACGAACCCGATGCTCGGGATGTTGTGCACGGCCTTGAGGTTGGTCGACAATATCTCGCGGTAGTTGTGCACGCCGTCGGCGAAGACTCCCATGTGGTCGTCGATGTTGCCCGACGACGCTCGGCGGAAAGAGTAGCCGTTGTGCCATGTCTCGGTGCGCGTCCACGCTCCGTCGAGGATGAAGCGGGTGCGGATGGCGTCGATGCGGCCGAAGTCGAGCGACATCTCGATGCCGCGCGTCTCGCATGCCGCGTTGTTGGTCGGCATGGCGTAGCTGAGCAGCACGGGGGTGGTCGACTCCTCTTTCAAGACGGGCAGCGTCGTGCCGTCCTCGGGCAGCTCGGCCACCGCGTACTTCACCAGATCGACGCTGCGATACGAATCCAAAGTCGGCGAGAAAGTGTAGCCGTTGTCGCTGCGATCCTTGAACACCGTGAACGCACCGCGCACCTGACCGATCTTGAAGTCGATGCCCGCTTCGTATTTGGTGGCGGTGGCCATCTCCAGATCGTAATTCTTGGTGTCGAACACGCGGGTGGTTATCACCTGAAACTTCTGCGCGTCGGGCGTGGAGGTCGACGGCGCGTTGTTGAAGTTGAGCAGGTCGAAATAGGCCTCCTGCGGATAGAGTATGGCCAGCGTGGGGGTCTTGGCCGTGATGCCGTAACCTCCGCGCACGAAGAGTTTGTTGGGGATGATCTCCAGCGATGCGTTGATGCGCGGCGACACCACGCCGTCGAAGTCGAACACCTTGTCGTAACGCACGCCCGCGACGATGTTGAGGTTGCGGCGGGCGAAGCGGAGGTTGAAAGACTCCTCGGCGAAGAGGCCCAGCGTCGACATGAAGGGTATGTCGTCATATGCGCGCTCGCGCTGCGTCGAGTAGTCGAACGACAGGTTGCGCTGCGGCGGGCAGTCGGGATCGAAGACCTTGCCGCGGCCCGTGTTGCCGTCGTTCTTGAAGTCGGCTCCCAACTTTATGAAGTGGCTCGTGGGACCCGCCTCGCCCGCGAAGTTGGCTATCACCTGAGCGTATGTGTTGAGCTCCTTGCCGTAAATGTTGTAGGCATAGAAGTAGCTGTTGGGCGATCTCCACGCCTTTTCGGGGCTCGTGCCGTCGACCAGCACGCTGCCGTCCTCCATGTAGATCGGCGCGCCCTGCACGCTGGAGAGCGTCTCGCCGTCGGTCTTCGAGGTCGAGAACGACCACTCGGAGTTTATGGCCATATCCTCGAAGTAGGTGTGCTTGTCGGTCAGGGTGAACGACGCGGCGTATTTTATGTTGTTGAACCACCCTTTGTCGAACGACACCGTGCCCTTGGTGTTGAAACGGTAGCGGTTCTCCTTCTGCAAGCCGTAAGCCTTGTCCTCTTCGTAACCCGGGGTGGGCTTGTCCTTGTCGCGGTAGACGCCGACCGAAAGGGTCGAGTTGGTGTACCAGCGGCCGATGCTGTTGGTGTAGCCCACGGTGGCATTCGTGCGGCTGTAATGCGAATATCCCTCGGTGGGCTTGTACTGCGAGAAAGTGTAGTCGGCGCTGTAGTTGAGCGCGCCCGCCTGCCGTCCCGCCTTTTCGCCCAGCTGGATGCCGTGCGTGGCCGACACCTGATAGAGGTTGGGGTTCATCGTCAGCTTCACCTGAAGCGGCGCGCGGCCCGCCTTGGTGTTGACCAGCACCGCGCCCGAGGTTATGTCGCCGTACTCGGCCGACGCGATGCCCCGTATTACCTCCACCGATTCGATGTTGTCGGTCGAGATCTGACGCATGTCGACGCCCGAGGTGGGGGTTGCCATAGCGGCGTTGCCGTTGGCCAGCGCGCTCTTCAGGTCGGGAGCTCCGCCGAACGCCGAAGTCATGTTCTGCATGTTGGAGTTGTTCGACAGCGGCGTGCCGTCCATGATGACGGCCGTGCCGAGGCTCGAGCCGCCGCGGATGGAGAAAGTCGACGCCTGCGCGAGGGTGAGGTTGTCGGTCGACTGCACGGTGGAGCCGGGCAGGAGGTTCATAACGTCCGACAGCGAAGTCGACTGTATGTGGTCGATGGCCGTGCGCGATATGGTCGACGAGGTGGCTGCGCCCGCCTTGCCCGCTTCGGCCGTCACCACCACATCCTCGACGCGGAAGTTGGCCGGTTGCAGTTCGAGCTTGACATTGTTGTCGCCCGCCTTCACCGTCACTACGGTCTCCAGAGGTTCGTAACCGAGAAAGGTCACCTCCACCTTATGTTTGCCCGCCGACACGGCTTTGAAACGGAACTCGCCCTTGTTGTCCGTAACGGCCTGAAGCCCCGCGTCAGGGAGATGCACCAGCGCATAGGCGACGGGAGCTTTGGTGTCGGCGGCCACTACCGCGCCGCTGACCGTGGCTTTGGTCTGCGCATTGGACGGCGACGCGACGGCCGCGGCCGCCAATATCGCCGAAATACAAAGTTTGGCAAAAAATTTCATACGCATTTGTTTGGGTGTTGTATTTATCTTGTTCTTATCTGTCGACGATGCAAAGGTACCGACGGCCGCTTCGGCGGACAATCCCCTGATGTGGGGATAAATGCGGCGGGACATAATTATTTATAATGACATAATAGTACATATTTGCTTACATATCGCATTCGAACGCCGCCCATAGGTTGCGAATCGAAAGTTTTCGGCTAAACACCCGTTTTTCAGGGCTGTATTACGGCGTTTCCGTAAAGGCAAAAATATCTAAAAAAATTTATTTATACCCCTTTCGGTCGTTATTTATGTTCGAATATGTAACAAATCGACATTATTATGCAATATTTATTCGACGGAGTACGACGCCCGTTTTGATTCGCACATGGCGGAGTTATGAAATGTAATGCGATTGCGGCGGCATTGTCTGCGGATCGGTATGATGAGAATATATTGTGCCGCGGGCCGTCTATGATAAAAATAAGGTATGCGATACGAGACGCGCGGCATGCGTGCGCGTAAATTCAGATGCGGAATATAATCAAATGTTTTTCGTCGGGGAAAAGCATGCGCATGGCGACTTCGCGATGACCGACGATATGGCCCGCGACAGTTCCCGCGGTGAAATCGATCCCCGTGACGACTATGTCGCGCAGCAGATCGAGCCCCTCGCGTCCCTGCATCTTGAACAGACACTCCTTGGCACACCACACCGCGGCGGGCAGACGCGGGTCGGACGACAACGCCCGTTCGGCGGGGGAGAGGTAACGCGACGTCGCGCGGTCGAAGTTGCGGTCGGCGCGTTCGATATCCACGCCGCACGCGCCGCCGTCGTCGCATCGGCTCTCGGCAGGCGCGCCGGTATGCGAAACAGCCACCGCCGCCATGTCGCGGCAGTGCGAAACGCTTATCTCCATATCGGGAAAATCTTTGAGACGAGGCGCGCCGCTTGCGGAATACTCTATCCGCAGCCCTTCGGGAAACGCGCAACCGAAATACTCCGCAAGCACTTCGCGCAGCAGTTTCCGCCATGCCAGTCGCTCGGCCCGTCGGCTCGCCGAGGCGAATCCGCTCACGGACGCAAGGTCTTCGGCATCGGCCGCAGCCGCCGACTCCGCCTCGGAGGGGATGATGTCGGCCGCGAGCGCGGCGGCTCCTTCGCGGATAACGATTCGGCGACTACTCATCGCTCCCCTCGCGTCCGACGACCACTTTTATCTTGTCGACACGGCGGCCGTCCATCTTCCGCACCGTGAGACGTATGCCGTGGGCCTCGACCGTGTCGCCCTTCTTCAGCAGGTCGCGCCGCAATTCGAGCATCAGGCCCGCCAGCGTCTCGGCGCGCCCCTGCACGTCGGCGAAGATATCCTCGCCCGCATCTATCACACGCTCGAAGTCGACTATGTGCGTTTTGCCGTCGAAAATATAGGTATTGTCGTTCAGTCGCTCGTAAAACGACTCGTCCTCGTCGCTCTCGTCCGAAATTTCGCCCACAACCTCCTCGAGGATATCCTCCAGCGATACCAGTCCTTGCGTCGCGCCGTACTCGTCGACCACGATAGCCACATGGATCTTGTTCTCCTGAAACTCGCGCAGCAAGTCGTCGATCTTCTTGTGCTTGGGCACGAAATATATCTTGCGCAGCAGTTGCTGCCAGCCGAATTCGTCGCCGCAAGTTATGTGGGGCAGCAGGTCTTTCACATAGAGCGCGCCCTTGATATTGTCCAGATCCTCGTCGTAGACGGGTATTCGCGAGTAACCCGAATCGATTATGACACTTTTGACCTGCTCGTACGTCGACTTGATATCGAGCGCGGTGATGTCGATTCGAGGCCGCATGATCTCCTCGACCTCGGTGTTGACGAAGCTCACTATGCCCGACAGCATCTGGTGCTCCTCGCGCGACGAGCCGCGCGCCAGATCGACGGCGTCGGCCAGCTCCTCCATCGAGATCTCGGCGTTGCGCGACGCCAGACGGCTGATGCGTCCGCCCGTGCGCACCAAAACGTACGAAAGGGGATAGCAGATCCATTCGAACACCCTGACGGGATAGACCACCATGCGGGCGAATCCGCGCGGATTGCTCTGCGAGAAGACCTTCGGCAGGATCTCACCGAAGAGCAGCAGCAGGAATGTCACCAGCACCGTCTTGAACAGGAACTCGAAACGCGTGAAGAGAAAGAGCTCGTTCATTATGTTCGAGGTGAGTATGACGATGCAGATGTTCACCAGATTGTTGGTAACCAGAATCGTGGCCAGCAGACCGTCGACGTCGGACAGCATGCGGAGTATGGCGCGGTCGCGCGAATCGTCGTGCTCCCTCATCTCCTGCAAGTCGCGCGGGGTGAGCGAGAAGAACGCCACCTCGGACCCCGACACCAGAGCCGAGATCGTCAGCAGCACGACCGTCACGGCCAGCAGCACGGCCGCGTGCAGGCCGAAGCCCAAATATATTATGCCTGAACCTTCCAAATATCGATATTCTAAATTATAGTTGTCGCAGACACTTGTTTCGACCGTGCCGAACATGACTTTGTCTGCGGATCGCCGGCGGCGGTGCGATTGCACGAGCCTTTGGCGAGTTGCAGTCCGCCGCGCGGGGTGGCGGCGAACTGCAGACATCGCGGTGCGATGTCGAAATCAAGCTCTGAAACGTTGGAACAAGAGCCTTTATATCAGAACAGATGGTTGTCGTACCCCTTTTTCGGCTCGGCCGCGCCCTCGGCCTGCTCCTCGCGAAGCACCTCCTTGCGGCGCGCCACGCCGTCGTTCTGCTCGATTACGAACATCACGTTACGACGCTTGAATGCGGGTGTGCGGATATCCACCTCTATGTTATTGTATTTCGACGGCTTGCGGTCGAGCACGGCGGGCGACGAAGCGTGCCGCGCCTGCGGCGCCGCGCCCTGCGAAGCTCCCGCGGGGGGAATCATCCCGCCCCCGATGATCTCTATCTCGTCCTCCTCGTCGTCCAACGGCTCTATGTCGACCGGCACGGGCTGCGCGAAGGGCGAGACGGGACGCACGATGGGATCGTCGTCGTCGAAACCCGTCGCGACCACGACCACCTCCAGCACGTTGTCGGCCATCGTCTTGGAACTTGCGCCCCAAATGAGGTTGGCGCGGTGCTCCACGCCGTCTTCGTCCTTGTAGCTGGCGTAACTCTGGATATAATTGAGTATCTCCATCGTCTCGTCGTAGCTCACCGTCTCGATGTCGGCCGCCGAGATGTTGATAAGGATGTTTTTCGCGCCCGAGATCAGGTTGCTGTCCAGCAGCGGCGAGCAGAGCGAGCGGCGTGCCGCCTCTAACGCGCGGCCCTCGCCCTCGGCCGACGCCACGCCCATGTGGGCGCGTCCGCTGCCGCGCATCACGCGCTCCAGATCGGCGAAGTCGACTCGTATGTAGGCGCTCTCGACGGTGATGATCTCGGCGATGCCCTTCGTCGCGGCGGCCAGAATGTCGTCGGCCTTGCGGAACGCCTGCGGGAGCGACAGCTTGCCGTACATCTCGCGGATGCTGTCGTTGTTGATTACCAGCAGCGAGTCGGCGTACTTGCGCAGCTCCTCGATGCCTCGCATCGCCTGATCGATGCGGGCGGGACCCTCGATGCCGAGGGGCGAAGTGACGTTCGCCACCGTGAGCAGCCCCATCTCGTGGGCCATCTTGGCTATCACGGGCGAGGCTCCCGTACCCGTGCCGCCACCCATGCCCGCGGTTATGAACACCATGCGGGTGCCCGACGCTTCGATGTATTGCTTAATCTGGTCGAGCGACTCCATGGCCGCCTCGCGGCCACGTTCGGGGTCGTTGCCCGCGCCCAGACCGTCCTGACCCAGACGTATCTTGTCCTTCACGGGCGAGTTGTCCATCGCCTTCTGGTCGGTGTTGCACACCAGAAAGTTCACGCCCTTGATACCCGTGTTCCACATGTGGTTGACGGCATTGCCGCCCGCGCCGCCCACGCCGATCACGGTTATTATGGAAGATGCCTGCTTGGGCATCGTGAGTTCGTTCATCAAATCCTCCATCTGTCTGATTCGTTAATTGTTATCACCACTCGCCGTCGCCATCGTCGTCGGGCTTCTTGAACGCGTCGTCGAAGGCCTCGCGCACCTTGCCGAAGATGTTCGAGAACCATCCGCTGCCCGTGGCTATGTCGTCGTCGGCCTCGTCCTCGAAATCGTCCGAATTCGACGGTTTCGACGGCTCGGACTCCTCCGCGCGCTCGGGTTTGGGCTTGGGCGCATCCGCGACCGCAGGCCCTTTCGCCGCCTCGCGCGTCGCCGCCGTGCCGTAACGGTCGTTCACCGTGGCGGGCTCCTCGGCCGCCTTGGGCTGCTCCTCGATCGCGCGGGGCTGCTCCACATGCAGTACGCCTACGGGACACGCGCCCGTCTGCGCGCCGCGCAGCAGCAGCGACACCGCCACCGTCGACGCGGGCGACGATACCTTTTCGAGCGATTCGGTCGCCACGCCCATCTCGGCGCACGCCACGCGCACCTCCTGACCCGTCACGCGACGGAACAGCTCGTCGATATTCTTAAGTCCCGCGCCGCCGCCTGTGAGCACGATGCCTGCCGAGAGTTTCTTGCCGAAACCCGCGTCGCGGATCTCGTTCCACACGTACTCGGCTATGTCGGTCATGCGGGCCTCTATGACGGCCGCCAGATTGAGCCGCAGGATCGATTTGAGCGAACGGCTGCTGTTGCGCACCTGTATGATGTCGTCGGGGGTGAGATCGGCCACCGCCGTGCCGTAACGTTTCTTGAGCTTCTCCACCTGCTTCTCGGGGATTCCGTAAGCGCGTATGTCGGCATTCACGGCCGAGCCGCCGATGGGGATCGAGGCTATGTAGCGCAACGCGCCGCCGTAATATACCGCCACGTCGGTAACGCCGCCGCCGATATCAACCACGGCCACGCCCTCCTCCTTATCGTCGGTCGAGACCACCGAGTCGGCCATGACGGCCGCGTTGGCGAACATGCCGCGGATCTTGATGCCCGCGTCGAGAAAGACGCGGCGCAGACGGTCCTTGGCCATGTGCTCGCAGAGGATGAAGTTGTAGGTCGACGAGAGCTGCTTGCTGTAACAGCCCACGGGATTCCGCATCTCGGTGCCCGCGTCGCCCTTGTAGCTTAGGGGAAAGAGATCCATTATCACCTCGCCGTCGGCCGCCTTCACGTTGCGCATGCGCTCCATCAGGGCGTTCACGTCGCGCTGCGAGATGCAGTTCTCGACATCCTCGACGAAGACATGGTCGGTGTAGCGGGCACAACGCACGAACTTGCCCGAAATGCCGACATAGGCGTCGGTTATGGCTATACGGGCCTCCTGCTCGGCTCTCTCGCGGGCGCGGCGCAGGGCCTGCCCCACCGATTTGCTGTTATCCACCAAACCGGCCGACACTCCGTCGGTAGGCTCCGAAACGACGGTCAATATCTCGAGCACTCCGCCTTCGTTAGGCGATCCCACGGCGACCACCACCTCCGATGATCCCACATCGACCGCCACGATGTAACTTTTGTTATCCACTGCTATCTCTTTTTTATTTTATTCCTTTTCCGTTTGCATCGCGCACCTCGAAGCATAATTTGTCTTCGTTCGCATCACGATCGCGATAGGGTCAAAACGCATGCCGCGCCGCCTTAGCGCGCGACTCATTTGGTGCACACCACCTGCCCCTTGTACTTCACCGAGATGGTGCGGAAACTCTCCCAGCCGATGTTGCGCAATCCGTTCTCGTAAAACGAGAGCAGCCGCTCCAACTTTTCGTCCACATCGTCGAGCGACCCCAGCAGCACCGTGTGGTCGCCCGCGCGGGGCACCAGCTCTATTTCGGGATCGCCGCTGCTCATGGTCGAGACCACGATCTGCACTATCTCGGCGCGCCAGAAAGAGTCCTCCTCGATACAACTTACAAAGTTAATGAGTTTGAGGAAATCTTCATATCTTTTGCGCAACTTTTTTTGATTCTCGCGCTCGGCGTCCTGACGCGCCGTGACGGCGTCGAGTTTGCGCTCTATCTCGCGCTGACGGTAGCGGTAGTCGCGCCTCAGATCGGCCTTGCGCGCACGGAGAGCCGCCACACGCTCGTCGAAGTGGTCGTGGCTCTCGAAAAGTCCCTTCTTGATACGCATGCGGCGCACGCTGCGCAGCGAATCCTCGACCGCTTTGTCCGACTGGAAAAGCGGCACTTTTTCGTACTGCATCTCCACAATGCGCGCCTCGGATTCGGCCACGCGCGAGGCGATGTGATCCTCCACGCGACCCACGTATTTCGGCGGCACGGGAGGGGCGTAACTGCCCGTCACCACGGGCACGTAGGCCGACGCCGACCGCGGCGCTGGAAAGACGAATCCGTCGGCCGTCACGTAACAGTCGTAACCGTCGACCAGCAGGCGCAGCAGAGGCCGCCGCTGGCTCACCTCCACCCGCAGCTCGCCGTCGTATGTGACGTAAGCGTTGGCGCGCTCCACGAAGCCGTTGCGCAGTATGGCCTGCTCGATGCCCGCCAGATCGACCTCGGCGAGGGGGACCCCCACGGTCGCGATCTTGCTGCCCGCGATCCAGCGGCGCACCGCGTCGCTCGAAACCAGCGTCTCGTCGCGCAGGCTGTCGACGATATCGACGGCGAGGGCGCGCACTTTCGTCTCGGCGCGATGCCGCGCCGCGCGGCGGTCGAACACCACCACGAACGCCGCGACGAAGATCCACAGCAGGATCATCACCGTTATTTTAATCGTCCTGTGCATAAGAGCCTATCTTCTGTTATCCGCGCGCGCCGCCGCCCGCTTTTCGTTCCAATTCGCGGGCCACGTCGGCGCAGCAGGCATCGATATTGCCCGCGCCGAAGGTCACCACCACGTCGGTGTCGGCCTCGCCCAACCGCCGCGCCAGATCCTCGCGCTCGCACATGTCGCACGGCGCCGCGACCAGATCGGCTATCATGCGCGACGAGACGCCCTCGATAGGCTCCTCGCGCGCGGGGTAGACGGGCAGCAGCAGCACCTCGTCGGCCTGCGACAACGCCGCCGCGAACTCCTTGTGAAAGTCGCGCGTGCGGGTGTAGAGATGAGGCTGGAACACCGCCGTGAGCTTGCGATCGGGGAACATGCCGCGCACCGAGGCTATCGCTGCCTCCAGCTCCTCGGGATGGTGGGCGTAATCGTCCATGTATACCTGCCGCGGGGTGTTGACGTAAAATTCGAAGCGTCGCTTCACGCCCGCGAACTCCGCCAGCCCCTTGCGCAGCAGATCGTGGTCGAGCCTCTCGCCGCGCGCCTCGGCCGCGCACCACATCGACGCGGCGGCAGCCACCGAGTTCTCGACGTTGATCCGGCCCGGGATGCCCGTCCGGCACCCCTCGATGCGGCCCGACGGGGTCACTATGTCGTAATCGTAATATCCGCCGCCGCAGGGCTTCACGTCGGCGGCATAGAAGTCGCACGGGGTGTCGTAACTGTAGCGCCACACATGTACCCCCTCGGCGGGCGTCGCGATCTCCACTCCGAGTTTGAGGATCAGGTGGCCGCCGCGCTTCACCAGCCCCGCGAACTGCCCGAACGCCTCGACCACGGCCTCGTACGTGCCGTAAATATCGAGATGGTCGGCCGACACGGCCGTAATCACGGCCACGTCGGGACGCAGGCGCAGGAACGAACGGTCGAACTCGTCGGCCTCCACGGCCAAGCGGTCTCCCGCGCCGAGCACCAGATTGCCGTCGAAATTCTTCGATATGCCACCGAGGAATGCGCTGCCGCCGCCCGTCGCGACGCGGTTGAGCCATGCTATGAGGGTCGAAGTGGTGGTCTTGCCGTGGGTGCCCGCCACTGCCATGACGTATTTGCTCTCCGACAGATGACCCAGCATCTGCGAACGTTTCTCTATTACGAAGCCTCCTTCGCGGAAAAAGCGCATCTGCGGATGGTCGTGCGGCACGGCTGGGGTGTACACCGCCATCGTCGTGGCGGGGTCGCGGAATGCCGCGGGGATATGCTCCGCGCCGTCGTCGTATGTCACCGTCGCGCCCTCGCGCGCAAGGGCCTCGGTCAGGGCCGAAGCCGTGCGGTCGTAACCCGCCACCGCGATGCCCTCGTGCAGAAAATAACGCGCCAGAGCGCTCATGCCTATTCCTCCGATTCCGAGGAAATATATGTTCTTATATGCCATTTTTTATATTGTCTTATTTTGTAATGCCCGATGGGCATTACTATCTTCGGCGGCTCGCACCTTCGGTGCGCCCCCGGCCGCCGAAGATGGATCGCATCCGATTTACAAAACCTTACCACTCCTTCTCGATCTGCCGCACCACTCTGTCGGCCGCGTCGCGGATCCCCAGCGCGGAGATATTGCGCGCCAGTTCGGCCAGACGCTCCTTGTCGGCCAGCAGTTCCGTCGCGCGCTCCATGCCGCACTTCACCGCCTCGGCGTCGCGCACCATGACGGCGGCGTTCTTGTCGACCAACGCTTCGGCGTTGCGCGTCTGGTGATCCTCGGCCACGTTGGGCGAGGGGACGAAGATCGTTGGCTTGCCCACCAGACACAACTCCGACACTGTGCAGGCGCCGCTGCGCGACACCACCAGATCGGCCGCGTCGTAAGCCAGATCCATACGCTCGATGAACGCCATCTGCCGAATGTTGGCCGCGGGATGCTCGGCGAGGAACGCGCGCATCTCGGCCTCGTAGTATTTGCCTGTCTGCCACAGCACCTGAACGGGCGCGCCGCCTTCCGTACGTGCGATCCAACCCTTCATCATCTCGTTGAGCGACCGCGTGCCGAGCGAACCGCCCACCACCAGCACCACGGGCAGGTCGGGCCGCAATCCGTAAAACTCCAGAGCCTCGGCGCTCTCATTCGCCGCCGCGGCGGCGAATGTTCCGCGCAGCGGGTTACCCGTCATCACTATGCGGTCGGCGGGAAAGAACCGTTCCATGCCGTCGTAGGCCACGCATATGCGTCGCGCGCCGCGTGCCAAGATCTTGTTGGTGACGCCCGCATAGGAGTTCTGCTCCTGAATGACGGTCGGCACGCCCATGCGTTGCGCCGCCCACAGCACGGGCGCGCTGGCATAGCCTCCGAAGCCTACCGCCACGTCGGCCGAAAAGTCGCGGATCACCCGCCGCGCCATCGAGACGCTGCGCAGCACCTTCCAAGGCACCAGCAGATTCTTTACATCCCAACGTCGCTGCAAACCCGCTATCGGCAGGCCAGCTATATCGTACCCCAAAGCAGGGATCTTCTCCATCTCCATCTTGCCCTCGGCGCCCACGAAAAGCAACTCCACCTTATCGCCCCACTTGCGGCGCAGGGCCTCGGCCACGGCCACGGCGGGATAGATGTGTCCGCCCGTGCCGCCGCCCGACAATATCACTCTCTTCATTGGTTCGTATTTTTCTTTCGGCGGGCCGCCAGCAACGCTTCGCCGCCTACGGCCACGGCGCCGAGACACAGCCACAGTACCAACCGACCGGTCGTAATTCCCACCATCACGAACAGCAGGAACAGCGCACCGTTATTCATTGTTTTGTTCTTCATCAATCCGTTTCTTTTCACCGCCCCCACCCTTCACGGTCGAGCGAGCGGTAGTTTATGGCCTCCGATATGTGCGCTGCCGCGATATCCTCCGCCCCGTCCAGATCGGCTATCGTGCGTGCCACCTTTATTATACGGTCGTACGCTCGGGCCGAGAGCCCCAGCCGAGCCATCGCACGGTCGAGCAGTCCGCGCGCCTCGGCCGACAGCGGGCAAAAGCGGCGCAGCATCGACGCCGACATCATCGTATTGGTATGTATGCCCGCGCCCGCGAAACGTCGGGCCTGCACCTCGCGCGCCGCCTCCACGCGGCGGCGTATCTCGCGGCTGCTCTCGGCGGGACGCTCCGACGACATCTCCTCGCGCGAGACGGGCACGATCTCCACATGCAGGTCGATGCGGTCCATCAACGGACCCGATATGCGCCCCATGTAACGCTGCACCGAGGCCGACGAACACGTGCACTCCTTGTCGGGGTGGTTGTAGTATCCGCACGGGCAGGGGTTCATCGAGGCTATGAGCGTGAAGTTGGCGGGGTAGTCCACCGCGTAGCGCGCCCGCGATATGGCTATGCGCTTATCCTCCAACGGCTGTCGCAGCACCTCTAATACGCCGCGGCCGAACTCGGGCAGCTCGTCGAGGAACAACACCCCGTTGTGCGCCAGCGACACCTCGCCCGGGCGGGGATTCTGCCCGCCGCCGATCAATGCCACGGGCGAGGCCAGATGGTGCGGAGCGCGGAACGGCCGCTGCGACATGAGTCCGCGGCATGCGCCCAGATTGCCTGCCACCGAATGTATCTTGGTGGTCTCCAAAGCCTCCTCCGCGGTCATGGGCGGCAGGATGGTCGGCATGCGCCGCGCCAGCATCGTCTTGCCCGCTCCGGGAGGGCCTATCATTATCACGTTATGGCCGCCTGCCGCCGCGATCTCCAATGCACGTTTGGCGAACGCCTGCCCCTTCACGTCGGCGAAGTCCTCGGCATACGCATCCCCGTCGTCCGTGACCGTCATGCCGCACGGCTCGGGCTCGATGATCCGTTCGCCGTTGAGCGACTCGGCCACCTCGGCGAGCGTCGACACCGCCAATGTCTCTATGCCCTCCACCACCGCGGCCTCGGCGGCATTCTCGCGCGGCACATATATGCGGCGCAGACCTTTCGCGCGCGCCTCGGCCGCCACGGGCAGCACTCCGCGTACGCCCCGCACGCCGCCGTCGAGCGACAGCTCGCCCACGAAAGCCGAGTCGGAGAGCTTGTCGGCCGCCACCTGCTCCGTCGCCGCCAGAATCGCCACCGCTATGGGCAAATCGAATCCCGACCCCTCCTTGCGCAGGTCGGCGGGAGCCAGATTCACCACGCACTTGCGCGCCGTCATGCGAAAGCCCGAGTTCTCGAACGCCGAACGTATGCGTTGCTCGCTCTCGCGCACGGCGTTGTCGGGCAGTCCGACCAGAAAGAGGCCCAGACCGCCGCCCGTGACGCTCACCTCCACCGAGACCTCCACGGCCCCGATGCCCGCCACTGCGCCCGTATGCGTGCGAATTACCATCGGCTATAAATTTATATACGCAGTTCGCCGCCACACCGCGCGGAGGACTGCAACTCGCTTTTCGCTCGCTTGCGTCCTCCGCTGTCGGCGAACAGCGAAACTCTATATGTTCTTTCTTCCGCGGGCTACACGCCGCCCGTCAGAACGGCACCTCGTCCGACAGCGGAGCCTGCTTGTCGATATTCAGAGGACCTTGGTCCAACCCGAATTCGCCGCCCATCGACGAACCGAGGCCGCCGGCCTGCGCGCCGCCGAAATCGTCCTGCGGGGCGTTCATGCCGCTCGACACTTGGTTGTAACCGCCTCCGCCGCCCATCGGGTCGGCCGCCGTCGAGTTCTCGTCTACGTCCATGTCGGCGAAACGCGCCTGATCCTTCAGGAATCGCAGCTTCACGTCGGTCACCGCGCCGTTACGGTGCTTGGCCAGAATGATCTCGGCCATGCCCGCCGTCGGCATTCCGTTCTCGTCGGTGTTTATGCCGTAATATTCGGGACGGTGAATGAAAGCCACGATGTCGGCGTCCTGCTCGATGGCTCCCGACTCTCGCAGGTCCGAAAGCTGCGGACGCTTCGAGCCGCCGCGCGTCTCGGTCGAACGGTTCAACTGCGACAGCGCGATGATGGGCACGTTCAACTCCTTGGCGATGGCCTTGAGCGTTCGCGAGATGAAAGCCACCTCCTGCTCGCGGTTGCCCTTCGAGTCCTGATTGCCCGTCATGAGCTGCAAGTAGTCTATCACGATGATCTTTATGTCGTGGTGTATCTTCAGTCGTCGCGCCTTCGAGCGGAACTCGAAGACCGACAGCGCGGGCGTATCGTCGATGTAGAGCGGTGCGGCGCCCAAAGGCTTGGTCGCGCTCTCCAGATGACGCCACTGTTCGGGCGTCAGACGGCCGCTCTTGATATCGGTGCCGCTGAGTCCCGTTTCGGCCACGATGAGTCGCATCATGAGCTGCACCGACGACATCTCCAACGAGAAGAAGGCCACGCCCGCCTCGTGGTCGATGGCCATGTTGCGCGCCATCGAGAGCACGAAAGCCGTCTTACCCATCGATGGACGCGCCGCGATGATGATGAGGTCCGAGAGCTGCCATCCCAGCGTCACGCGGTCGATGGCCATGAAACCCGACGGCACGCCGTTGAACGCGCTGGTGTTCTTGCTCGCCTCCTCGATCTGCGCCAAAGCCTTGGCCAGAATATCCTTGGCGTTCTGCACCGAACGCTTCACGTGGCCCTCGGCCACCTTGAATATCTCGCTCTCGGCGAATCCTATCAGGTCGGTCACATCCTGATCCTCGTCATAGGAGCGGCGTTGTATCTCGGTGGCGGAGCGTATGAGCTCGCGCTGCACGTACTTCTGCGCTATGATCTTGGCGTGGAACTCCACGTTGGCCGCCGAACCCACCTTCTGCGTGAGCTGCGCCAGATAGGCCGCGCCGCCCACCTTCTTCAGCTCCTTGCGCACTTTCAGACGCTCGGTGACGGTGTAGAGGTCGATGGGTTTCAACTCGGCCGAGAGCGACTCCACGGCCTTGTAGATCAGGCGGTGCTCTTCGGTGTAGAAGGCGTCGGCGGTGATATACTCCTGCACGGCGATGATGCTGTCGCGCTCCAGCATGAGCGCGCCCAGCACCGCCTCCTCCAGCTCCAACGCCTGAGGCGGCACGGTGCCCGTGACGGGAATGTCGGTCATCTTATCGTAAGCGGCTCTGTTGGAGGCCGACGGCGTGAAATCTTTTGCCATAAAAGAGGGTATGGTTTTTCAAATTCCAAAATTAGATATTTTCGGGCAAACGGCAACACGTTTCGCGCGAAAATAATCTCTCGAGGCCGAACGGGCGCGGATAGAAAAGAGCGGCGCAAAGGGAGCGCGAACGGCGCTCGCGCATTACGGCTCCTGCCCCGCGCTGCGTCGCGTCGCGGCCAGCACGGCCACGCTCAGCCTCACGTCGGGAACCGCCTCGATTATCGCGCTGCCGAGCGACATGACGGTCGCGCCCGTGGTGAACACGTCGTCGACCAACAGCAGATGCCGCCCCGCGAGGGCTTCGGGACGACGCACGGAGAAGATCCCCTCCACATTGTCCCACCTCTCGTGCTTCGATCGCGTCGTCTGGCTGCGATTGTAGCGGTGACGCCGCACGCCGGTGCGGTCGACCCTGATCCCGAGCTCGCGCGCGATGCCCTCGGCCACGTATTCGGCTTGGTTGTATCCGCGTCCGAGCAGACGACGGTAGTGCAGCGGCACGGGAACGGCGACGTCCACGCCGTCGTAAAGCCCCGATTCCTTCATGAGCGCGCCGTACCAGCGGCCCAGCGAATATGCCGTGCGCCACACTCCGCCATACTTGAAACGATGCACGGCCGCGCGCCACGGACTCCCCTCGACATACCACAGAAACGCCGACGCGTGCTCGACGGGAAGCATGCCCCAGAAACGTTGCGCCATGCCGTTGCCCGCCTCGCTCCACAACCCCGTGAGGGGCGCGGTGAGCTCGCACAAGGTGCAGACCATGCCGCCGCGGGCCATCGCGCCGCCGCACACGGGACAACGACGCGGAAAGATCAACGACGCCGCGTCGGCGAGCATGTCACTGAACATCGACATCGACAGCCGCATTAATATGTTTCCACTCCTGCTCCCGCGCCGCCGCGGCCAACGCCTCGCGCAAAAGCTCGCGCGCGCGCGACATGGGACGGCCGTTCTCGATCTTGAGCAGTATGCGAAGGATATAGAGCCCGCGTATGCGGTCGACGGGAGGGGCCACGGGACCTATGACCCGCCGCCCGAAACGCTCGCGCAGAAGTTCGGCGAGCCGTCCCGCCTGACGGCGCAGACGCGCGGGATCGTCGTCGCGCAGAGTGAGTTGTATGAGTCGCGAATAGGGCGGGTAACTGAACGCGTGACGCTCGGCCAGCTCGTCGCGCGCCATCGAGTCGTAATCGCCCCGCTCCACGCGGCGGATCACGGGGTTGTCGGGCTCGGCGGTCTGTATGACCACCAACCCCTCGGCCGCGCGACGCCCCGCGCGCCCCGCCACCTGAGTCATGAGCTGGAAAGCGCGCTCCGACGAACGGAAGTCGGGGCTGTTGAGCATGTTGTCGGCATTCAGAATGCCCACCACCGACACGCGTCCGAAGTCGAATCCCTTGCTTATCATCTGCGTGCCGACCAGAATGTCGGTCTCGCCGCTCTCGAAGCTGCGGATTATGCGGTTGTATGCGCTCTCGGAGGTGGAGGTGTCGCGGTCGAGCCGAGCCACGCGCGCCTCGGGAAAGAGTTCGGCGATCCGCTCCTCGACCCGCTCGGTGCCGAAGCCCATCGGCGAGAGATCGGCCGCGCGGCACTGCGGGCACTGCCTCGGCACCGCCGCCGTGTAACCGCAATAGTGGCATTCCATCCTCTCCGAGGCGCGGTGCCACGCCAGAGTCACGTTGCAGTTGGGACAGCGCATCGTCCATCCGCATTCGCGGCACGACACGAAGGGCGAGAAGCCGCGGCGATTCTGAAACAGCATCGCCTGCTCGCCCTTGTCGAGGGCCTCGCCTATCGCCGCGAGAAGCGCGTGGTTGAAGTGGCCCTTGCGCTCGCCGCGCTTCACGGCGCGCACCGTGTCGGAGACGACGATGCGGGGCGGCACGGCGTCGCCGTAACGCTCGGCGAGAGTCGAGTATCCGTATTTACCCCACAAGGCGTTGGCGTAGCTCTCCAGCGCGGGCGTCGCGCTGCCCAACAGCGTGCGTCCGCCGCAGAGCGAGGCCAGCACCACGGCGCAGTCGCGAGCGTTGTAGCGCGGCGCGGTGTCGCTCTGCTTGTAACCAGCGTCGTGCTCCTCGTCGACGATCACCAGCCGCAGCTTCGCGAGCGGCAGGAACAACGCCGACCGCGCCCCTATGGCCAGCTCGCCGCCCTCGCTGCGCAGCAGCCGCATGTAGGTCTCCATGCGGCGCAGATTCGTAAGTTTCGAGTGATAGGATGTCACGCGGCTGCCGAAAACGCGCTCCATGCGTTCGATCAACTGCGACGTGAGGGCGATCTCGGGCACCAGAAGCAGCACGTCGCCTCCCTCCGCCAGAGTCTCGGCAATGAGGGTCATGTATATCTCGGTCTTGCCCGAACCCGTGATTCCGCGCAGCAGATGCACCGCCTTGCCGTCGCGCCACGAGGCGCGTATCTCGTCGGCCGCGCGCTGCTGCGCGGGGGTGAGGCGCGGAGGATCGAAAACAGCCTTCGACGAGCGTTCCACCCTGCGTTCGCGTTCCGCGACGGTTATGTATCCCGCCTTGCGCAGAGCCGCGAGCAGAGAGCCGTCGAACGGCAGCAGACGTCGCGGCGCCTCGCCGTCGGCGGTGAGGGAGGCGGGGTTGAACAACGCTATTGCCTCTAAAGCCTCACAGCGTCGCGGCGCGCGGCGACGGATGCGGTCGCATTCCGCGCGCAACGTCTCCCGATCGCGCCACGGCGCGGCCAAGGCTATGTAAGGTTCAGTGCGGGGACGGAACTCGTCGGCCGCGAAATCCTCGTACGACGCGCCTTGCGGCTTGGCCCACGCGGGCAACGCCACGCGCATCACCTCGCCCAACGAACACATGTAATACTCGGCGACCCACTCCCAGAAACGCATCTGCGCCTCGGTCAGCAGCGGACGGTCGTACAGCCGTCGCACGACGGGCTTTATCCTCGCCACGGCGGGCGGATCGGAGTGCAGACGCCACACGATGCCCGTATAGACGTTGCGCCGCCCGAACTGCACGACCACGGCGTCGCCGCGCCGCACCTCGTCGCGCAACGCGTCGGGAACGGAGTAACAATAGGCCGGCTGCGCCAAGGGCATCACTATATCGGCGTAAAGCATCGTCATGACATAAAGCAAAGGCGAAGGTACGAAATTATTCGGGATATCGCAGGATTTTTCGGCGGTTCGAGCCTCCGATACCTTATATTATATATAAACACAACAGGGAACCGCGTCCGATTCCCTGTTGTATTTCCGACCGAATCGGAAAACTAAGCGTACTTGAAAGTCGACTCGTCCGATACGGTCAACTTCTTGCGTCCCTTGGCGCGACGCGCTGCCAGAACCTTGCGGCCGTTGGCAGTTGCCATTCTCTGACGGAATCCGTGCTTGTTGATTCTCTTGCGACGAGAAGGCTGGTAAGTTCTTTTCATTGCCATAACGATATCGTTTTTGTGTTTGTTTCAACCGTTTCCGCGTCCGAACATGCTACGGCGGCATAATCTTTCGCGGAGTGCAAAGGTAAAACGTTTTTTCGTATTTAACAAAATATTTCCGAATAAAACTGCTCTGCCGTAATCGTTTCCGCGGTTTCGGCCGCGTCGCGACCCCGCGCGCGACGGCTACATATCCTTGAACAGATCGATCTCGCCGCGCTCGACCTTGCCGTACATCGCGGCCAGCTCGCCTATGGCGGGCGATACGAGTTCGATGGTGTCGCCTATGGCCGAGTCGCGCTTCGCATCGCCCTTGATGCGATAGAGCATGGCGGCATAGAGCGCGCGGAACTCGATCTCGGTGTCCGACATCTCGTCGTTGCGGAGCATGGCGCGCAGCTTGGGCAATTCGGGTTCGAGCCGCGCGAAGGTGGCGCGGTAGTGTTCGCCTACGGGATTGCGCAGCAGTTGCAGATGCAGGTTGTGAAGATCGCCGATCAGATGGAGCGTGTGATCGAGGTGTCCGCTCTGCTCCTTGCCCTCCTTGCGCAGCAGGTCGGCGATCTCCATATACCATTGCAGAAATACCAGTTTTCGGTCGTCGGGCAGCTCGCGCGGCGCGACCAGTTGCGAGTATATCGCCTCGGGGCTGAACTGCAACGCCCGCAGCAGATCCTCCAACTGCCAGAGGTAGAGGATGTATTCGGCGATATTCTCCTTGCGTTTCGATTGTGCTATGTCCATACGGCCGTAAAGTTACTAAAAAATCCTTTTCGGCGGCTTTACGGCAGGCGCGCCTATGGCAGCACGACGCGCGTCCACTCCTCGACGGTATCGTGCGAGCGGCCCGGCATGCGGAAAGTCACCTGAATCGCGTCGCCGTCGACACGCTTCCACTTCATCGCGTTGCCGCGGTCGAGCAGATCGGGATCGGTGGACGTCGCGGTGACGAACTCGGTATACAACTTCTTCGAACCCGCCTCGTAACGGCCCTGCGAAGCCGCCTTCGCCCTTTCGCCCATAGCGTTCATGAGGGTGAACGTTCCGTCGGCGCCGAGATTCTTGTATATGGGCGCATAGGCGTATTTGCCGTTGGGCATCATGATTCTCAATTGCCATAGACCCGCCAGTCCGTACTTCACGGCGCGTTTCGCGCTCTTCGCATCGCGCTCGGCATCGACCGAACCGCATACGCGGAACCAAGTCTCGCTCACCTTGCGTTGAACCTTATTGGTGAACGACACGGTCATGATATCGCCGTCGATCGAATACGCGAGATCGTTCTTGTCGCCCTTGCGGAACCCGTTCGAAGCGGCCTCGATGTTCTCGACGATCACTCCGTCGGGACGGACTTCGTATGTTCCCGAACATGTGGCCGACGACGCCGACAACGCGTCGAAAGCCGACGCGAAGATCACGAACGTCCCGTCGGAATCGTAGATTTTCCAGAGGGGCATACAGATCGTTTTGCCGTTCTCGGGATTTTTCGCGCACAACTGATAAATCCCCTGAACTTTTTTCGCATCGGGGGTTGCGGGATCGGCGCAATTTGCGCGCAGCGCGCAATTCATCGCTATTGCGCAAAGCAAAAACAGTTTTTTCATAATACAGGGTTTTAAAGTTCGTCGGTAAAGATAGTAAAACCCCCCCCCGCAAAGAATATTCGAAATTATTTCATATTTACGGCTTTCAGGGGCCGCGCGAACCGCGAATCGACCTCTCGGCGAAGGAAATTCATGATGACGGACGAACGCCGTCGGCGAATGCGGCTGTCGCGGCGGCGAGTCTACAACCCCCAGTCGCGGGCGGCGGCCGCATGCTTCGGGGCGGCGGGGATGTTGGCGAAGAAGGTCTCTCCCGTGAGCCGCTCCAGCTCCGCGACGCTCATCATGTCGGCCGCCGAAGGCTTGCGCCCCTTGGCGTCGTAATGCCCCACCACGAAGGCGGCGCATTTCAGCTCCGAACTCTTGCAGTCGGCGGCGCGGCGGCCCGTGTCGCCCGCGCGGGTGCGGAGCAGCGCCTTGTAGTAAGCCGTCGGGACGGCCACGGCGGCGCCGTCGTTTTTGTTGTGCGTAGCGGACGCCTCGATCGTGCGGCCGCCCGCGTCGGTGTAGTCGGCGAAGAGACATCCCGTGACGACATAGAGAGTGTCGGCGCAGATCTGTCGGTCGACGAATATCTCGAGGTTGTTCCACGCTCCGTTGGCGGCGTTGAAGCCGCGGCCGAGCTGCGGCGCGATGTTCGAGGCATAGAACGTCTGCGCGTTGGCCTCGCGCGTTACGGTGCGTTCGACCGAACCGAGCAGATGGCCGCGCGTGTAGTCGCCGTAAGAGTTGCGCAGCAGGGGCTGGGCGTCGACGGGGAGCGTGGGATCGAAACGGAATCGGTCCGTGCGTCCCGCCTCGGCGCGATAGGAGGGGTGCAGGGGCGCCGCGACCCACACGGGGCAGCGGTGGCGGCGGCTGTAACACGCCGAGTAGTTGCGCATCGCTTCGGCGTCGCCCTCTTTCGCCCCGAAAAGGTGGCGGGTGTAGTAAAGATCGTCGTCCGCGCGCTCGGCCGGCAATTCGGCCCACCCCGTGCGGTAGACCGTAAGGTCGGTCGGCGCGGGGACAGGGGCGGACTCCGTTTCGGGCGCAGCGGCCTCGAACGGCTGCGGCGCATAGTTGTCGTAAATGAAGTTCAGCAGAACTCCCGCCGCGATTATCGCCAGATAGACGACGGGGCGGCGGTTGCTCATCTTGCGGGTTCTTCTTCTCATAGGGTCGGGTATTTCAGTTTGGAACTATCCGTTTCGGGCATGCAGGTTGCGAGTCGTAGCCTGCGGAGTCGAGCGATAGCGAGCCTCCGCGGGGCGAGGCTACGGCTCGCGCGGCTCTGACGAGCCGCAATCATATTGCAAGTCTTAAGTTATAGTTTACTTCCTTGCGGCCCGCGCGCTCCGAAGAGCGTTTAAACGAATCACTCTCTGTTCTTCGAATCGATCCAGATCGTTACGGGGCCGTCGTTCACGAGCTCTATCTTCATGTCGGCGCCGAAGACTCCCGTGGCGACCGCGCGGCCCGACGCGCTCTCCACCGCGGCGACGAACCGTTCGTAAAGCGGACGCGACACAGCCTCGGGCGCGGAGCGGATATACGACGGGCGGTTGCCCTTGCGCGTGGATGCGAAGAGCGTGAACTGACTCACGATCATCACCTCGCCGCCGATCTGCCCCACGTCGAGATTCATTACCCCCCTCTCGTCGTCGAAGACGCGCAGGCGGAGCAGCTTGCCCGCAAGCCAGTCGATATCCTCCTGCCCGTCGGCCTCCTCGATCCCCACCAACGCCAGCAATCCGCGGCCTATGCGCGAATGTTCGCGGCCGTCGATCCCGACCGACGCGCGCCGCACTCTCTGTATAAGCAGTCTCATGGCGGATTACATGTTTTCGAATACGGCCCATAGGTTGTCGCCCGCGGGCACGGGCGCCGTCACCGACACGGGCTCCTTGCGCACGGGGTGCGTGAACTCCACCCTGCGCGAGTGGAGCGATATGCCGCCGTCGGGATTCGAACGGCGCGCGCCGTACTTCAGATCGCCCTTGATCGGGCAGCCGATCTTCGAGAGCTGGGCGCGGATCTGGTGGTGGCGGCCCGTGAGAAGCTCCACCTCCACCAGCGTGTAGCGCGTGCCGCCGCCCGCGATGCGGTAGTCGAGCACGGAGCGTTTGCCGTCGGGTTTCGGAGCGTCGAACGCGCGCGAGCGGTTGGTGCGGCCGTCGCGCACGATGTAGTGCGTTAGCCGACCCTCGACGGGATCGGGAGCCGCCTCGGTGAGCGCCCAATAGGTCTTGCGGATCGCGCCGTCGCGGATCATCTCGTTCAGGCGCGCGAGAGCCTTCGAGGTCTTGGCGAATATCACCGCGCCGCTCACGGGGCGGTCGATGCGGTGCACCACGCCGAGGAACACCTCCCCGGGCTTGTGGTCGCGCACCTTTATCATGGCCTTTATCTCGGTCTCCAAAGCGTCGTCGGTCTCGCGGTCGGGCTGCACCAGATCGCCGCAGTGTTTGTTCACCACCATCAAATGGTTGTCTTCATAAAGAATGTCGTCGGGTTTGAACATGTCAGCGGATTATAGTTCGAATGTAAATGGCAGGAGCCGTTCGGCCGAATCGACGACCGACGCGGTGCCTCCGCCCGTCATTATTATGCGTATGGGGAGTTTCTGCCGCCGCTCGGTGTCGAGCAACGTCTGGCGGCATCCGCCGCAGGGGTAGCACTCGCGCTGCGAGGGGCGGGAGGCTATGGCCAGCGCCGTCACGGGGTCGTCGGCGTGGTTGGCCTGACAGTGGTAGAGCAGCGTGCGTTCGGCGCAGAGCCCCGAGGGGAAAACTTCGCTCTCGATGTTCGATCCCGTGACGATGCGCCCGCTCGCCAGACGCGCCGCCGCGCCCACGCGGAACCGCGAATAGGGGGCGAACGAATTTTCGGTGGCTTTTTCGGCCGCCGTCGCCAGACAGCGGTCGGCCTCGGGCAACGAATCGACCGACTCGTAACGGTCGAACGTGAATCTGAACTCCTGTTTCATGACTGAAAAGTTTTACGGCACCTCGTGCGATTAACAAAGATACGACAATCGTTCCAAGATTCAAAATCGGACGTCTTTATTTGAGCCGAACTCCCTCCCCTCGGCGGTCGGCGGGTCGGAGCGCAGCCTGCCGAGCGCGGCCCGAAAATATCCGCCGCGCCGTCGCCGAGTCGGACGCCGCCGCGCGAAAGTTTCGCTTTATTTGCCTCGGGGCGCCGTTTTTCGGCGAAATTCAGCTATATTTGTATACGGTCATCAAACTAAGCAGGAAATTATGTTGAGACTTTCGCTGATAATAGCCACTTATAATCGCGCCGCGTGTCTGGTCGAGACGCTGCGTTCGGTGGCGGAGCAGGATGCTCCGCGCGACGAGTGGGAGTGCGTGGTGGTGAACAACAACTCCGCCGACGATACGTCGGAGCGATTCGCGGCATTCGCCGCCGACCACGCGGGGCTCAACCTGCGAATGGTCGACGAGCATAACCAAGGGCTTTCATACGCCCGCAACCGCGGCATACGCGAGAGCACGGGCGAATATATAGCCATCATCGACGACGACGAACGCATCGCGCCCGAGTTCATCTCGGCCTACATATCGCTCTTCGACGAGGTGCCCCGCGCCGTCGCGGCGGGAGGTCCCATCGTGGCGGAATATGTCGAGGAGCGTCCGTCGTGGATGTCGCGCTACACGGAGAGGCTCATAGCCAACACCTTATATTTGGGCGACAGCGTGCGTCCGTTCCCCGACGACCGTATCCCGGGCGGGGGAAACATGGCGTTGCGGCGCAGCGCGGTGAAGCGTTACGGCGTTTTCGACATATCGCTCGGCAGAGTCGGCACGTCGCTCGCGGGCGGCGAGGAGAGCGACCTGTTCGAGAGGCTGCGTCTGGCCGACGCCGCGTATTACTATGCGCCCCGAGCCGTGATGTACCACATCATTCCGCCCGAAAAGCTGACCCGAACCTATTTCACGCGACTGAGCTACAACGTGGGCGTTAGTCAGTTGATGCGTGCCAAGTTCTACCACCGCGTGCGGCGTGCGCGCATGGCCGAATGGGCGAAGTGGGCTGCCACAGCCGTTCTGTGCGGCTGGTATGCGCTCACCTTGCGATGGCCCAAAGCCCTCTATCTCGCCGTCATGCGCCGCGAAATATCGCGCGGTCTGTGGAGCGGCGGAAAATAATCCGATCATGGTTGCACACCCTCATCGCGCGGCGGGCGCGCCGATGGTCAGGGCGCTCGTTCCCCTCGTCGCGGGCATCGCGGCGGCGGGCCGCTTCGCGGTGCCGTCGTGGGGCGCGGCGGTCGGCTTCGGCCTCTGCATTCTCGCGGCGAGGATGATGCGGCGGCGCATCGCTGCCGACATCTGCATCTGTCTCGCGCTGTTCATGGCGGGATGGTGCGCCGCAGAGCTGCGATACGACGCGTCGGAGATACCCGCCGATGAGCGCGCTGCGGAGATCGTCGTGGACGAGGTAGTCGCGCGCCGCGAAGGGGTTCTGCTCGCCGAAGGGCGTATGACGGCATGCGAAACCGACGACGGCGTGAGAGTATGCCGCCATGCGATACGCATTTCGGCCGATCCGTCGCTCGACTTGGCCGCAGGCGACCGTGTCGTCGCGCTTTGCCGCGTGAAGCCCTATTCGCGCCGTTCGGAGCGGAGTTACGAACGCTACATGGCGCGTCGCGGATTCGCGGGGCAGGTGACGCTCGACCCGCGAAACGTGGTGAAACGCATATCCGACGAAGCCTCTTTCGGCAGCCGCCTGCGCGCGCGGGCCGTCGAGAGGATAGGGCGGCTCGGGTTGTCGCCCGAGGTCGAGGCTCTGACCCGCGCCGTCGCCGTGGGCGACAGGTCGAACATAACGCCCGAAATGCGACGGCGTTATTCGCTCGCGGGAACGGCGCATCTGCTCGCCGTGTCGGGTTTGCACGTCGGATTCGTCTTCGCGATAGTCAATTTGCTGTTTTGGTGGATGCCTCTGTTGCGACGCGGACATCTGTGGCGTTGCGCGGCGGCCGTGGTAGCGATATGGCTCTATGCCTCCGTGACGGGTTTCTCGCCGAGCGTGACGCGCTCGGCGATCATGTTCACGGTGTTGCAGCTCTCGATGGGGCTGAACGTACGATTCGACACGTTGAACGCCCTCGCGCTCACCGCCTGCGTAATGCTGCTGTTCGACGCGCGATATCTCTTCGACGCGGGATTCCTCATGTCGTTCACGGCCGTGGCGGCCATAGTCGAGTGGGGCGTGCCGCTCGCGAGGGCAGGACGCCGCGAAAAGATGACGGCGGGCATCGAAAAACAAAACGACGCCGCGCGGCGTCGTGTAGTCGGGATGGCGGCGTATGTCGGGCGGCGACTTTGGGGCGCGGTGGCGGTGAGCCTCGCCGCATCGGTGGCCACGATGCCGTTAGCCGCGCTCTTTTTCGGTTCCGCATCGCTTTGGAGCATCGTTACGGGACCCGCTTCGATATTGCCGAGCGCGGTGTTGCTCGGCGCGGGATTGCTGTGGTCGCTCGTGCCGCTGCCCCTCCTCGCGCCCGTCGCGGCCCGGGCAGTAAATCTCTCGGGCGGCGCGCTCGACGCTCTGACTCGATGGTGCGCCGAAACCGACGCTCTCTCGTTCGGGTTCGAGCCCGACGGCGCGGTCTGCGCCGCGATCTATATCGGGTTCGTCGCCTTCGCGCTTTGGCTGCGGCGGCGCAACGACCGCATATAATACGCGCCTCTCCTGCCATGTCTCGCGAAAAAAGGCTGCCCGAGCGTCGGGCAGCCTCCGAAAATATTCTCCGCGCGATTACTCCTCGTCGGTGTCGGTGTAGGCCTTCAGGAGCTTGTCCTGCACGTCGGCGGGAACTTGCTCGTACGACGCGAACTGCATGGTGTAGGTCGCCGCGCCCGAAGTGAGCGACGACAGCGACGTCGAATAGCGGTAGAGTTCGGCCAGAGGCACGCGCGCGTTCAGACGGTCGAAGCCCTTGTCGGACTCCATGCCCATAATCATCGCGCGGCGGTTCTGCAAATCGCTCATCACGGCGCCCATATACTCGCTGGGGGTAAGCACCTCGACCGAATAGATAGGCTCCATTATCTTGGGACCCGCGTTGCGGAACGCCTCCTTGAACGCGTTGCGCGCGGCCAGCTTGAACGAGATCTCGTTCGAATCCACGGGGTGCATCTTGCCGTCGTATATTATGACGCGTATGTCGCGGGCGTACGATCCCGTGAGCGGACCTTGATCCATCTTCTCCATCACGCCCTTCAGGATGGCGGGCATGAAACGCGCGTCGATGGCGCCGCCGACGATCGAGTTGTAGAATTGGAGTTTGCCGCCCCACTCGAGGTCGTACTCCTCCTTACCCTTAATATTTACCGTGATATCCTTGCCGTTTATCTTGTAGCGCGACGGTTCGGGCATGCCCTCGGCATAAGGCTCGATTACCATGTGAACCTCGCCGAACTGGCCCGCGCCGCCCGATTGTTTCTTGTGGCGGTAGTCGGCCTGCGCCACCTTGGTGATGGTCTCGCGATAGGGGATCTTGGGCGCGAAGTACTCGATATCCACCTTGTTCTCCGATGCCAGACGGCTCTTGAGGATATTGAGGTGGTGTTCGCCCTGACCCTGAATGATGGTCTGTTTCAGCTCTTTCGAGTAGGCCACCAGAATGGTGGGATCCTCGTACTTGGCGTCGTTGAGCAGCTTGCCTAACTTCTCCTCGTCGCCCTGCTCCTTGGCCTTCACCGCGGCGCGGTAGCGCGGCTCGGGGAATTCGATCGGCTCCACCGTGACGGGCGCCGACACGGCCGCGAGAGTGTCGTTGGTGCGCGTACCCTTGAGCTTAACGGTGCAGCCAATGTCGCCCGCCGACAGCTCCGTCACTTTTATGCGGTTCTTGCCCGCCACGGCGAAGAGCTGCGACAGCTTCTCCTTGTTGCCCGTGCGGCTGTTGACCAGCTCCGTGCCCTCGGTTATCTTGCCGCGTATGACGCGGAAGTACGATATTTCGCCTATATGCTGCTCCAACTGGCTCTTGAATACGAACGCCACGGCGGGCTGCGTCTCGTCGGCGGGCAACTCCTCGCCTTCGGTGGTTAGGAAATTGGGAGCCTTGAGCGGACCCGGGGCCACGTTGATGATGAACTCCATCAAACGTTTGGTGCCTATGTCGCGTTTGCCGCTGCAACAGAAGATGGGCATCACGTCGCGTTTGGCCACGCCCAGCTTCAGTCCCGCGCGGATATCGTCCTGCGTGAGCGTTCCCTTCTCGAAATAGAGCTCCATCAAGGCGTCGTCGTACACCGCGGCGGCCTCGGTAAGCTCCTGATTCAGCTCCTTGGCGCGGTCCAGCTCCTCGGCGGGGATCTCCAGCTCCTCGCGCGAGCCGTTGTCGTCGGTGAAGCGGTACATCTTCATCATCAGCACGTCGATGAACGAGTCGAATGCCGCGCCCTGCTGCACGGGGTACTGCACTATGACGGGTTTCACGGGCGACGCGGCGCGGATACCCTCCAGCATGGCTTCGTAGTTGGCCTTGTCGCCATCGAGCTGGTTGACCACGCCGATCAACGGTTTGTTGAGTATGCGGGCGTAACGCGACTGTATCTCGTCGCCCACCTCCCAGCCGCTCTGGGCGTTCATCACCATGACGCCCACGTCGCCGACCTTGAAGGCCGAGAAGAGGTTGCCGCAGAAATCGTCCGAACCCGGGCAGTCGATGATGTTGAGCTTGCGGCCCATGAATTCGGTGAAGAGGATGGTGGAATATATCGAACGCTTGTATTCGTGCTCGATGTCCGTATTGTCCGAGAGCGTGTTGTTCGTCTCGATACTACCCCTGCGGTCGATGACCTTACCCTCGAAGGCCATCGCTTCGGCAAGGGTAGTTTTTCCCGTGCCGGGCGCGCCGATGAGAACGATGTTCTTGATCTCTTTAGCTGAATAATTTTTCATATTCCGTGAAGTTTTAGGTTTTACTGTTTGCGTTCGATTTATAAAGTTACGAAAAGTTTTTCAATACGCAAGAGTCGCGCCCCATTTTTTGGGTATAAAGCGCGCATAAACGAAAAATAAGGTCGGAATATGACGTTTTTAATTCGATTTTTCGGAGGGCTTCCGCCGCCGAAGATAGGTTTTGTCGACAATTCACGTGCGTCAGCCTATTCCGCGGCAGGAACATTTTCGATAAGCCGAGTGCAGAGCCGAACTTGTTCGAGCTATGCCGAGGCGAGAAAATGACTGCGTAAGCGAACGATTTCGGATAAAGGGCGGTCGCGGCGACGGAGCGTTAAAAATCGGAGAACATTTTCGATAAGCCGAGTGCAGAGCCGAACTTGTTCGAGCTATGCCGAGGCGAGAAAACGTCTGCGAAGCGAACTTTTGATTGCTTCAAAAGTGCCGCAGGCATCCGATTTAGCGAAAGCGCAAGACCGACTCCGAAATCGTTTCACCGCGGCGGCTTTTAACTGCGCTGCGCTTGTTTTCCTCCTTCGCGCCTCGGCAATTCATGCAAGCATGATTGCCCTCGGCTTGGCGTCGGTTGGCGCAACCTTTTGACGTCAAAAGATTGCATAAAATAATCTCTCAAAACTTATCTTCGGCTACTGCGAGGGTCGCAGCCTGCGGAGACCGCGTGAATGAGCTATGCGAATAGCGGGCCTCCGCGAGGCGAAGGCTGCGGCCCGCACGGTTCTGCGAACCGCATTTTGCCGGCGCATGTGAATTATTGCGGTTCTTCGAACCGCGCAGTTCGCCGCCGCCCCACCGCGGCGGACTGCAGGCTGCCGCCCGAATATATTCTAATAATACAACCCCTTGCGGCCGAAAATCGCGTATCCGAAATTGAACGTCACGTAGCAGTTGTCCCACGAATCGAAGTCGTATTTGGTGAGCGACAGACTGAGCGGGCCGATGCGAGTGTGGTAGACCAGCGACAGATCGGTTATGTAGCGCATGTAGTCATTACGCTCGATCGGGTCGCGCAGCATGGCGTAAAATCCCGCTCGGAGGTAGAAACTGCGCACCAGCTCCACCGTCGGCATGATCCCCGCGGCGGCGTAACGGTCGGCGGCGTACTCGGGCATGTATATCATTTTGGCGTGGGGCGTGGGGGTATAGCGCGGCGACGAGAGCATGGTGGCCATGGGGCTGTAAAACTGCGGATGGGTGGTGTAGACCGCTTCGAGCGTATAACCCAGCGAGAACCACGAACGCCGCCAGTCGCTCGGGTAGTGTTCCCATTGCGCCTTGGCCCCGACCCACGAACGCAGAGCGTGTTCGCGCTTGCCCAAGGGGCGCAGGATCTCGCTCTCGTAACTGTCGCGGCCGTGAACCGCTATGGCCGAGAGGGTTATCTTCGATCCCGAGGTGGGATACATTATCTTGTCGAGCGTGCTGCGCTCCAGCGCGGCGCGGGCCGCCGCATAGCGGAATCGGTCGTGGGCGTGGGGATCGCCCTCGTTGTCGTAATAATCTTCGTAGGAGTAGAAGTTGAAGCCCGTGTTCACCCCCGCCTCGAAATAGCTCTTTCGCGTGAGGGCCGTGCCGAAGGCGACGTGCGCGAAGATCTCGTCGGTACGCGCCTCGACGGCTCCGCTCGCGGGGGTTACGTTGCCGAACGATCCGTGGAGTGTGCTCATGCGCTGGAGCGTGAGCGAGTAGTCGAGATACATGGGCGTGCGGCTCAGAATCACCGTGCGGCCGCCGAAACGCCCCATCGACGACACGGGCCCGAGGAACAGATCGCCGTACGCGAACTGCGCGGTGCGTCCCACCGAGAAGGAGTTGAAGCCCAAGTAGGCCTGATTGAAGGCCGTGGAGGATATGTTTCCTCCCACCGAGAAGCGGAACCGAGGTTTGGTACTGAGGTTGAACGTGATGCCGAAGTCGCGGCGCAGGGAGTCGTAACGCACCTCGGGGAACGCCGTCGAGGTGAATTCGTCGGTGGCCATGAGGCTGAAATAGCGTTCGCGCACCTCGTCGAACGAGAGGTTGCCGTTGCGCAGCGTGTCGGGCGACGGCTCGTCGAAGTGCATGAACGTGCGGGCGTAATATCGCTGGCGCGGGCGGAGCCCTTCGAGTTCGAAGCGTCCGAAGTCGAGATCGGGACAGCGGTCGCGGAACGCGCGGCGCATCGCGGCCGCCTCGGCGGGCGGACGTCGCGCGGCGATGCGTCGCAGCAGCTCGGGCACCGCCTTCATGGCGTCCTCGTAACCCTGTTCGACGGTTTGCAGGCCTCCCGCGAAGTCGAGCAGACCCGCGTTCACTTTGCGTTTTATGAGCAGGCTGTTCTTCTCGGGCAGCACGTAATCGGTGGGCATGGTGACCAGAGCCATCACCTGAGCCTCCACCGACGACTCCTGCGTGACGGGTTCGTCGTCGTCCACGCACTGCGACCCGATCAGGAAGTCGGGGCGGAACTCCTCCACCAAGGGCTGCCACGGAAAGTTGTTGTAACACCCTCCGTCGACCAGCACGCGCCCCTCGGCGTCGGTGACGGGGCGGAACACCAGCGGATAGGACATCGAGGCGCGCACGGCGAAGGGCAGGTCGCCGCCGCTGAACTCCACGGCGGTGTGGCTGTTCATGTCGGTGGCGATGCAGCGGAACGGCACCATCAAACGGTCGAAATCGCCGCCGCACGCCGCCGAGGCCGAAGCGAACAACTCCGTGAGGGCCATGTCGATCTGCGCCGTGTTGACGAAGGCGTGGGGCAGCGCGAGGCTCATGGAGTTCTTGTTGCGCAGCGAGTCGCGCTTTATCTCGGCATAGACCGAGAGCATGGCGGGCGAGTCGGTGCGGTCGTTGTAGTAGAAGCGGTATTTGTCGTCGATGCGGCCCGACACCCATTGCTCCACATCACCCGAGGTCACTATGGCGGTCATCTCGTCGGCGCTGTATCCCGAGGCGTACAACGCCGCGATGATGGCGCCCATCGAGGTGCCCGACACGTAATCGATCGGGATGCCGTTCTGCTCCAGAGCGCGTATGACGCCTATGTGGTAGAGTCCCTTGGCGCCGCCGCCCGCCAGCACGAGACCTATTTTGCCCGACACGGGAGCCGTCGCCGCGCTGTCGGTGACGATGCGCACAGGGTCGATGCCCTCCTCATTGGCAGCCTTGCGCAGGGCCGCTATCGAATCGGCCTCGGCCCGCGCCGCGCGGCGCACTTCGCGCCTTGTCTCCTTCGAGGCCGATTCGCGACGCACCGTGTCGACCATTGTCCGCGACGTATCGGCCGCATTCGGAGTTGCGGCGCACGGGAGCGCGGGCCGCGAAAATGCCGCCGCCGCGAACGACAAGGCGATAAATAGCGTTAAAAATCGGGCTGTTTTCATATTTTTGAGTAACTTTGCGCGTGATGCCTGCATGCAGGCAACAAATTTATCGAAAATATATAAAATTGCAAAATAGCGATGACTGACAAAATCAACGATCTGCTCAAGCGCGTGGCCGAGTTCTCGCCCGAGGCTGCGGCCGAGGTCGAGGAGTTCCGCATTAAGATCCTCGGCAAGAAGGGCGAGTTGAACGCCCTGATGGAGGAGTTCAAACGCGTGGCCCCCGAGCAAAAGCGCGAACTGGGACAGAAACTGAATGCGTTGAAGAACGCCGCGACGGAGCGCATAGCCGCGCTGAAGGCGGCTATGGCCGACTCGGCCGCCTTGTCGGCCGAGGGCGTGGAGGATATGACCCGCCCGGGCTCGGCCGACGGCATAGGCGCGCGCCACCCCATATCGATCGTGAAGAACCAGATCGTGGAGATCTTCTCGCGCTTGGGTTACACCGTGGCCGAGGGTCCCGAGATCGAGGACGACCACCATGTCTTCTCGGCTCTGAACTTCCCGCCCGAGCACCCCGCGCGCGACATGCAGGACACCTTCTTCATCGAGAAGAACCCCGACATTCTGCTGCGCACCCACACCTCGTCGATTCAGGTGCGGGCCATGGAGCGCACGCAGCCGCCCATACGTATCGTATGCCCGGGCCGCGTGTTCCGCAACGAGGCCATCTCCTACCGCGCGCACTGCATATTCCATCAGGTGGAGGGCCTCTATATCGACGAAAACGTCTCGTTCGCCGACCTGAAACAGTCGCTGCTCTACTTCGCCAAGGAGATGTTCGGCGAGAAGGCCGCCATACGTCTGCGTCCGTCGTATTTCCCCTTCACCGAGCCGTCGGCCGAGATGGACGTGTCGTGCAACCTCTGCGGCGGCAAGGGCTGCAACGTGTGCAAGGGCACGGGATGGCTGGAGATCATGGGTTGCGGCATGGTCGATCCCAACGTACTGGAGGCCAACGGCATCGACTCCAAGAAATACTCGGGCTTCGCGTTCGGCATGGGTGTTGAGCGTATAGCCATGCTCAAGTACGGAGTGAAGGATCTGCGTCTCTACTTCGAGAACGACGTGCGTTTCCTCCACCAGTTCGACAGCGCGCTGTAAGGCGGGTCGGTCCTCGGACCGCAGCCCGCCGAAGCAAACCAATGAAACGAATGCTTTGAACGGAAAAAACACATACGCGAAAATCGCGACCCTCGTGTCGGCGATCATGCTCTGCG
The DNA here is from genome assembly GCA_910587675.1 of uncultured Alistipes sp. Lineage (GTDB taxonomy): Bacteria > Bacteroidota > Bacteroidia > Bacteroidales > Rikenellaceae > Alistipes. Next base: position 3,305 of record CAJUMU010000009.1, on the reverse strand, counting down.
GCGCATTCATGGCCACGGGGCGCATGCTCGCACCCGCGAGGAGCCCGCGCCCCGCGTCCGACACCGTAGGCGCGACCGATACGGCGCGCGTGCCCGAGCGTCCTTTCCGCAAGTTGCGCGGTAAAAAACGGCTTCCCGCGACGGGCGCGGCGCGTATCGACCTCGATGCGCTGAAAGAAGATTCGACCGCCTCGGGCGGCAAAGAGAGGGCCACCAAGCCCAAATTGGTCATCCCCGACTCGCTGCAAGCCCTCTACAAATTCACCGACGGTCTGAAGCGCGCCGCGATTTACGGCGACTCCACCGAGTCGCGACGGCTTTACGAGGAGGCGCTGAACGAAGATTCGCTCTTCGCGCCCGCGTTGTACGAGCTGGCGTCGCAATACATGGAGAGCGATCCCGTCCGTGCCGTGGAATACGCCCGCCGCGCCTACGACACCGACACCACGAGCCGTTGGTACACGAGCCTATACGCCCAGACGCTCATCGTGGCGGGGCGTTACGACGAGGCCGCGCCGCTCTACCGCCGCCTGATGCGCATCGACGGCCGCAACCCCGACAACTACCGCATCATGGCGATGCTCTACCAACAGAAAGGGCAGCCCTATCTGGCCATCACCATACTCGACTCGGCCGACATGCGTTTCGGCAAGATCAACTACTTGAGCAACCTGAAGCGTATGCTTCTCATCTCCACGCGGCAGTTCGACCGCGCCATCGACGAGGCTCGACAAGCCGTCGAGGCTGCGCCTTACGAGCAGAGCAACGTCCTCTCGCTCGGCGAGGCCTATGCCGCCGCGGGCCGCGACTCGCTGGCCGACGTCACGCTGCGCCGCGCCATCGAGATGGACTCCACCGACGTCGACGCCGTGACCCTCTATGCCGACTTCTGTTCGAAGCGGGGCGACATGGCGGGCTACCTCGCCACGCTCAAACGCCTCTTCGCCCTCGACGATTTTCCGCTCGACCGTAAGATCGACCTCTTCGAACGCCTCACCGCCGACCGCAAGTTTTATGGCGAGAACTTTTTCCGCATAGGGGCCTTGGCCTCGACTCTGGCCATCCGCTACCCCTCCGACAAACGCGCCGTCGACGCTTACGGCGACCACCTGCTGGCGGGCGGCAACGTGGAGAGCGCATTGCAGCACTTCAAACTCCACCTCGCCGACGAGCCGCCGCAGATGGATTATTATATGGCCGTCATCGACATCGAGAACTATCTGGAGCGTCCCGATTCGGTCGACAAATACGTACAGCGCGCCGTCGAGCTGTTCCCCGACGATCCCGTGCTCTACATCCGCAAGGCCAACCGCCTCTTCGTAAAGGGCGACTACAAGGGCGCGATCGACACTTTCGGCGAGGCTCTGCGTCTGTCGCCGACCGACTCGCTGCGCGGGCAGTTGTGGGGTTTCATCGGCGACACCTACCACCAAATGTCGGAGGCCGCCGCGGGCCGCGACGTGCGCCGCGACAGCGCGGCTCCGCCCGCCAAGATCGGCATGAGCGCCAAAGCGGCCGCCAAACGCTGCTATCAGGCATACGAGAAGGCCCTCGCCTACCGCGCCGACAACGCCTCGGTGCTGAACAATTACGCCTACTACCTCAGCGAGGAGGACCGCGAGCTGGAACGCGCGCTCGCCATGTCGTCGCGCGCCATCGAGCTGGAGCAGAACAACGCCACGTTCATAGATACTTACGCTTGGATCCTCTACAAACTCGGCCGTTACGACGAGGCGCGCAAGAGCATGCGTCAGGCCTTGTCGCTCGACACCACGGGCAGCGCGGCCCTGCCGCTCCATTACGGCGACATACTCTACGAGTTGGGCGAGAAGTTCATGGCCGAGACCTACTGGCGCAAGGCTCTGGAGGCCGGAGCCGACGCGGCCGAGATCGAAGCCCGCATCGAGAAGCTCAAGGGCGCGCCCGAACCCCGCAAAGCCAAGAGAGCCAAGAAAAAAGAGTGACCCCGCACCACCCGAGACCTAAAATGCAAACCGAGAGATTCATCCGTACCCTTCTGTTCGTCGCGACGGCCTGCGTCGCTTTCGCCGCGCGCGATCTTCATGCCCAGAGCAAATCGAAAACCGAGTCGCAGCGCATCGAGGAGCAGCGGCGCGTGATCGCCGAACTCGAACGCGAGATCGCGGCCGAGGAGAAACGGCTGTCGGGCATCAAGCGCGACAAGTCGTCGGCACAGCAGCGCGTGCAATCCATCACGCGCCAGATAGATTCGCGAAACAGACTCCTTTCGCAAACCGAGCGCGAGATATCGGACATCCGCAGCAACATATCGCACAACGATTCATTACTCGCAACGACCCGCAACGACCTCGTGACCGAGCGCGAACGCTATGCCGAGATGGTGCGCGAGGCCTACCGCAACTATCGGCAGAACAGTTACGCGACCTATCTGCTCTCGGCACGCGACTTCACCGACGCCGCGCGACGCATATCGAACATCCGCGCCGTGGCCGCCCTGCGCGCCGATAAGATGCGGCGCATCGATTCGCTCGGCACGGCCATCGCCGAGCAGCAGACTACGCTGGAGCAGAGGCGCATATCGCTCGATTCGGTGCAGCGCAGCGCCGAGTCGCAGCGCGAGAAGCTGCAACACGACGTGGCCTCGGCCCGCAAGACCATGAAGCAGCTCTCGACCCGCGAGCAGGCCGCGCTGCGCGAGAAGATGGCCCGCGAGGAGCGTCTCGACGCCGCCATCGACGCCCTGCGCAAGCTCACGAAGGGCAACACGGCGGGCGCTTCGTTCTCGCGCAAGACATCCAATCTCAACCTGCCCGTCGACGGCGGGCGCGTGCGCAAATACAAGGACAACATGGCCGAGATCGTCGCCTCGAAAGGGGCGTCGGTGCGTTCGATATACGAAGGCAAAGTGGTGGAGGTCCGCCGCAACCGCATCTCGGGCAAATACGACGTCTTCGTCGCGCACGGCGAATACATCACCTCCTACGCCAATCTCGAACGCACGAGCGTGCAGAAAGGCCAGAAAGTGGCCAAGAACGGGGTTCTGGGCATCATCGGATCGTCGGTGAATCTCACCACGATGGAACCCGAATACAAACTCGTCTTCGGCATCTATTCGCCCTCGCCCAAGGAGACGATGCGCGCCGCCGACTGCTTCAAAAAGAAATAGTTTTTTTCGGAGGACTGTCGCCCGACGGCGGCGGCGGGCTGCGCGCAGGCGTAACGCCTGTTTTATGAAAAGTGCATCGATATTCGGGCGCAGCCTGCGGAGAACGCTTGCGAACGTGAGTGAGCAGCGGGCCTCCGCGCGCCGAGGCTGCGGCCCG
>CAJUMU010000008.1 GCA_910587675.1 uncultured Alistipes sp. | reverse complement strand
CGCAATATGTGCGAATTCATCTCCGATGCGCGTTTCTGCAATATCGAAACGGAGAGTTATCTCGTCCGCGCGAATAGGATAAGCTATCGCGACGACAGCACTTTTCTGTTCGAGGGCGGCTCGCATTCTGCGGTCGTGGATATCGACGACCGTCAGGGCATGCGGCTCATGCTGTTGGATATCATGCGTCTCCGTTGGGCGGTCGAGTATATCGTACGCCTGACGAAAGGCGAGCCTCCGCGTACGATCGACGAGGAGGCGTACGAGACAGATTGCCTTCTTGAACGCGACGGGTTCCGTCGCGAGGCGTTGAATGAACTTGTCGGTATCGGTATGCGGGTCGAAAGACTACGGCCCGAAACAAGTATTATGTGAATATTGCGACTCTTTGAGTCGCGCAGTTCGCCGACGCCCCACGCGGCGGACTGCAACTCGCGTAAGGCTCGTTTTGTCCTCCGCCGTCGGCGAACAGCAGGCGCAACGACTGTTTTATGAATATCGACAATGCACACGCGGCACTCCGCAGGCTGCGCCCCGACAATCGCGTCAATTATTCACGCGGTAGGCTTTCTGCACCCCTTTTATCTTCATTACCGAGTGGATCAACGTGTCGACCACGCCCGCGCTCGGCACCTCGACGCTCACCGTGCCGCGGGCCGTGCCGTCGCCGCGCGAGATGAAGTTGATGCCGCGGATGTTGAGTTTCAGTTCGCGCGTAATCACCTCGGTAATCCGATTGGCGAGCCCCGCCGTATCCTGAGCCGATATGGCTATCGTGGCGCGGAAAGCCCCGTCGGCGCTCGTGCGCCAGCGCGCCTCCATGATGCGATAGGGGTAGTTCTCGCGCATGCGCCGCGCGTTGGGGCAGTCGGTGCGGTGGATCGTTATGCCCGACGCTATGGTGACGAACCCGAACACGCTGTCGCCCTTTATGGGATTGCAGCACTTGGCCAGTTTGTACTCTATATGGTTGATATTCTCGTCGATGACCAGAGCGTCGGTCGACCGCGGCGCCGTCGCGGCGGCATCGATCTTCTTCTGCTCGGCCTTGCGCTCCTCGGCTTCGGCGGCGGCCGTGCGACGCTCCTCCTCGGCGCGGCCCGAGACCCAGTGCAGCAGAATATCCTTTATCGTTAGGAAATCGACCTTCTGTTCGGCTATCATCGAATACACCTCGCGCCCCGTGCGGACCTTGAAGTGACGCCCCAGATAGGCCACCGCCTCGTCGATCGGAACGTTTATCTTCCAGTTCTTCAATTTGCGCTCCAGCTCCTCGCGTCCCATGCGGGCATGCTTCATCTGTTCCTCGCGCAGGAACGACTTGATGCGCGAGCGGGCTTTCGACGTCACGCACGAGTTGAGCCAGTCGGCTTTGGGGGTCTGGTTCTTCTGCGTCACCACCTCCACTATGTCGCCGTTGCGCAGCACCTCGCGGATGGGTACGGCGCGGTTGTTCACCTTGCCGCCCGTGCATGTGGAACCCAGATTGGAGTGTATGTCGAACGCGAAGTCGAGCACCGTGGCCCCCTCGGGCAACTTGCGGATGTCGCCGTTGGGCGTAAATACGAATATCTCGCCCGACGAGGGCTTCGCCTCGAAACGCTGCGAGAGCGAATGGGTGGTCTCCTCCAACGCCTCGCGCAGGCGGCTGAGCCACTGTTCGCTGGTCTGCCCGCCCTGATTTACGCCCTTGTAACGCCAGTGGGCCGCGATGCCTCGCTCGGCCACGGCATCCATGCGTTCGGTGCGGATCTGTATCTCGACCCAACGCCCCTCGCCAGCCGAAACGGTGGTGTGCAGCGACTCGTAACCGTTCGATTTGGGAATGGTGATCCAGTCGCGCATGCGGTCGGGATTGGGGGTGTAGCAATCGCTCACGATCGAATATACGGTCCAGCAGAGCTGCTTCTCCGTCTCGCGCTCGCAGTCGATGATGATGCGCAGCGCGAAGATGTCGTAAACCCCTTCGAACGGAACGTTCTGCTTGCGCATCTTGTTCCATATCGAGTAGATCGACTTGGTGCGGCTCTTTATGTGGTAGCGGATGCCCTGACGGTCGATCTTGTCGGTGATCGGCTTCAGGAAACGGGTTATGAAAGTCCGGCGTTCGCTTTCGGTCTCCTCCAGACGACGGTTGATATATTCGTAATCGCGCGGCTCCAGCCACTTGAGGGCCAGATCCTCCAGTTCGCTCTTGAGGTTGTAGAGTCCCAGCTTGTGAGCTATCTGGGCATAGAGATTCATGCTCTCCCAGCTCTTTTTGCGCCGCTTGTCGGGCGGAAACATCTGCAAGCTGCGCATTACCTCCAGACGGTCGGCCAGCTTGATGAGTATCACGCGCGGATCCTCCGAGTAGCTGACGATCATGTCGCGGAAGTCGTCGGCCTGCTCTTTCGACACCTTCAGTCTTATGTTCGATATCTTGCACAGCCCCACGATGATGCCGATTACCTGCTCGCCGAACTCGGCGCGTATGATGCGCGTCAACTCGTCCACCCCGTCGGGATCCTCCTTCACGGCGATGCGCATCACGTCGTGCAGGATGGCCGCCACGGTGGAGTTACGCCCGAGCCCTATTTCGCGCGCCACGATCTCGGCCACGGCCGCGTCGTGATCCATCATCGGAGTGCCGTCGTAACGGGTGTAAGCCCCCATGCGTTCGGCGGCGAATATCAACGCCTTGTCCACCAGCTCCTGCGTCGCGGGCGAGAACGACTCGCGGACGAAAGTCCGCAGCGACGCGTATTTTTGCAAAGCCTCCATAATCAAACATCGGTTAAAGGTTTACGCACAATATATAAACGATCCTCCGACAGAGCGTAACGCTCGCGCTCCTCGGCGGGCAACTCGGCGGCATAGTCGCGCTCCTCGACCTCGAAACCCGCCTCGCGCAGACGGTCGGCATAGTCGCGTCCGTATATGCGGCGATGGTCGTACTGGCCGAATATGCGCGTCCGCTCGGCGGCGTCGGTTATGGCATCATCCTCGAAGGTCTCGGCGCGCGAGTAATCCACGGGCGCGAGGACGATGCCCCGACCTCCCGCGCGCAGGATGCGGCGCAACTCGCGCATGGCCTTGCGGTCGTCCTCGACATGCTCCATGATGTGGTTGCATATCACCGCGTCGAACGACCCGTCGGGCAGGGGAATATGCTGTATGTCGAAGTGCAGGTCGGCCAGCGGGCTCTCCAGATCGGCCGTCGCGTAACGTTCGGGGACGTCGCGGTAGGCGCGGCGCAACTTGCGCATAAGCGACACCTCGGGCGCAACGTGCAGCAATCGCGGCAGCTCGGCCGTCAGTCGCGTCTCGCGCTCCAAGTAGAGCCACAACAGACGGTGCCGCTCCAGCGCGAGGCATCGGGGACAGAGCGCGTCGGGACGCGAGACGACATAGCCGTAAGGCAGAAACCGCCGTCGTCGGCATCCGCAAAGCGGGCATTCGCGGCCGCGGCCGATGTAGAACAGCCCCAAAAGCGGCACGGTCCATCCCGCCGCCCGTTGCAGAAACGAACGCGGGAAGGCGTTGAGTATGAATTTTATAAATCTTTTCATCGTTCGCGTCGGTTACTCCTGCTCCGAGAGTTGCGCCCGCACGGCGGTCTCCACGTCGTGCAATTGCGCCTTGCAGTAAGCGATCAGCTCCGTGGCGCGCTTCACCGCGGCCGTCAGTTCGTCCACGCCGATCCGCTCGCCGCGCAGGCGCGACAAAATATCCTCGATCTCGGCCACCGCCTCGGCGTACGTCGGCCTCTTTTCACTCTTTTTCGCCATATCCTTTTGCCTTTATGCTCGTAATGTCGGCGTCCAGCGCGCCGTCGCAAAGCTCCACTTCGATCCGCTCTCCCGCGCGAAGCCCCTCCGTCGAGAGCAACGCCCGTCCGCCGCTGCGCACCACGGCGAAACCCATCCGCATGATTCTTTGCGGCGAGCGTCCCTCGACCAGACCGTCCGCCGCTTCAAGACGCGCTTTATTGCTCTCCACGATCCGCAACGCCGCCGCAGCCGTCTGCTCGCGCAGCAGCCCGAGTGCCGACCGACACCGTTCGACGTACATGCCGCCCTCGCGCGCCGTATCGGAGGCCAGACGCTCCAATCGCAGACGTTCGTTTCGGGTCGCTGCCACGGCCGTATCGTGCAGCCGCCGCGCCGACTCGTCGAGCCACGCCTCGATGCGCGCCATGCGGTCCGTCAGCCATGCGGCCACCGCCGTAGGGGTCTTCAGCGCCTTGTGCGCCACCATGTCGGCGACGCTCGTATCCTTGTCGTGGCCGATTCCCGTAATCACGGGCAGCGGAAACTGCGCCACATAGGAGCAGATGAGGTAGGAATCGAAACAACTCAAATCGGTGGCCGAGCCGCCGCCGCGGATCATCGCCACCGCGTCGAACTCCTCGGCCCGTTCGGCGATGGCGCTCAACGCCGCCGTCACCGACTCCTCGGCCGCGGCGCCCTGCACCACGGCGTCGAACAGCTCGGTGCGAAAGGCGTAACCGCCGCTCCGAAGCTCGTTCATGAAGTCGCGGTAACCCGCCGCCGACGCGCTCGACACCACCGCGATGCGCTGCACCAACATCGGCATCGCTGTCTCGCGGTTCATGTCCCACACCCCGTCGGCCTGAAGACGTTTGATCGTCATCTGCCTCTGCCTCTGCACCTCGCCCAGCGTATACGAAGCGTCGAGATCGACGATCTGCAACGTCAGGCCGTAAAGTTCGTGGTACGACACCAGCACTTTGGCCAGAATCTTCATGCCCGCCGCGAGTTTGCTGCCCGTCTCGGCCTCGAAATAGGCGGAGAGCATGGGGTATTGCGAACGCCATATCACGGCGCGCGCCTGCGCTCGGGGACCCGTCGACGAGCCGCTGCGGCCGCCTCGCGGGGCCGTTGCCGCGGGTTCGTCGGCTTTCTCCACCAGTTCGATGTAGCAGTGGCCCGAATAGTTCACCTTCAGCTCCGAGATCTCGGCCGCCACCCACACGGGCATGGGCAAAGCCTCCTCGACGGCGCACTTTATGCGTCGTTGCAACTCGCTGAGCGATATGTGGTTTCCGTCCGTCATGGCTGCTCGTTTTCCTTTGCCGCGCGTTTCGCGCCGAAGCTCCCCTACAAATATACGAAAAAAAATCTATGTCGACAGCGGTTCTGCGAACTGCGCTGACCTATATATATTAAGGTATTGCGGTTCTTCGAACCGCGCGGGATGCGACACATGCGTCGGCGCATCGCTCGGCGGTGTTATCTTCGGTGGCTTTTAGGTTGCTTTAGGCATTCGGGCAGCAGCCTGCGGAGACCGCGTGAATGAGCTATGCGAATAGCGGGCCTCCGCTGGCGGGTGGCTGCGGCCCGCGCAGTTCTGCGAACTGCATTTTCTTTTTTCTATGCAACCTTTTGACGTCAAAAGGTTGCGCCAAAATCCGCCGCGGTGAAACGATTTCGGGGCGTTCTCGCGCCTTCGCTAAATCGGATGCTTCGCATTTTTGAGGATCAAAAGTTCGCTTCGCAGACGTTTTCTCGCCTCGGCAAAGCTCGAACAAGTTCGGCTCTGCCCTCGGCTTATCGAAAACGTTCTCCGATTTTTAACGCTCCGTCGCAGCGACCACCCTTTTTCCGAAATCGTTCGCTTACGCAGTCATTTTCTCGCCTCGGCATAGCCCGAACTTGTTCGGCTCTGCCCTCAGCTTATCGAAAATGTTCCTGCCGCGGGGTAGGCTGACGCATGTGAATTTTGCGGTTCTTCGGCCCGCGCAGTTCTTCGAACTGCCTATATCTCCATGAAATAATATGGTAATAAAAAAAGGGGCCGTTCAACTGAAATCGAACAACCCCCGCCATCTGCAAATCCTGTAAGCCGAGTTCTGTACCCCGCCTCGGCGGCGGGGCCTCTATCATTTATCTACGACTGCGGTCACCCGCAGCCTCCAGCAACCTACCCCTCGACATCGGACGAGCAATCCTTAGCTGTCGATATACATGGTCTTGCAACCCGCAAGGCGTACAGCCGGAGGACATTGCTGCCTCCGCGGTGGGCTCTTACCCCGCCTTTTCACCCTTACCTACGTCAATTTCCTGATAATAAATCGTCTGCAGGCGGTCATTCTCTGTTACGCTACTACACCCTCACGGACGTCGAGTCGTTAGCTCGTGCGGCGCTCTGTGTTGCTCGGACTTTCCTCTCCCCGCCGAAGCGGGCAGCGATAGAGCGTATTTGCCGATAGCCTTTATCTCATCGGTCGGTATCGGTCGGCATCGCTCGCCGACATGCCGACACCCCCGCGACGATCATTTCGACACGGGTTTTATGTCCTTGATGCGCAACTGCGTGGTTACGGTTCCGCGGTAGTGGTTCTCCACGATCTGGTAGCACACGTCGACGGGACGTCCCGAGCGCACCCACTCGTAATGCGAGGGTTGCTGGAACGCTATGGTCTGAATGGCCGTGTTGGGCTTCTGACGCTGCACCAGATCCATGCGCAGGTGCTCCTGCTCGGCCCCCACCAGCTTCACGTCGCCGTGCGCGCTGGCTCCGTACGTGGCGAACACGGGAGCCGTGTTGCCCGGGCCGAAAGGCTGGAAGCTGTTGAGCTGGCGATGGAACGCGGGCGTGATGTCCGAGAAGAGCAATTCGCTGTCGATATCCACCTGCGGCACCAGAATCTGCGGATCGATATGCTCCTCCACATAGTCGTTGAAACGACGCGTGAAGGCCTCCACGTTCTCGGGCCGCATGGTGAGTCCCGCCGCATACATGTGCCCGCCGAAATTCTCAAGCAGGTCGGAGCACGACTCCACCGCTTGGTAGAGGTCGAACCCGGGCACCGAACGCGCCGAGCCCGTCACGAATCCGTTGCTCATGGTAAGCACCACCGTGGGGCGGTAGTAGGTCTCGATGAGGCGCGAAGCCACGATGCCCACGATGCCCTTCATCCACTTGGGATTGTAGATGACGGTGCTCTTGCGGTTCTTCATGTCGGCGTGCGCCTCGATGTAGTCGTGAGCCTCCTGCGTGACGCTGCGGTCGATATTCTTACGATCTTGATTGTAGGAGTCGATGACGTTGCAGAACTCCTGCGCCAGTTTGTCGTTGCCCTCGATGAGCAGCTCCACGGCGGCGAATCCGCCCGACGGCGCGGCGTTCTCGTCGTTTTCGTCCATGCGCATGCGCCCCGCGGCGTTGATCCGCGGACCGATCTTGAAAACGATGTCGTCGATTGTGATGTTGTGACGGTCGAGACCGCAGATCTTGATGATCGACAGCAGTCCCGACGAAGGCATACGGTTCAGCCGCTCAAGACCGTAATAGGCCAGAATGCGGTTTTCGCCCGTAAGCGGCACGATATCCGAAGCTATGCTCACCACCAGAAGGTCGAGCAGATGTTCGATATCGGAGAACGGAATCCCGTGCTTGGCGGCATAGGCCTGCACGAGTTTGAAACCCACGCCGCAACCCGACAACTCGTCGAACGGATAGTTGCAGTCGGTGCGCTTGGGATCGAGAACGGCTACGGCCGCCGGAATCTCCTCGGCCGGAAGATGGTGGTCGCAGATGATGAAATCCACGCCCTTCTCCTTCGCATAAACAACCTTTTCCACGGCTTTGATACCGCAATCGAGGGCTATGGCCAGCGTCACGCCCTTGCGGGCGGCGTAGTCGATGCCCTTGACCGATATGCCGTAACCGTCGTTATAACGGTCGGGGATGTAGAAAACGAGGTTCTTGTGACCTATCTGCCTCAAAAACTTGTAGACCAGCGCGACGGCCGTGGTGCCGTCCACATCGTAATCGCCGTAAACCATGATCTTCTCATTGGCTGCCACGGCCCGTTCGATGCGCTCCACCGCCTTCGCCATATCGGTCATCAGATACGGGTCGTGCAGATCGGAGAGCTGCGGGTTAAAGAATTTGTTGGCCTTTTCTACGGTGTCTATGCCTCTTTGTACAAGTAGGTTAGTGAGCACGGGCGACATGCGCAGGCAACTCGCCAAGCGGGTCGCGGCTTCGGGATCGCCGTGAGGTCTCACTACCCATCGCTTCTCTATGGGCATAAGTTACGTTTTTATTATTTATATATTTTAACATTCAATTTCTCGCTTAATCGTTTCACTAACCGCTCCTTCACCGCCGCCATGTCGGCCGCCGCGCCCGTTTCGCGCTCGATGCTCGTCACTCCGCGATCGGTGAATCCGCAGGGGTTTATGTAATCGAAGTATCGCAGATCGGTGTTCACGTTCAGGGCGAAACCGTGCATCGTCACGAATCGCGACGATCGCACCCCTATGGCGCACAACTTGCGCGCCCGCCGTCCCTGCGGCTCGACCCACACGCCCGAGGCTCCCGCTATGCGGCCCGCCTCGATGCCGTAATCCGCCGCCACGCATATCACGGCCTCCTCCAGCCTGTCGATATAGTCGCGCAGCCCTATGCCAAGACGCTCCAGATCGAGGATCGGATATCCCACTATCTGTCCGCGGCCGTGGAACGTGATGTCGCCGCCGCGGTCGATGCGGAACAGATCGGCGCCCATCGCCCGCAGACGCTCCTCGTCGACGAGCAGATTGGCTTCGCGGCCGCTCTTGCCGAGAGTGTACACGGGAGGATGCTCCACCAGAAGCAGCGTCCCCGCCTGCTGCGGCGCGGTCTGATCGGACACATCCTGCTCCGCCGCCCCGTCGCGCTCGTCGGCACGCCCCGCCTTGGCGGCGAGCATGCGGTCGAAGAGCGAGCGTTGCAACGCCCAGCACTCGGCATAACCCATAAGGCCCAGATCTGTGTACAATACCTCCATAGCGTCTCCGTTTAGCCGCCGTCGCGGTCGTCGCAGAGGGTTCGCGACCCGCCTTGCGTCAAATCTGCGGGCGATTGCGCTTCACGCTTTGCAGAGCGGCGTCGGCCAAGTAGGACGACCGCACCAACGGCGCGCTCGCGCAATAGCTGAAACCCATCTCCAAGGCTCGGAGTCTGTATCGTTCGAATTTCTCGGGAGTGATATACGCCGCAACGGGATAGTGCTCCAGAGAAGGCCGAAGATACTGACCAAGCGTTACAATCTCGACACCCGCGTCGCGCAGGTCCCGCAGTGTTTGCAATACTTCATCATCGCTCTCGCCAAGTCCGACCATCAGTCCACTCTTCGAGACCGCGCCGCTTCGGGAGATCGTCTCCAGTGTACGCAGACTCGTGCGATACTTCGCTCGGGAGCGTACAAGCGGCGTAAGTCGCTCGACGGTTTCGATGTTGTGCCCGATTATGTCGGGCGCGGATGCGGTCACGATCTCTATCAAATCGGCTCGCGCATCCAGATCGGGAATAAGGAGCTCAATCGTTGCGTCGGGATTCTCCTCGCGTATGGCCTCCACCGTCGCGGCCCAGTGTCGGGCGCCGCCGTCGGGAAGGTCGTCGCGAGTGACGGAAGTCACGACAACATGTCGAAGTCCCATAAGTCTCACGCTCTCGGCTACCTGCCGAGGCTCCGAGGCTTCGGGAGCAAGGGGTTTGCCTGTCTTCGTCGCGCAGAACTTGCAGCCGCGCGTACAAATATCGCCCAAAATCATGAAAGTCGCCGTCCTGCGACTCCAGCACTCGGCCTTGTTGGGGCAGAGTCCGCTGCTGCAAATCGTATGCAACGAATGTTGTTTCACGATACGCTCCACCTCGGCGGAGCCTTCGTCGCTGCGCAGACGAACTTTCAACCATTCGGGTTTTTTCAGCACATTCACCTTGTCATAAAACTTCGGCATTTTAAGTTCATTATTTTCCAATTGACGCAAAGATAATAAAAAAATCGAAACCCGACATGTTTCGAGGTTAAAAAGCCTCCGCGCAATCGAAAAAAATTACTATTTTTGTCGTGCCGACGACCGTTCGGCAGATCGAAAACCAAGCAACGATATGAAAGATACGCTAAAGTTTTACAACGATTTTCCCAAGCAGGGAATCGTATTCGTGGATATCATTCCGTTCCTTCAGGACAAACGTAAGTTCGCCCGCCTCGTCGACGAGATAGGCGCCTGCGTCACCGCGCCCAACATCGCCGCGCCCGAGGCCCGCGGGTTCCTCTTCACGGCTCCTCTGTTGCTCGCCAAGCCCGAGGTGAAGAACATAATCCCCATCCGCAAGAGCGGCAAGCTGCCATTCAACGAAGGCGATCTGCGCGAAGTGGCCGTCGTCAAGGAGTACGGCACCGACAAGCTGTTCTATCGCGTGAGCGACATCGCGGCGGGCGAGTTGTCTGCCGACGGGGCGTTCCACATATCGATCGTCGACGACGTTCTGGCCACGGGCGGCACCGCCGAGGGCATCGCCGAATCGCTCTGCCGCGGCAAGGTGACGGTCGACGGCGAGGAGCATCCCGTGATAATCGACGAGTTCGTGTTCCTCGTCGGACTCGACGACCTCCGCGGCGCCGAACGTCTGGAAAAGATCGCGCCCGTAAAGGTGCTGATGCACATTTAAGCAGGACCGCAAACCACCTTATAGTTAAATAAAAAAGCCGCTCGCAGATACGGGCGGCTTTTATCGCAAAACGACAACGCGTTACTCCTGCTCGTCGTAACCCGTGGCTTTCGCGCGCCACATAAGCATGAAGACGCCCATGCCGACGATCGCCATGGCTATCATGAGCAGGAACACGTAATTCCAACCCTGCCCCGGGTCGATGCGGTTGATCCAGTCGACCATCGCGCCCACGCCGAGTCCCGACACGAACACGCTCGCATAACCGAAGATGCCCGTAAGGCCGTTGGCCGTGGCAGCCGCGCTCTTTGTCGCCTGATTCGCCGCGGCGATGCCGATAAGAGCCTGCGGGCCGTAAATGAAGAATCCCGCCATAGCCAGCACGCACACCAACAGAGGCATGGGAATCGAAACGGGCAACACATAGAATATGGCCATGAACGCCGCAGCGCCCAACATGCAGAACACGCACGTACGATGCGCGCGTCCCTTGAACCAGCGGTCGGTGGCCCATCCCGCCGCGAGCATGCCGATGATGCCGAATATCTCGAACACGGCCACGGTCCATCCCGCGTCGGCCGACGAGAGTCCGCGCGCCTCCTGAAGGAACTTCGGGCCCCAGTCGAGCACGGCGAAGCGAACGATGTAGACGAAGAAGTTGGCGACGGCCAAGATCCATATCAACGGATTGCGGAACACCTTTTCGCGCAGGAAAGCCTTGTAGGCGGCAGGATCGTTTTGATCCTCGACCTTGGTATGCGTGCCCGCCAGCTCGGGCAGTCCGACCGACTTGGGCGTGTCGCGCAGGAACACGAAGAGTCCCACGGCGCCTATGAGGGCGAAGATCGCGGGGATCCAGAAGCACCACTGCCATGCCCCTACGTGCGAAGCGGCCGACTCCACCATAAGGTCGAGCTTCACCGAATCGTCGGCCAACGAGGGGTTGAGACGCAACAGATTGTCGCGTATCGCGGTGAGCGTGGGCTGGTCGGCCGACATGTCGCGGCCCATCGTGCCCATTATGTATCCGCAGAGGATGGCGAGCAGGCTGGCGCCTATCGAGTGCGAGGTGTTCCACACCGACATCTTGGTGGCCAGCTCGGTGGGCGGAATCCAGTGGGTCAGCAATCGGGCGCACGGAGGGAATCCGCTGCCCTGAAAGATGTTGTTGAGCACCAGCAGGACGCCGAACAGCACCACCAGAGCATGGGGCGCGACGCCGAGCCTGATTCCGAGAATCTGCGGGCTGAAGCCGAACGCCACGCTTGCCAGCACGCACAGCAGCAGTCCGACGGACATGTGCCAGCGGCCGTTCATGCGGTCGGCGATGAATCCGTTCACGAAGCGCGACAGACCGTAAATGAGACCTATGACGGTCATTATGAGACCGAAGCTCGTGTTCGAGATGCCGTACTCGGCCGCAAGGCCCGGGATGGCGAACGAGAAGTTCTTGCGCACGAAATAGAAGAGCGCGTAACCGATCATCGTGGCGATGATGGTGCGGTATTGCCAATACTTGAATTTTTTGGCTTGTTCGGGTGTCATTTCC
This sequence comes from uncultured Alistipes sp., assembly GCA_910587675.1. GTDB lineage: Bacteria > Bacteroidota > Bacteroidia > Bacteroidales > Rikenellaceae > Alistipes. The sequence goes on along the minus strand of CAJUMU010000008.1, from coordinate 66,279 downwards.
TGATATTGAGTTTAAAGATTATTCCTTGTAGCGATCGTATTTGCCGTCCAGCACATCGCGAACAGCCTCCAGATATCCGAAGCCGTAACGCATGTCGGGCAGCAGATAAGCCCCCTCGACCCACTCGTTGAAAGCGTATATCGTAATGATTTTCGGCTGATCGGGACGCGCGTCGCAATACTCCTTGGCGCGCTGCAATGCGGCGGCGAAGGCTTGCGGAGTGACGTTGTGGTGCACCACGTCGGCCTTGCCCTTGGCGGGGAAACGCGGAGTGTCGTCCCAGCCGACAGACACCGACGGGAAGTGAGGCACGCCGAACGCATCGGCCATCGCCTCGGTCGCTTCCGTTCCCTCGGCGGCCCACTGCAGATAATCCTCGCGGCGCGTGGTAGCCCAACCGTACTGCGTGGTGCAGTCGACGCCTATCGCCTTGGCCCGCTCGGCCGTGGCGGCGTCGGCGCCGAAGGTCATGATTTGCAGACAGAGATCGGGGAAACCCGCCTCACGCGTCTTCTCGCGGAAATACTCCATCCCCTTGCGAGCCCGCTCCAAGTCGCCGTCGAACGACGCGATCAGCTCGTCGAGCGAAAATACCGAGAAGACGGGGCGGCCGTCGATCTTGAAGTAATTCGGCTCCGAGAAGTATCGTCCTATCACGCGGTCGACCACCTTGCGGAAATTCACCTCGTCGACGGAGCCGCTCCACAGCACCGACTCGTCGTCGCCGTAACGGTGGCAGTTCCAGTAGTTGCGCTTCACGGTGTGGTTGGCCCACATGACATAGAATTGCATGCGATCGCGGTTGCGGGCCTTGAGGAAACCGTCGTTGAGGCAACCCTCCAGAAACGGTCCGCCGTCGTACCAATACCAGTCGAACACGAATACGTTCACTCCGTGGTCGGCGGCCGCGTCGATCCAACGCTCCATCACCTCGGGATCGTCGTCGTGCTCATAGCCCCACATAGGGCGGCGCGGCTGGTAGTGGCCGTCGAAACGCGGCGTTCCGCGCTTGATGATCTCCCACTCGCCGTGTCCCTCGCTCCACAGGACCTCGCGACCCACGGGATCGTCGTGGCACGACGGCCAGATGTAGGCCGCAACATGGTAATCGGAATTTTTTCGATCGCTTTCCGACCGATCGCGGTCGGCGCAAGAGAGGCAAAGAGCCAATGCGCAAATAACGGCGAAAAGCCTCATAGTACGGTAAATTTAGGGTCGCTCGGCGCGCAAACGGACCGTGGCGGCGGGTTAGTAGAGGACAAATATAGGAATTATTTTTCGCAACGTCGTAATTTTGATCCGAAACTTTATGCGTTTGCCGTCAGGCGACGGCGCCTCGCGGCAGAGGGAAACTTGCCGAAAAATTTGATTTATAAACAATCGAACGTTATCTTTGCAGCCGATTCAGGCATAATGGGAGCGGCAACGCCTCGGCCGATGCGTTCGGCGGGCGAGGGCCTCTTGAGTAATGCCGCAGTAACAAAAATTATTATTCAAAATGAAAACTCTTGAAGTAAAAGCAGTTAAGCGTGCCGAGTTCGGCAAGAAGGCTGCCAAGGCCTTTCGTCGCGAGGGTCTGATCCCGTGTGTAATCTATGGCGGCAGCGAGGAGATCGCGTTCACCGTCGACGCCAAGGAGATCAAGCCCCTGATCTACACCCCCAACTCTTACATCGTCGAGTTGAACTTCGACGGCAAGATCGAGAAAGCCGTTATGCGCGAGGTGCAGTTCCACCCCGTTCGCGAGCAGATTCTCCATATCGATTTCTATCGCGTGCAGGAGGGCAAGCCCGTCGCAATTTCGATTCCCGTTCGTCTGTCGGGTACCGCCGAGGGCGTCAAGATCGGCGGTAAGCTGGCTCTGTCGGCGCGCAAGCTCATGGTGAAGGCTATGGTGGACCAGCTCCCCGACGAGATCGTGGTAGACGTGACTCCGTTGCAGGTGGGTCAGACCATCTTCGTGGGCGACCTGAAGCAGGAGAATGTAACCTTCGTAACTCCCGCGACCACCGCCGTTTGCGCCGTTCGCGTAACACGTGCTTCGCGCGCTCAGCAGTAGTGGCGTAAAACCGTATTGGAATGAAATACCTCGTTGCCGGACTGGGTAACATCGGCGCCGAATATGCCGATACCCGTCACAACATAGGATTCAGAGTGTTGGATGCCTTAGCCGAGGCATCCAACGTCTCTTTTAAGGCCGACCGTTACGGAGCGGTCGCCACGCTGCGCCACAAGGGGCGCACCGTCATTCTGCTCAAGCCCTCCACCTACATGAATCTGTCGGGCAAGGCGGTCCGCTACTGGATGGAGCAGGAGAAGATCCCGATAGAAAACCTGCTGGTGGTGTCCGACGACATAGCGTTGCCGTTCGGCGCCCTGCGCATGCGCAAGAAGGGCAGCGCGGGCGGTCACAACGGCCTGAAGAACATCGCGGAGCTGCTGGGACGCGAGGATTGGGCGCGCATGCGTTTCGGTATCGGCGGCGATTTTCCGCGCGGCATGCAGATAGATTACGTGCTCGGAGAGTGGTCGGCCGACGAACGCGCCGCCATGCCCGAGAGGCTGAAGATCTTCGGCGACGCCATACTGTCGTTCGCCACCGCGGGCCCCGATCTCACGATGAACGTCTTCAACAAGAAATAGCTCGGAATCGCACGAGTCGCCGAGGCCGAATTCCGAGGCGTCGCGGCTCTGCGAACCATGCGGGCGGCAGTCTTTGCGGGCTGCCGCCCGACACATTGCGTGGCTTTGCCTCGAATTTGCGTCCGATGGGTGGTATATGCGAAAAAATTAGCTATTTTTGCAAAAGCTATGGAAAAGAATTTCACATACGACGGCATAACGTTGCGTTACACCGACTGCGGCGAGGGCCTGCCCCTCTTTCTGCTGCACGGCTGGGGCTGCGACGGCTCGATCTTCGACTTCGCGCAGCCGTGGCTGACCGAGCGGTTCCGCGTGCTGACGTTCGATCTGGCGGGATTCGGCCGCAGCGAGGAGCCACGCGACACGTGGGGCGTCGAGGAGTATACCCGCTCGGTGGAGGCCGTGGCTCGGCACGAAGGCATAGAACGCCCGATACTGGTCGGCCACTCGTTCGGCGGACGGGTATCGATACTCTTCGCCTCGCGCAACGCTACTTGCAAAGCGATATTGGTCGACGCGGCGGGAGTGAAACCCAAACGGTCGTTCGCATACTACCGCAAGGTATACACCTACAAACTCATAAAACGGTTGCTGCCTTTCGTCGCGGGTCGCGCGCGGGCCGAACGCATCATCGACCGCTACCGTTCGAAATCGGGATCGTCGGACTACAACAACGCCTCGCCACGCATGCGGGCCATACTCTCGAAGTGCGTGAACGAGGATCTTTGCCGCGCGATGCCGAGCATAAAGGCGCCGACGCTGCTTTTTTGGGGCGAGAACGACACCGCCACGCCTCTGGCCGACGCGAAGAAAATGGAGCGGCTCATACCCGACGCGGGACTGGTCGCGGTGAAAGGCGCGGGACACTTCTCGTTCCTCGAAAACCGAGGGCTGTTCATCGGCGTCATGGAGAGTTTCCTCGCCCCCGAAGCGAAAAAAAACAATAAGGCATGAATGCGATAACCGTCATATTCCTCGTCTGCTATGCGCCGTTGTGGTTCGCCGCGGTGCGGTACGACACGCAGATGTTCCAACAGAACTCCTACCGCATGTCGCGTTACGCCCGCTGGTACCGCCGAGGCAACGATTGGGTGCGCACGGCCGTCACAGCCGCTCTGGCTGCGGCGAGCCTGCTGCCGTTCGTGGCGCGAACAGGGTACAGCTGCATAGTTCCCGTCATGCTCTTCCTCGCATGGCAGGAGCTGCGCACCGTCTACAAGCTGCCCATAGTCTACACCATGCGCGTGCGCAGACTCTTTATCACCGCGGCCCTGCTCACCGCGGCCGCCATAGCGGCCGCGCTCGCATTCGCTCCGCGATACATGCCCGCGACGGCTTTGGGACTGCTGGTATTCCCGATAGTAATGTCGGCGGCGAATCTGCTCAACCGCCCCGTGGAGGCCGTCGTGGCGCGCTGGTACTACAACGACGCGCGGCGCATCCTGCGCTCGATGCCCGACCTGATCGTCATAGGCGTCACGGGCAGTTTCGGCAAGACATCGACCAAACACTATCTCTACCGCATACTCTCCGAGAAATACGACGTCCTCATGACCCCGGGCAACTTCAACACCACGCTCGGCGTCATACGCACGGTACGCGAACATCTCAAGCCCCACCACCGAGTCTTCATCGTCGAGATGGGCGCCAAGCAGAGCGGCGACATACGCGAGATATGCGATCTGGTACGTCCCTCGATCGGCATAGTGACCGCCGTGGGCGAAATGCACCTCGAAACGTTCCGCACGGTGGAGAACATCCTGCGCACCAAGTTCGAGCTGATCGACTCGCTGCCCGCCGACGGGTTCGGAGTCGTGAATCTCGACTCGGCGCCCATAGCGGCCAATGCGGCGACATACCGCTGCCCCGTCGCAAGCTACGCCGTGGACAACGCCGCGGCCGACTACCGCGCCGTGAACATAGCATACTCGCCCGTCGAGACCACGTTCGACATAGCGCGCGGCGACCAAACGCGCACGCACTACGCCACCCGTCTCGCGGGCCGCGGTAACATACTCAATCTGCTCGCCGCGATAGCCGTCGCCGACCGTCTCGGCGTGAGCGAGGCGATGCAGAAGCGCGCCGTGCGCCAAATCGAGCAGATCGAACACCGCCTGAGCGTGAAGCGCACGGCGGGCGGCATCGCCATAATCGACGACGCCTACAACTCGAACCCGGCGGGGGCCAAGATGGCGTTGGAGGTGTTGCGCGAGTTCCGCACCGACGGCGGCCGCCGCATAGTCATCACGCCCGGATTCGTCGAGTTGGGCGCGCGGCAGTACGAGCTCAACCGCGAATTGGGCCGCGACATAGCCCAAGCGTGCGATATGGTGGTAATCGTCAACCTCACCAACCGCGACGCCATCGCCGATGGGCTCGCCGACAAGGCTTTCCCCGACGATAAGATCCGCAAGGTCGCCTCGTTCGCCGAGGCTTCGAGCTACCTCGCCGACCTGTTGCGGGCGGGCGACACGGTGCTTTACGAAAACGACCTGCCCGACTCGTTCAAATAGAGACGCGTCGCGCAACCGTCCCAAAACAGATAATGAAAGGTAATTAAAAGCAACATACCGATGAAAAGCAAGATCAACGTAGGAGTAATTTTCGGCGGCCGTTCGGTCGAGAACGAAATATCGGTCATAACGGCACAGCAGGCGATGGCCGCCATCGACACCGACAAATACGACATAACGCCCATCTACATATCGAAGCAGGGCCGCTGGTACACGGGCCAAGCCCTTATGCGCAGCGACAACTACAAGGATATGAATCGCCTCTATGCCTCGTGCGACGAGGTGTATCTGCGTCCCGTATACGGCGACAATCGTCTGTACAAGGTCCGAAAACCTCTGTTCGGCAGCGACGTGGCGGCGACGCTGGATGTCATTCTGCCTGCCCTGCACGGCACCAACTGCGAGGACGGATCGTTTCAGGGAGCGGTCGAGATGACGGGCATACCCTATGCGGGTTGCAACGTGCTGGCCTCGGCCAACGGAATGGACAAGATCACGATGAAGATGATCCTCGCGCAGAGCGGCATCCCCGTGGTGGAGTACGCGTGGTTCTCGGACAAGGAGTGGTTCGACCGCCGCGAAGAGGTCGTCGGGCGTGTGGAACGAACATTGCAATACCCGATGATCGTAAAACCCGCCGACTCGGGATCGAGCGTGGGCATCACGGCCGTGCACGACCGCGAGCAGCTGACCGAGGCCGTGGAGAACGCCGTGAGCTATTCGAAGCGCATAATCGTGGAACGTCTGGTCGAGCGGCTCAAGGAGATAAACTGCTCCGTATTGGGCGATTATTACGAGTGCGAGGCTTCGGTGTGCGAGGCGCCCGTACGAAGCGGCGAGATACTGAGCTATGCCGATAAATATCTCGGCGGCGGCAAAAGCGGAAAGACGGGCTGCGGCGTGAAACAGTCGCAGGGAATGCGCTCGACGGTGAGGGAGATCCCCGCATGCCTGCCCGACGCGGCGACCGACTTCATCCGCACGACGGCCGTGGAGACCTTCAAGACGCTGGGGTGCGACGGCGTGGCCCGCATCGACTTCATGATCGACGAGGCGACCGACAACATTTATGTCAACGAGATAAATACTATTCCCGGGTCGTTGTCGTTCTACTTATGGGAGGCAACTGGAGTGTCGTTCACCGAACTTACCGAACGTCTGATCGACATAGCCTTCCGCCGCAAACGCGACTCGTCGTTCAAGACCACGAGCTACAAGGAGAACATATTCAACTACACGATCTCGGGAGCCAAGGGCGCCAAGCTCGGGTCCAAGTCGGGCGGGAAGATATAGATAACGGGGACAGGTCGAAAAATGCGGCTCCTTGTGAGCCGCGCGGGCCGCAGCCTCGGCGCGCGGAAGCCCGCAACGGCATTCGCATCGTTGCGCGCTCCGCAGGCTGCACCCGCGATGACGTTAAACACACAAAACACACCTACCATGAAAAGATTGGCCATCATCCTTTCGGCGACTTTCATCTGCGTATCGTGCGGGGTCGCGCTCTATCCCGACCGCGGCGTGGCGGTCACCGCTTCGGTCAACATCTCGGCGCAACCGCCTTGGGGCCCCGCGGGATACGATTACGCTCCCTATTACTATTTCCCCGATTTCAACTTCTATTACGACGTCGACCGCGCGCTGTTCCACTACTACAACCGCGGACGATGGATCGCGGTCCGACAGCTCCCCGCAGGCTATCCGCGCGACCTCTACAAATTCTATAAGGTAGTGATCGACGTGCGCGACCCGTGGCTTCACAACCGCCGCCACAAGAACATCTACCGTAAGTATCGCGGCATACATACCCAGCCCGTACGGCGCGACGCCCCCGACTACCGTCGCAATCCCGATCCCCGCAAACCTCACCGCACGCCCTATCGTCACGACAACCCGCCGCAGCGCCGCGACCAACGTCCCGCGCGCAACGATATCCGCAACTCGCGCAACAACGATACGGGCAAGGGTTACCGCACCGACGACCGCAATTCGCGTCCGAACCGAAACGGGCGGGTCGACAACGGCGGAGGTTCGAAAAAGGGCGCGACGCCGACACGTTCGACCGACAACGGCGGCAACCGACAAAAAGACGTCGACAAGAGCGGGTCGAATTCGTCGGGCAGCCGTTCGACGGGATCGCGCGGGAGGTAGCGGCCGCAATCCGAAACGTATCGCCCGACAATCTGAACAAAACCTTAAAATCATACGATTATGAAAAAATTGATGTTATGCCTCATGGCGTTGGCCCTTGCGGCGCAGGCATCGGCGGGACTGCTGCCCAAAGCTAAAATCGGTATCAAGGCGGGTATGGACTACCAGACCAACGACCTTAAAAGCACGATAAGCAACATCGACTTCAACTCCAGCACGGGATGGTTCGCAGGTATCCAGAGCGACCTGAGCTGGGGCATGTTCGGCATCCACCCCGAACTCCTCTACTCGCATAACAAATTCGACGTCGGCGGCGCGGACGGGAGCATGAAGATGAGCAAACTGGATCTGCCGTTATTGCTGGAGGTAAAGCTCTTGGGCATACTCGCATTGCAGGCGGGCCCCTCGTTCAACATCATGACCGACACGGGCGGCAAAACCGACGGCGCGAAGTGGGACATAAAGCGTCCCGCCGTCAACTATGCTTTGGGCGTGGAGGCGCGAATATGGAAACTCTCCGTTTCGGCGCGCTACAACGGCGCATTCAAAAAAAGCGAGGTGTTCGGCTACACCACGGGCAAGAACAAGATCTCGACATTCCAGCTCGGCTTGGGATATTATTTCTGACATAAAATTATCCTCGGCAGCCGCAACGGCTGCCGAGGATATGTTTACGCTTAGCGTAACTTCGCGCGACCGCGGTCACTCCCGCTCGAACTCGCTCCAGTCGGGGGCGAACTTGTGCATGAGCGTGCGCACGAAGAAGTCGTAACGCTTGTGGTCGCCGAACGCGCCGCCCATCGTGTGGCGTTCGCCCGGGAGCACCACCAACTCGAAATCCTTGCCCGCCTTTATCAAGGCGTTCACCACCTGCATGGTGCTCGCGGGATCGACGTTGTCGTCCATCTCGCCCACCACCAGCATCAACGGGCGGCGAAGAAGATGCGCCATCTCGACATTGCTGCTCGCGGCGTACGACTCGTCGACGGGATACCCCATCCACTGCTCGTTCCACCATATCTTGTCCATGCGGTTGTCGTGACATCCGCACGCGCTGTAAGCCGCCTTGTAGAAGTCGGGGTACTGCAACACCGCCGCGGTGCTCTCCTGACCGCCCGCCGAGCAGCCGTAAATACCCACGCGGTCGATATCCATATAGGGATACTTCGCGGCCGCGGCGCGAATCCACGCCATGCGGTCGGGCAGCCCCGCATCCTTCAGATTCTTGTAGCACACCTCCTCGAACTCCTTCGATCGGAAACTCGTACCCATGGCGTCGAGCTGCACCACGATGAATCCCAACTCGGCGAGCGAAGTCATGTTCCAGTTGTAGGGCAGGAAGCTCTTGGGCACGTAGGCGCTGCCCGGACCCGCATAGATGTACTCGACAACGGGATAGCTTTTCGACGGGTCGAAGTTCGACGGACGCTGTATGAGTCCCCACATCAAGGTCTTGCCGTCGCGGCCCGCCGCGGCGAACACCTCGGGTTCGCGCCATCCTTCGGCCTTGAGAGCCGATATGTCGGCCTGCTCGAGCTTCATCACGAGTTTGCCCGTGCAGCCGTCGCGCAACTCAGTCACGGGAGGCGTGTCGGCCTTGGAGTAGGTGTCGACCAGATAACGGCGGTCGGGCGAGAATACGACCGAATGCTCCCCCTCCTCGGGGGTGAGGCACACCAGATCGCGGCCGTCGAGACCGATGCGGTAATAATGCACCAGATAGGGATCCTCCTTGCGGTTCATGCCGCTGGCGGCGAACCAGATCACGCCCTGCTCCTCGTCGACGCGGTCGATGCCGCGCACATACCACTCGCCCGAGGTTATCTGCCGCTCCACCTCGCCCGTCGCCACGTCGTAAAGATAGATATGGTTGTGGTTGTCGCGCTCGCTCGTCCACAGCAATTTTTTGCCGCCGTCGATAAAACGACGCCACAGACGGCTGTAATTCACGAATTTGTCACTCGTCTCCTCCACCACGGCGCGCACCGCGCCCGTCGAAGCCGAGTACTCCAACAAGCGGTAAACCTTGTGGCCGCGCTCGTTGTATTCGAAGTAGATCTTGTCGCTGTCGTCGCCCAACCAATAGGGATAGCCCAGATTATACTGGCGCGCGAATAGTTCGGTAGCGGGCGCGAATGTCTCGCCCGTGGCCACGTCGACGATACGCGGCTCGCGGTAGTCGAGATCGTCCCCGGGCTTGCAATACTCCATCGTGTGGAGCTTGGGCTGTAATTGATCCGCGGGCGACGACTCCACGAAGCTGACGTAATGCTTCTCGGCGCGGCGCAGCTTGCTCGCCGCGATGCGGCGGCCGTCGGGCGACCAGTTCATGTACACCGAGTAGTAGAATCCCATACCGCCGTCGACGGTCAAGGCGCGCTCCTTGCCGCTCGCCACGTCGCGCACATATATATTATGGTTCTTCACGAAAGCCTCCGTCTTACCGTCGGGACTGCGGACGGGACTGCCCTCGGTCTCGGGATCGGTCACCATCCAGTGTTTGGCGGGAGCATGCGGGCCGCTCGGCCGACGCTCCTCGGGCTCGGGCTGCCCCAATGCCGCGCGAACCTCCCCGATTGTATTGTAGTCTGCGCGACTCTTCGACGCCACGTCCACCACGCGGTAGATATCGCCCTCGGGAGTGTGAGAACGATAGTAGAATTTGTCGCCCTGCTCGGTCCACGTCACGCCGCTCGCGGTGCCCGTGACCTTGTCCCATGAAAAACGCCGCGGCGCATCGAACGCGCGGCGGTAGTCCTCGACCTCGCCCTGCGCAACCGCCGCGAGTGCCATGCACGAAGCCGCCGCGGCAGCGAGGAGTCCTTTTGCCGTAATCATATTGCCGATGAATTTTGAAGTTTCGGGTTCATGCCCTCCGCACGACGGCGGAAAGCATTGCAAATATACGCAAAATCGGACCGTTCGATACCGCGCGATTACATTTTTTCGCTTTGCGGGGCTCGGAAAATCGGATCATACCGGTAAGCGGCCGCATCATTCACCGCCCCCGCGGGACGGTTGACCACCCTATTTGGTCGTTTCGCCTTGCGATATTGGGGAATAATAATAATTTTAACTAATTTTGACACACAATCAACCCGCAGCATTACCGCTAACTAAACAACCAAGCAATGAAAAAGATCCTATTCTGTCTCCTGTTCTCGCTGTCGGCCGTCACGGTCTTCGCGCAATCGAAGGGAACCGTCAACGGAACCGTAGTCGACAAGCAGAAAGAGGGAGTAGTGGGCGCCGTGCTCGAACTCACGTCGCTGCGCGACACGCTCCAGAAGAAATACACCACCTCGGCCATCCGCGGCGCATTCCAGTTCAAGTCGGTGCCCGAGGGAAAGTACAGAATATCGTCGTCTTCGCTCGGTTACAAGGATACGGTGCAGATGATATCGGTCGCGGGCGGCAAGGCCCTCGACATGCCCGCTTGGGTGATGGAGGAGGACGCGCAGCAGATCGACGCCGTTAGCGTCACCACGCAGGCCGTGCGCACCACCATCAACGGCGACACCATAGTCTACAACGCGTCGGCATATAAGGTGATGCCCGACGCCGACACCGACGAGCTGCTGGCCAAGATGCCCGGCATCACGGTGAACGGCGGCAGCGTCGAGGCGCAGGGCGAGACGGTGCAGAAGATCCTCATCGACGGCCGCGAGTTTTTCGGCAACGACGTGGCCACGGCCATCAAGACCCTGCCCGCCGAGGCGGTGAAGTCGGTGGAGGTGTTCGACAAACTGAGCGATCAGGCCGAATTTTCGGGCATCGACGACGGCAACAGCTACAAGGCGATCAACATTGTCACCCACAACAAGATGAAAACCGCCGTATTCGGCAAGATGAACGCCCAGTACGCTTTCGAGCCGCGCTCGAACGACGACACGCAGCATTACGGCTCGACGGACGGCAACCTGAACTTCTTCCGCGAGAAGTCGAAGACCACACTGCGCTTCGCAGCCAACAACATGAACGGCAACAGCCGGTCGAAGATGGCTTACGGGGGCTTGAACTACATCAACGCTTGGGGCGAGCAGGACCGCATAAAGCTCGAAGGCAGCTACGGCTACAACACCAATAACAACAAACATTACAGTTGGCTCGAACGCGACTATTTCCTGACCGAGGAGGAGATCGCGTCGGGATCCGGCGAGATATACGAGCACTACGAGTCGAACAGCCGTTCGCACAGCAAGGGCAACGGCCACAACTTCAACGTCCGTTTCGAAGACCGCATAAGCCAGCGTCAGCGATTGATGGTCCGCGCGCAGCTATCGTTCAGCGGCAACGACTCCGACGGATCGTCGTCCAACGAATACTATCCCATCAGCGGCATCGACCACATCACCCTCTCGAACTGGAACATGGGCGACAACAACTCGCTCAACACGGGCATCAACGGCAACTACTTCGCTCGTCTGGGCGAAAAGGCGGGCCGCACCATACACGTCAACTTCAGCGCCGACTACTCGACCAACGATTCGGGCAGCGAGAACTACTCGGAAAAGGCCGTCGACAACTTCATCCGCCAGCGTTCGAGCGCCGACAACTACAACTACCACCTCAACGGCGGCATCACTTACGCCGAGCCCATCGGCAAGCAAGCGCAGGCCACTATCGAATATAACATCGGCTATCGCTACTCGAACGCCGACCGTCTGACGCACCTCTACAACTTCGAGACGGGCGAATACGAGGAGCAGATAAGTCCCGAATACTCGAACCGCAACAACACCTCGTACCTCACGCAGCGTGTCGGCCCGGGATTCCGCTACGGCAAGGAGGGAACCTCGATATCGGGCCGCGTGACCTACCAGAACGTGTCGATGAACAGCGACCGCGAGTATCCCGCCGTGTACGTGCTGCCCGAGAAGAAGTTCGACAACATCACCTACTCGTTCATGGGCCGCCTGAAACTCAACATGGAGAACCGCCTGTCGCTGCGCATCAATTCGAGCACGTCGAACCCCTCGGTCAACCAGTTGCAGGATGTGGTCGACATATCGAACGTGAACAACATCTACGCGGGCAATCCCCACTTGCGCCCGTCGTACTCGCACCGCATGAATCTGGGATACATCCACTCGGGCATCGAGAAAGGCACCACTTTCTCGATCGACCTCGGCGGATCGAAGAACCAGAAGCAGATAGTGGACTCGGTGGTGATGAACCAGCCCGGATACGAGGTTTACAGCCCCGACGGCGAACTGCTCACCACGCTCTCGCCCACGGGACAGTTCCGCAAGCCCGTCAACATATCGGGCAACTGGAGTTACCACGGAGGCGTGTCGTACGGATTCCCCATCAACTTCATGGGCTGCAACTTCAACGTATACGCCAACGCTTCGTACGGCCAGTCGCCCTCGATCCTCAACGGCGTGGTGAACCACTCGCGCCAGTTCAACACGGGCGGCGGCGCCTCGCTCAGCAGCAACTTCAGCCAGTACGTGGATTTCAACTTCCACTACTCGCCCCAATACAGCAAGGTGACCAACACCATGTCGAAGAACGGCGACAACGAATATCTGCGCCACTCGGCCAACGCCAACGTGCGCGTGGTATTCGGATTCGGACTCACGCTCCACGCCAACGGCCACTACAGCAAATACGTGGGATTGAGCGACAACAGCAAACGGCTCAACAACGAGGAGTTGATCTGCAACTTCGGCATCGGTATGAAGGTGCTCAAGAAGATGGGCGAAGTGCAGCTCATAGCCAACGACGTATTCAACCAGAACACGGGCTTCGGACGTTCGTGGAACTCGCTCTACATGCAGAACTCGCGCAGCAGCGTCATAGGCCGCTACTTCGGCGTGAAGTTCTCGTACAACCTACGCCGTTACGGCAAGACCCGCAAGGGCGAGACGATAGACGAGAGCGGCGTGCGACGCAACAACGGCGACTTCCGCCGCAACGCAGGTCCGGGCGGATTCGACGGCGCTCCCGCACGCATGGGCGGCGCGATGCGCATGGGCGGCGGAGGCCCGAGCAGATTCTAAAGAGACCCGCGACGGGCGGGGCTATCCGACGCGACGGCCATCGGCAGCCCGGTTGGCAAAATAGGTCCATATACGCGGTTCGCCGTCGGCGGCAGGAGTGCGCGAGCCTCGGGCGAGCAGCAGTCCGCCGCGTGGGGCGGCGGCGAACTGCCGACATCGCAATGCGATGCCGATATTCCCGATCGAAATCGAAAATGTTTACAAAACACAACCCTCCCCGCAAGCTATCTTGCGGGGAGGGTTGTTCTTACATACCGCACTTATTATACGGTCGCGGGCTCGTAAACGCTCTCGTCGGTGAGGCAGGTGAGCAGAGAATCGGTATCCTTCTCCTCCTTCAGAATGGCCTCCAACTCGCGGGCGACCTTCTCCTCGCCCATCAGGCGCGCGAAATGCACCAGCGTGCCGTACGACGCAATCTCGTAATGCTCCGATTTCTGAGCCGCCAAGATCAAGCCGGCATCGCGGGTATAGGTATCCTTTTCGGTATCCTCGATGATGCTCTCCGCCTCGGAGATGAGTCCCGCCATAGCGTCGCACTTCTTCGCCTGAGGAGTCTTGCCCAGAAGCTCGAAGACGTGCTTCAGACGCTCGATCTGACCGTCGGTCTCGACGATGTGGTTGCCGAAGGCCTCGGCGAGCTTAGGATTGGTCGCAGCCTTCTTCATCTTCTTGAGAGCCGCCGACAGATGTTTCTCGGCCCAATATACGTCCTTGATCTGGTCGATGAAGAACTCGCGGAACTGCGCCGATTCATGCTTGGTTTGATTTTTCATAATCGTATCGTTTTATGTTCATAAGGTTGTCGCGTACAGTCCCGTAAATCTCAATTTCCGTGCCGCGGCCGCAAAACGACCCGCCCCGACATCCGCAAAGGACATCGGAGCGGGTCTCCTTAAATTACTTTATGATTTGCTCGGTTAGGGCCTTGTTGATGTTCGTCAGAGTCGCGACGCCTCGTCGGCCGAGCCGCTCTCGACGCTCTTTTGGCGGAACGCCTTGCCGCTCTTGAAGTTCCACGACACGCCCACGCGCACGCTCATGTCCGAATAGAACTGTCGTACATCCACGCGGCGCACGAAGTCGGCGTGCTCGAACGACAGATTCTGCTCCAGCGGCAGGATGTTGCGCAGCGCGCACGTAACGGTCCACGAGTCGCCGAACTTCTTCTTGAGAGTCACGTTCATACGGTGCTGCCCCTTCATCCGCGCGTTGCTCATCACCGCGTTGGTCATGCCGCTGTAATCCACATCGGCGAAGAACGACAGGGGGAGTTTGAAGCTCATCTGCGTCGACCACTGCGCCATGGTGTGGTTGGTCACGGGCGACGCGGCTGTCAGCTGCTGCTTGTAAGCCATGCCGTTGAACGATACGTTCCAGTCCCACCACTTGGTGACCACGAATGGGAGATTGACCGAAAGGGTATAGAAATATTGCTTGGGCAGATTCTCCCACGTGAGGGTCAGCATGCGCGGATCGTCCTTGTCGACCACCGCCAACTGCTGTATGGCATTGTCTTGCAAACTGGCGCTCAGCGTCAGGCTGTACTTGTACGCCAGCACGGCCGTGAGCGAGCAGGTGTTCACGTACGAGGGGTCGAGCATGGGGTTGCCCGTCTGGTAGGTGTAGTCCGACACCTGCATTCTGTTGGGCGTGAGGCTCCAGAACCCGGGGCGCGAGATGGTGCGCGAATACTGCGCCACGAGCGAGTGCTTGCCCTCCTTGTCGAGACGGTACGAGACGTTGGCGTTCGGGAAGAGCGAGAAGTAGTCGCGGTCGATATCGGCGCCCTTGCCCTCGGTGAAGGTATACTCGCCGCGCAGGCCCGCGACGACGCTCCAGCGGCCGTAATTCATCGAGGCCACGGCATAGAGAGCGCCGATGTTCTCGGTGTAGGCTATGTCGTAATCGTCGACCACCGAGGGCGTCCACACCCCGCTGTCGAGCCAGCGGTAGCGCGCGTCGGCGTTTATCTCGTTGTAGGTATATTTGGCTCCCGCGCGCAGAGTCCAATGCTGCGACAGAATCTTGTCGCAGGCCGCCGTGGCTGTAGCCACGCGAAAGAGCGAACCCGTGCGGTCGAAGTAGAGCGAATCGGCCGTCGCACCCGACTCGGTGATCCGCGATATGTTGTCGGCGCCCGTCCGCGTGTCGCGCTGCGTGTAGTCGCCTATGAGCTTGAACGTCGAGCCGAGGGTGTCGATCTTCATGATGTAGTTGAACGTCGTGGAGAAGTTGTCGCGCTTGTCGAAGTTGTCGTAACGGCTCTCGCTGAACCGTTCGGCGCCCGACGCCTTGTAAGAGGTGTGCGAATCGGTCACGTTGCCGTCGTTCCAACGCCAGTAGTCGAACGAGGCGCCCACGCTGTGGCGGGGATCGATCTCGGCCACCACAGAGAGGCTCGCTCCGCCGTCGCTCTCGTCGCTGCGGTCATCCGACGCCGCAGTCATCAACGCGTCTGTCGCATTATATACGGTGTTCTCCTCCGAGAGAGCCTTCTGCGACGAATTGCTGTACCAGCCCGACGCCGACAGGTCGAAACGCCCCGCATGGTAGTTGATCGAAGCAGACGGATCGTACGACGATCCCATGCCGTTATGCTGCGTGTACATCCTCACCGAACCCATCATGCCGTTGTCGAGGCGACGTTTGAGCGTTATCTTTATCGCTCCGCCCGACGAATCGGCGTCGTGGTCGGCGCCCGTCTGCGGGATCACCTCGATCTTCGAGATATCTTCGGCGCGCAGATTGCGGACGTACTGCACTAACTCCTCGCCCGAGAGACGCACTTCGCGGTCGTTGATATACACCTTGGTGCCGCTCGCACCGTTCACCGCGATCTTGTCGTCGTCGACCCACACCCCGGGCGACTGCCGCAGCAGATCGGCGCCGTCCTTGCCTATCGCGCCCGCCGAGTTGGCCACGTCGACCACGAAACGGTCGGCCTCGCGACGTATCATCTGCGCCGACACCACCACCTCGCCGATCGCGGTAGACGACTCCTCTAACACGATGTCGCCCATATCGACCTCGCCGTCGCCCACGCTTATCGCGCGCTCCACGCTCTCGTATCCCACGAAATCCACCACCACCTTGTAGTCGCCGCGCGACAGCTTCATCATAAAACGGCCGTTCTCGTCGCTCGTCGCGCCTGCCGCCTGCTCGTCGCCCGACATGGCCACCACCGTGGCGTAACCCACCGCCGCACCGCGTTTGTCCGTAACGCGGCCGCGGACATCGCCCGCCGCGCGTCTCACGAACTCCGCGGCATCGGCTACGGTCGCGAACATGAGCGCGACCAAAACAATCGAAGAATAAAACTTTTTCATATCGCTGATGTTTGTTTCTATTTTCACGACGCAAATATAAACGCTCTTTTGCTATTATGCAACACAAAGTAGTAAATTTTTCGCATTTTTTTTTGTCGCACATATATTGCGATTGAAAAATAGTGTTACACTTATATATATAATGCGCGCCGAGTACTGTCGGAAAGGCAGTTGCGGCCGACGGACGCAAAAATTCCCCGTTGCATGCTGTACGTTAACCGAATAAGCACTATATTTGTCATCGGAAAACAAAAAAACTATACGACTATGGCAAATAATATAACGATCTCCGATTCGATCAAATACATAGGAGTCGACGACCGCGACATCGACCTGTTCGAGAGCCAGTACGTCGTGCCCAACGGCATATCGTACAACTCGTACCTCATTCTCGACGACAAGATCGCCGTAATGGACACCGTCGACCGCCGCAAGGGCGACGAGTGGTTGCGCAACCTCGAAACGGCTCTGGACGGCCGCACGCCAGACTACCTCGTCACGCTGCATATGGAGGCCGACCATGCGTCGATCATCGCCGAGGCCATGAACCGCTACCCCGCGATGAAGATCGTGGGCAACGCCAAGACTTTCGCCATGACGGCGCAGTTCTTCGGCAGCGATTACGCCGACCGCCGCGTGGTGGTATGCGAGGGCGACACCCTCCCGCTCGGCACCCATACGCTGCAATTCGTCATGGCTCCGATGGTGCACTGGCCCGAGGTGATGGTGGCTTACGAGCAGAGCGAAAAGGTTCTCTTCTCGGCCGACGGCTTCGGCAAGTTCGGCGCGCTCGACACCGACGAGGACTGGGCTTGCGAGGCTCGCCGCTACTACTTCAACATCGTGGGCAAGTACGGCGCGAACGTGCAGGCGTTGCTCAAAAAGGCCGCCGCGCTCGACATAGCGACCATCTGCCCGCTGCACGGCCCGATACTCAAGGAGAATTTGGGCTACTACATCGGCAAATACGACACGTGGAGCAGCTATGAGCCCGAGGACAAGGGCATATTCATCGCCTTCGGCTCGATACACGGCAACACCGCCGCCGCGGCTCGCCGACTGGCCGAGATCCTGCGCGAGAAGGGCGCGGAGAAGGTTTCGGTATGCGACCTCGCGCGCGACGACATGGCCGAGGCCGTGGAGGACGCTTTCCGTTACGACCGCATGGTGCTCGCCTGCGCCACCTACGACGGAGGATTGTTCCCCGCGATGGAGACGTTCCTCTGCCGCCTGAAGAGCAAAAACTACCAGCGTCGCACCGTGGCTTTGGTCGAGAACGGCACGTGGGCGCCCGTCGCGGCGCGCGTCATGCGCGAAAAATTAGAGGCTATGAAGGATGTGCGCATAGCGGAGCCCGTCGTTACGATCCGTTCGGCAATGAACGCCGACACCGAAGCCAAGTTCGCCGAGCTGGCGGATGCGCTGGTGGGTTAGTCGAAGCTGTTCGCCGTCGGCGGCAGGAGTGCACGAGCCTCGGCGAGTTGCAGTCCGCCGCGTGGGGCGGCGGCGAACTGCAGACATCGCGATGCGATGTCGAAATATCGAACGAAAACCGGCCACGCGATACTGCAAAAAAATATCCGACCTTGAAAAAGGTCGGATATTTTTCGTCTCCGCCGGGCGTCATATCTGCTTGCGCAGTCGCGCCACGGGGATATCGAGCATCTCGCGATACTTCGCCACGGTGCGGCGCGCGATGCAGTAACCCTTGGCGTTGAGAATGTTCATCAACGTCTCGTCGGTGAGCGGGTGCCGCTTGTCCTCCTCGTCGATGCAGGTCTGGAGCAGGTTCTTGATCTCGTAACTCGACACTATCTCGCCGCTCTCGGTCTGCATGGCCTCCGAAAAGAGCGACTTGAGGAGTATGATTCCGAAATGCGTCTGCGCGTACTTGCTGTTCACCACGCGCGATATGGTCGAAACGTCCAACCCCGTGCGGTCGGCGATGTCCTTCAGGATCATGGGGCGCAGCTTGCTCTTGTCGCCGTCCTTGAAATACTCCTTCTGGAAGTTCAGTATCTCCTGCATGGTGCGCATCAGCGTGTCGTGACGCTGCTTAATGGCCGAGATGAACCACTTGGCCGAGTCGATCTTGCTCTTCACGAACTGTATAGCCTCGCGGTTCTTCTCCGCCACGATGCCGTTCGAGGTCACCATGTCGCGGATCATCTCCATGTAGCGGCGGTTGATCTTCACCTCGGGGATATTGTAGGAGTTGAGCGAAAGCTCGAACTGCCCGTCGTGGTAGTCGATCCGAAAGTCGGGAATTATATAAGGAGTGGTATCCATACCCCCCTCCGAATAGAGGTTCCCGGGCTTGGGCGAGAGGTGGCGGATCTCCTCGATAGCGTCGCGGAACTCCTCCTCGCCGACGCCGAGGCGCGACATGAGTTTCTCGTAATGCTTCTTGACGAACTCCTCGAAATAGGAGGTCACGATCTTGCGGGCCAGCCTCTTCGCGGGCGAGTCCATGCGTCGCAGCCTCATCTGCAACAGCAGACACTCCTGAAGATTGCGAGCGCCGATTCCCGCGGGTTCCAGTTGATGGATTATGCCAAGCACGCGCTCCAACTCGTCGGGCGCGACCTCTATGCCGAGCGAAAAGGCTATGTCGTCCGATATAGAATCCAGATCGCGGCGCAGATAACCGTCCTCGTCGATGCTGCCCACCAGAAACTCGGCGATGCGCATGTCGCGATCCGAGAGGTTGCGGTAACGCAACTGCTCGGCGAGATACTCCTGCATCGAACGGCCCTCGGTTATGTTCACGGGACGCTGCTTGTCGTCTTTCGAAAAGTTGTTTATGCGGCTCTTGTAACTCGGGGTGTCGTCGTCGCGGATATAGTCGTCGACCGATATCTTCTGCGCCTCCTCGTCGTCGGATGCGTTCTCCTCCTCTTCGAGCACGATGTTCTCCTCGATCTCCTGCTTCACGCGCTGTTCGAGCTGCATCGTGGGCAGCTCCAGCAGCTTTATCATCTGTATCTGCTGCGGAGAGAGAGTCTGTTGCAGTTTCTGAATCTGACGTTGTGAAATAGCCATTGCGTTACATTTTTAGCTGTTATACACTTCCACATTCGACAGGTCTCTTCGGGGGCCGAACGTCGATCCGCCTCGTACGGACGTCGTATCGGGCAAGGGGCGGCCGACCGCCTCGGGCATCGCCTCGGATATCGAACCGACGTGACGGCTCGGATCGGGCCGGCGGCCGCGCGTCAACGGTTGCGCGCCTCCACGGCGCGGACTATCGCGCGCGCCCAGCGTTTGGCAAGCTTGCGCGCGCCCTCCTCGTTGGGATGCAGGTAGAACACTCCCGCGTTGCCGTTCTCGGGGAAACAGAGTTTGCGATAGTTAGCGCGGAAATATTCGAAACTCTTGAAATCGCCCAGATATATGTCGTCGTTGTTGTCGACCAAGTCGATCAGCACGTTGGCATAGCCCAGCAGGCGCTTCTGCCCCGCCACCAGATACATGGCCCCGTTGTAGGTGTTGGGGCTGTACCAGATGGGACGCTGTAGCACGAAGATCGCGTCGGGACACATTTCGCGCAGACGCCCTATGATGGTCAGCAGATTGCGTTTGTAATCCTCGTTCGACACGGGCGCGCCGAGCGGACCCGACGAAGCCGAGTCGTTGGTGCCGAGCATGATCGAAAAGACGATGGGTTCGTAACTGATGGCCTGCAATTCGCCGACGGCCCGTTCCACGCGCTTGAAATCGGCTTCGCGCGCAGGCAGGAAATCGACTGTCGTGGCTCCCGAGCGGCCGCAGTTGCGGTAGTTGACGTCGGCGCCGAGCATACGGCCCGCGTATTCGGCCGCGAACACCGGAGGGGCGGTCTTCGCCTTGTCGGCGTGGAGCACCCCTTCGGTAATGCTGTTGCCGATGAATACGAGGTTGCACGTTCTCGACGCGCGCCGACGGGCGGAGGCCTCTCCCCCTCCCGCGAGGCATGCGAGCAGTACGAACAATATCAGTCTCTTCATATCAAGCAATTTATTTTCAATGTACCGGCGTCACGATGCCATAAAACCAAATCCGACGGACGTCGCTTGCGGCCCGCGGCCGCATTTACAAGTCCGACCCTCCCCTGAATCCCCTCCTCGGAGGGGACTTCGGTCGCCGCGCTCCGATTACAAAGAGGTCGGAACGAACGACTGTTCTTGCCGTAGCGTTAAAACTCCGCGTTGTTCGGCGTGCGCGGGAACGGGATCACATCGCGTATGTTGCCCATGCCCGTGACGAAGAGCAACAGACGCTCGAAGCCCAGTCCGAAGCCCGAGTGGGGCGCCGAGCCCCAGCGGCGGGTATCGAGATACCACCAGATATCGGCCTCGTTCATTCCGAGTTCCTTCACTCTTGCAGAAAGTTTGCCATAGTCGGCCTCGCGCTCCGAACCGCCTATTATCTCGCCTATTTTGGGGAACAGCACATCCATCGCGCGCACGGTGCGGCCGTCCTCGTTCTGCTTCATGTAGAAGGCCTTGATCTCCTTCGGGTAGTTTATCAGGATCACGGGGCGTTTGAAGTGCTCCTCGACGAGGTAACGCTCGTGCTCCGACTGGAGATCGCAACCCCAGTCGCAGGGGAACTCGAACTTGCGGCCCGAGGCCTTCAGTATCTCGATGCCCTCGGTGTAGTCGAGGCGCACGAAGTCGTTGTGAAGCACGAACTCCAGACGCGAGATGAGCTCGTTATCCCACATCTTGTTCATGAACTCCAGATCCTCGCGGCAGTTCTCGAGCGCGTAACGGATCAGGTATTTCAGGAAATCCTCGGCCAGATCCATGTTGTCGTCCAGCTCGAAGAAGGCCATCTCGGGCTCGATCATCCAGAACTCGGCCAAATGGCGCGGGGTGTTGGAGTTCTCGGCGCGGAACGTGGGGCCGAAGGTATAGATTCGGCCGAGCGACAACGCTCCGAGCTCGCCCTCCAGCTGACCCGACACAGTGAGGTTGCAGGGTTTGCCGAAGAAGTCCTTCGAGTAGTCCACCTTGCCGTCCTCGGTGCGCGGCGGGTTGGCTATGTCGAGCGTGGTGACGTTGAACATCGCGCCCGCGCCCTCGCAGTCCGAACCCGTGATGAGCGGAGTGTGGAGGTAGTAGAAGCCGTTGTCGTTGAAATATTTGTGAATGGCGTAAGCCATGGCGTGACGGATGCGGAGCACCGCGCCGAAGGTGTTGGTGCGCGGACGCAGATAGGCTATGTCGCGCAGGAACTCCAGCGAGTGTCCTTTCTTCTGCAAGGGATAGGTCTCGGGATCGGCCGTGCCGTATATCTCGATGGCCGAAGCCTGCACCTCGACGCCCTGACCCGACGCGGGCGACTCCACCAGACGGCCGTCCACGCGGATGCAGGCTCCCGTGGTGACGAGCTTGAGGGTGTTTTCGTCGAAATTGGCCAAGTCGACGACTATCTGTATGTTGGCGGCGCACGAACCGTCGTTCAGCGCGATGAATGCCACGTTCTTGTTGCCTCGCTTGGTGCGCACCCAGCCCTTAACGGTAATGTCGCTGCCCGTCGCGCCCGATTTCAGAATCTCTGCAATTCTCGGAGTTTTCATGTCAAGTCCTTTCTTTCGTCAAAAATTAACCTTAGCGGCCCTTCGGCGCCCTCGACGCCCGCCGCCGCTATCAAACCACAAAGGTATGCAATAATTTGCTATTTGTCAAAAAAAAAGTACCTTTGCAAACGGTACGGCGCGACGCACAGCCGCGGGCGGCCGCGGGGCGGCGGCTAACTGCCGATATCGATAAAAGAGACGACTAAAACTTAAGATACGCTCTTATGAGACGACTGATTCTTGCGGGGGCAGCCCTGCTCGCCACATTGGCGGCCGACGCACAGGGGCCGCGCGTGTGGCGTTCGGAATTTCTGACATACGACAAACGCGAGGACGCCGCGGCCGACAAGCGCGACGCCACGGCGGGATACATGGCCTTCACTCCCCGACGCATAGCCGTCGCGGGCGGCGAGGCGCGCTTCGTGCAGAAGGTGGAGATCGACGCGACGATGAACGACTACAACATCTTCTTCCACATCGAGAACGCGGGCATGGCCTTCACGCTGTTCATCAACAACGAAGCCGTCGCCGAGGTCGACGACCCCTACACCCCCGCCGATTTCCTCATCTCGCCCTACATGCGTCAGGGCGTGAACGAGATCATGGTGGGCGTACGTCCGAGCCGCACGCCTCAACTGCACGAAAACGTGTTCCAGCCCGCTTTCGAGCAGTTCGAGAACAGTTACATCTTCGTGCAGCGTCGTCTGGCGGTGCGCGACTTCGACATCGCGCTGGTGCCCGACAGCACGCGTCAATACGCCAAGCTCGAGCTGGACGTAGTGGTCGCCAACGACTTCAATTTCAAGGAGACCATACAGGTGGGCTTCGACATCTACAACCCCAAGGGCAAACTCATGGAGTACAGCGTGAACGAGCTGGAGGTCGAGGGCCGCTCGACGGACACGCTGCGCTTCAACCCCGACATCTACCACGCATACGACTTCAAATGGGGCGACGGACAGCCGCCGCTTTACGACGTGATGATATACGTCAAGCGCAACGGCATGCTGTGGGAGTACATCCCGCTCAAAGTGGGTTTCGGCAAGACGGAGTACCGCGACGGCAGGTTCTACCGTTTCGACAACATACTGCACGTGCAGAAAAAGGAGCATTTCAACGCCTCGGAGGACCGCCACAAGACTTTCGTGGCGATCGAGCAGCTGAAGCTGCGCGGCTACAACACCCTCTGCCCCGACTATCCCCAGCCCAAGTGGTTTTACGACATGTGCGACAAGGCGGGCATGTTCGTCATCGACCGCGCCAACATCAACTCGCCCACCAACAGCAACATCCGTTCGGTGGGAGGCACCCCCGCCAACGACCCCGCGCTGGTCGAGGAGTACCTGACGCGCGTAAAGTCGATGTACTACCGTTCGCGCAACCACTCGTGCGTGATAGGCTTCGCGCTGGGCGGCGCCGACTCGGGCAACGGCTATTGCATGTACAAGGCTTACGAATGGCTCAAGTCGGTGGAAAAGGAGCGTCCCGTGTTTTACGAGGGCGCCGAGGGCGAGTGGAACACCGATCTGTAACCCCACGCGACGCACACGCATGAACATCGATCTCATAATGGTCGGCAAGACCGATTCGGAGGAGGTGGAGAGCCTTTTGGCCATGTACGCCAAGCGCATCAACCGCTATTGCCGCTTCACGGTGACCACTCTGGCCGACGTGCGCAACACCCGCAACATGGCCCCGAACCGACAGAAACAGCTGGAGGGCGAAGCCATCCTGCGCGGCGTGGGCGACGGCGACTGCCTCGCCCTGATGGACGAGCGCGGCGCGGAATACACCTCGCCCGAGTTCGCGGCGTGGATGCAGAAACGCATGTCGAGCGGCGTGAAACGGCTTGTGATGGTAATCGGAGGCCCTTACGGCTTCTCGGACGCGGTATACGCCCGCGCCGACATGAAGCTGTCGCTCTCGCGCATGACCTTCTCGCACCAGATCGTGAGGGCCATCTTCGCCGAGCAGCTCTACCGCGCATTCACCATATTGAATAACGAACCCTATCACCACGAATGAGAATCCTGCGGACGCATATCGCGCTGCTCGCGCGCCGCTTGGCGCTGCTTTGGCTTGCGCTCGCGCTTTGCCGCGCCGTATTCTATCTATACAATCTGCCGATCTTGGGAGCTGCGGAACTGCGGGGGGGGGTATTGATCGACCTGCTGCGCGGGGCGTTAAAGTTCGACACCGTATCGGTGCTCTATGTCAACGCGCCGTTCATCCTGCTGTCGCTCGTGCCGCTGCACCTTCGCGAACGCCGTTGGTGGCAATCGATGACGTATTGGTACTACATGATCGTCAACTCCACGGCCATCGTGGCTCTCAATCTGGCCGACGCGGTATATTTCCGCTATGCGCAGAAGCGTTTCACGGCCGACGAGATACTCTTCGCCGACAACGACAACTCGTTCAGGCTCATCGTGAAGTTCGCCGCCGAGAACTGGTATCTGGCAGTGGCGGGCGCGCTCCTCACAGCCCTCTTGGCCCGGGGATACGGCCGCCGCATAAAGCCCGAGCCTATCTTCGCGGGCGCGTGGTACTACTTGGCGGGCATCCCCGTCCTGCTGCTCGCCGCGACGCTCACGGTGGGCGGCATCCGCGGAGGCTTCACCAAGATGACGCGCCCCGTCACGCTGTCGAACGCCACGCTCTACACGGCCGACAACTCGTTGGCGACCATGATCCTGAGCAACCCGTTCTGCGTGCTGCGCACCGTGGGATCGGGCGGCAAGCTGCATTACGAACGCTATTTCGACGACGAAACCCTGCGGTCGATCTACACCCCCGAGCACCGTCCGTCGGCCGAC
Source organism: uncultured Alistipes sp. (assembly GCA_910587675.1). Lineage (GTDB taxonomy): Bacteria > Bacteroidota > Bacteroidia > Bacteroidales > Rikenellaceae > Alistipes. The sequence continues at coordinate 41,262 of CAJUMU010000008.1, read as the reverse complement.
GCGGGCGACACGGAGCTGACGGGACGCAACGTGGTCATATTCGTCTTGGAGAGCTTCTCGGCCGAGCATTCGGCCCTGCTGTGCCCCGACCTCTATGCCGACAAGGAACAAAAGGGCTACACCCCGTTCCTCGACTCGCTCATGCGGCAGAGCTACACCTTCCACCGCATGTACGCCAACGGCAAGCGGTCGATTCAGGCCCTGCCCGCGGTGTGGAGCTCCATACCGTCGTTCAAGACGCCGTTCGTGCTGATGCCCCAATCGATGGGGACCACGCGCGCCCTCCCCGCCATACTCAAAGACAAGGGTTACAAAACGATGTTCTTCTGCGGCTCGGACCGAGGTTCGATGGGCTTCGGCGCATACGCGCGGGCCGTGGGCATCGACGACCTCCGCAGCCGCGAGGATTACGAGGCGGCGCACGGCAAGGGCGATTTCGACGGCTACTGGGGAATCTGGGACGAGGAGTTCATGCAATATATGGGCGAGACGCTCTCAGAGGCGCGGCAGCCATTCTTCTCGACGATGTTCACTCTCTCGTCGCACCACCCCTTCGTCATACCCGAACGTTACGCGGGGCGGCTCCCCGAGGGGCTCACGGCCAACCACAAGTGCGTGGCCTACGTCGACGAGGCGTTCCGCCGATTCTTCGACCGCTTCGGCGACGAGGAGTGGTTCCGCAATACGGTCTTCGTCTTCGTGGCCGACCATGTGTCGAGCGAGAAGTTCTCCGAAGCGTTCCGCCGCTCGCCCGACGACTACCGCATCTTCGGATTCATCTACGCGCCTGAGAGCTCGCTTTTCGGCGAGCATCGCACGCCCGTGTCGCAGATTGACATCATGCCCACGCTGCTGGGCCTGCTCGGCAACCGCGAGCCCTACTTCGCCTTCGGCCGCGATATCTTCAACGAATACGCGGGCACGCCCTTTGCGGTCAATTACGACAACAACATGTTTCAGGCGATCACCGACCGCTATCTGATACGCTTCGACGAGCGCGAGGTGCGCGGCATATACGCCCTCGACGACATTAAGCACGAGCGCGACCTCGCGGGCGAGGTGTCGGCCGAAGATGTGGAGCGACGGTTGAAAGCCCTCATACAGAGCTATTACGACAGAGTGGAGAACAAAAACTATACGGTCGATGATTCGGTTCAAAGAGATTCTGTTGACGGATAAACCCGCCATCGCTCGCCGACTCGCCGCGGCGGGCATCCCATCCTGCGACTACACTTTCGTAAACATTTACTCTTGGCGGCACGCCTACGGCACCGTATGGGCCGAGACGGGCGGCGTCATGGCCGTGCGTTTCGAGCTGGGCGCCGAGGGCTATCGCGGCTACATGCTCTCCGAGCAGGGCGACTACTGCCGCATCGTGCCCGAACTCATGGCCGACGCGCGCGCCGAGGGCATACGGTTCCGCATGGTGGGAATGAGCCGCAGCGGCGCGGAGGCGTTCTGCCGTTGGGCCGACGGTCATTACGGACTCGACGCCGAGGGACGCGCAGCGGTGTGCGACACCGATCCGGCCGACTGCGCGCGTCGCGGCAGCGAGTGCTTCGCCGTGTGCGACAACCGCGATTACCGCGACTACATCTACTCCGTGGAGGATCTGTGCAACCTCACGGGACGTAAATACCAGCCCAAGCGCAACCACGTCAACCGTTTCGAGTCGATGTACGAATATACGTTCGACGAGCTCCGCCCCTCCGATTTCGCCGAGTGCATGCGTCTCGAACGCGAGTGGCAGCGGCGCAAGGAGTCCGCCGAAGCGAACGACACCGAACATCGCGCCGAGCACGAGGCCGAGATGTCGGAGGAGCAGCGGGCCATAGCCGAAGCGCTGGCGGCGTACGACGAATTGGGTCTTTACGGCGGCGTGCTGCGGGTCGACGGGCGCGTGGCGGCGTTCACATACGGCTCGGAGCTCACTCCCGAGATGTTCTGCACCCACATCGAGAAGGCCGACGCCTCGTACGAAGGCGTCTTTCCCATGATAAATCGCTGCTTCGCGCGGGCCTTGGCGGCGCGGGGATACAAATACGTCAACCGCGAGGAGGATATGGGCCTCGCGGGGTTGCGCCGCTCGAAGATGTCGTACCACCCCGTCGCGATGCAGGAGAAGATGACCGTCGCGGCGCTCACGCTGCGCGAGATAGAGTGCCGCGATCTGTGGCAGAGAGTCTTCGGAGACACGAGAGAGTTCGTCGACCTCTTTTTGAGCGATGTATACAAGCCCGAGAACACTCTGGTGCGCTACGCCGACGGACGCGTGGCGGCCATGCTGCATATAGTCGACATCAAGACTTCGTACGGCCCGACGGGATACCTCTATGCCATAGCGACCGACCCCGCAAGCCGCAGCCGAGGTTTGGCGTCGGAGCTTATAACCGAGGCTGTCGCGCTGCTCCGCGAGCGCGGATACAAAGCCGCCATGCTCATACCCTCCGAACCGTCGCTCAAGGACTTTTACGCACGTTTCGGATTCGAGGACCGCGAATACCGAATCGACTTCTCCGAGGGATTCGACCTCGGCACGGGCGACCCCGAGCACGATCGGGCGATGGTGCTGGAGATAAAGTAATTGAGGATCTTATCTTCGGCGGCTGCGGGGGTCGCATCTTTGATGCGAGCCGCCGAAGATAGCACCGCTGCGCGGTGCAATGCTTTCCGAACGACAAACACCATCATTGCGCGCATCTAAAAAATCAACCCGCGAACGAATCCCCCGAAAAAAATCCCTACTTTTGTAAATGGCTCGGAATCCCGCGCCCGACGACGCGCGGGCTGGGCTGACATACGGCCGACTAACCTGAAAATCAATATCATTATGAAACGACTACTGTTATTGGCGACTCTGTTTCTTTGGCTCCCCGCCGCGGCGCAGATCAACGTCGCTTCGCTTAAAACAAACCACATGACCGACCCGTCGGGCATCGACGACCCCGCCCCCGTCTTCAGCTGGGTGATAGAGAGCGGCGACCGCAACGTCATGCAGACGGCGTACGAGATCCGCGTGTTCGAGGGCCGCAAACCCGTCTGGAACTCGGGCCGCGTGGAGTCGGACAACTCCGTCGCCGTGCCTTACGGGGGCGCGGCCCTGAAGTCGGGCACGCGCTACTACTGGCAAGTGCGCGTATGGGACAACCGCAACCGCGCGTCGAAGTGGAGCGCGCGCGCCACATGGCTCACGGGACTCTTCTCGATCGGCGACTTCGAGGCGCAATGGATCGAGCAACGGGAGCAGACCGAGGCCGCGCCGCTGTTCCGCAAATCGTTCGCACTGAAGAAACCCGTGGCGTCGGCCGTGGCCTACATAACGTCTCACGGCATGCACGAAGCCTACCTCAACGGCCGCAAGATCGGCAACGAGCACTTCGCTCCCGGGTGGACCACCTATGACAAGCGTCTGCAATACCGCACCTACGACGTCACCGACATGCTCGCGCGCGGCGAGAACGCCTTCGGCATCATGCTGGGCCGCGGGTGGTATCTCAGCCGTCTGGGCTGGTCGAGCGGCGAGCACCAAATCTATGCCTCGAACAAGCTCGGCGCGCTGGCGCAGATCGCGGTGACCTACACCGACGGCTCGCGCGACACCATAATCACCGACGGCACTTGGAAGTCGTCGACGGGCGAGATACTCCACTCGGAGATATACGACGGCGAGACCATCGACCTCAACAAGCGTCAGCAGGGCTGGAACGCCGCGGGTTTCGACGACTCGGCATGGTCGGCGGTGCAGGTGGCCGATTACGGCACCGACAACTTGGTCGCAAGCGAGAGCGAACCCGTCGTCACGCACGAGATCAAGAGCCCCGTGGCCGTCATAACCACCCCCGCGGGCGAAAAGGTGCTCGACTTCGGGCAGAACCTCGTGGGCCGCGAGATCCTTACATTCAAAGGAAAGAAGGGTCAGGAGATAGTCGTGTCGCATGCCGAGGTGCTGGACGAAAAGGGCAACTTCTACACCGTCAACCTGCGTTCGGCCAAGGCGCAGAGCCGCTACATTTGCAGCGGCGGCGAGGACCGTTTCGAACCGACATTCACCTTTTACGGATTCCGCTACCTCAAAGTCGAGGGCATCGAGGGCGAGCTCGACCCCGAGAACTTCAAGGTCGCGGTGATATTCTCTGACATGGACGAGAACGGCAGTTTCACCTCGTCGAACGAGCTGGTTAACCGCCTCCAGAGCAACATACAATGGGGCCTGCGCGGCAACTTCATCGACGTGCCCACCGACTGCCCCCAGCGCGACGAGCGTCTGGGCTGGACGGGCGACGCGCAGGTGTTCTTCCGCACAGCGACGTTCAACCGCGACGTACAGAACTTCTTCCGCAAATGGCTCAAGGACGTGGCGGCCGACCAGAAGCCCGACGGTCAGGTGACCGACGTGGTGCCCCACATCGAGGGGCTCACGGGCGCGGGCCACGTGGGTTGGGCCGACGTGGCGACCATCATCCCGTGGCAGCACTACATGGCTTACGGCGACAAGCGCATCCTCGAGAACCAGTACGAGAGCATGAAGGCGTGGGTGGACTGCATGGCCGCCCAGAGCGTCGACTATCTGTGGAACGTGGGCTGGCATTACGGCGACTGGCTCTTTTACAGCGTCGACAACGACGTGGCGGGCGACTCGGCCGTGACCTACCGCCCCCTCATACAGCAATGCTTCTTCGCCAACTCGGCCGACATAGTGTCGAAGGCCGCCGCGACGCTCGGCAAGACCGCCGACGCCGAGAAGTACGCCGAACTCGCGCGCAAGGCGAAAGAGGCATTCCGCAACGCCTACCTCACCCCCGCCGGATATTTGGTTTCGGCCACGCAGACGGCATACGTGCTGGCGCTCAACTTCGACATGCTGCCCGACGACATGAAGGCCAAGGCCGCCGCGCATCTGGCCGAGCGCGTGGACCATTACGGACATATCACCACGGGATTCCTCGGAACGCCCTACATCTGCCACGTGCTGACCGAGAACGGTTACACCGACCACGCCTACCGACTGCTGCTTCGTCAACAATACCCGGGATGGCTCTACCCCGTTACGATGGGCGCCACCACCATCTGGGAGCGTTGGAACTCGATGATGCCCGACCGCACCATACCCGACAACGGCATGAACTCATTCAACCACTACTCTTACGGCGCGATCGGAGACTGGCTCTACCGCGACGCCGCGGGATTGCGCGAGACCTCGGCGGGCTTCAAGACCATCGCCGTCAAACCGCACGCAGGCGGCGGCTTCACCTCGATGAAGGCCGAGCAGCACACCCCTTACGGCCGCGCAGCCGCCGAGTGGCATGACTCTGCCGACGCTTTCACGCTCGAAGTCACGATCCCCGCCAACACCACGGCCGAGATTTACGTGCCGTCGACCTCGGCCGACACCGTGACTCTCGACGGCGCGGCGTTGTCGGATGCCGAGGATGCCGTTTGCGAGGGACACGCCGACGGCTACACGAAAGTGAAGGTCGGCTCGGGAACCTACAAGTTCGCGGCGACGAAATAACGGCCGCGTATCGGCCATCGACGGCTCCGCCTCGCGCGGGGCCGTTTTTCGTTTGCAATCCACCCGCCGCTCATACCCGGTTCGACGACGAACGGCACGCCCGAACTCCGAATTTTCTTTTTGCGCGGCCGCACGATATTTGCGCAAATTTTCTTAATTTTGCAAAGATTTTGATTCATCCGGAAATATCGTAAAACAAAATAAATAACTTGAACTATGGCCGATTTCATCTATCAGGAACCCTACCCAATCGAGAAGGACACAACCGAGTACGAACTGCTCACCACGGATTACGTGAAAGTCGTCGAGTGCGACGGCCGCAAGATACTCAAAGTCGACCCCGCGGGTCTGGAGCTGCTCTCGAAGCGCGCCTATGCCGACGTGTCGTTCTATCTGCGTCCCGCCCATCTGGCCAAGCTGGCCGCGATCCTCGACGATCCCGAGGCTTCGGACAACGACAAATTCGTGGCCTACACCATGCTGTGCAACCAAGTGGTATCCGCCGAGGGCGAGCTGCCCACATGTCAGGACACGGGTACGGCCATCTGCATAGGCCATAAGGGCGAAGACGTATACACGGGCGCCGACGATGCCGCCTGCATCGCCCGCGGAGTGTACGAGACCTACAAGGATCGCAACCTGCGTTATTCGCAGGTGGTTCCGTTCACCATGACCGAGGAGAAGAACTCGGGCACCAACCTGCCCGCGCAGATCGACATCTATGCGGGTCACCCGGGCATGGAGTACGAATTCCTCTTCATCACCAAGGGCGGCGGCTCGGCCAACAAGACTTTCCTTTACCAGCAGACCAAGGCTCTGCTGAACGAAGAGTCGCTCGTGAAGTTCTTCAACGAGCATCTGAAGGATCTGGGCACCTCGGCGTGTCCCCCCTACCATCTGGCCGTATGTATCGGCGGCACCTCGGCCGAGATGTGCCTCTCGACGGTGAAGAAGGCCTCGGCGGGCTATCTCGACCACCTGCCCACCTCGGGCAACGAGGGCGGCCGCTGCTTCCGCGACTTGGAGTGGGAGGCCCGCATCACCGAAATGTGCCGAAAGATGGGCATGGGAGCCCAGTTCGGCGGCAAGTATTACGTTCACGACGTGCGCGTGATCCGCGCGCCGCGCCACGCCGCCTCGTGCCCCGTGGCCATAGGCGTTAGCTGCTCGGCCGACCGCAACATCAAGGCCAAGATCACGCCCGAGGGCATCTTCATCGAGAAGCTGGAGAAGAACCCCGCGCGTTTCCTGCCCGCCAAGGCTCCCGCCATGTCGCCCGCGGTAGATATCGATCTGGACGAGGGCATGGACAAGGTGCGCGAGATATTGACCAAATACCCCATCAAGACGCGCCTGAACCTCAAGGGCACCCTGATCGTGGCTCGCGACATAGCGCACGCGCGCATCAAGCAGATGCTCGACGAGGGCAAACCGATGCCCGAGTACATGAAGAAGCACCCCGTCTACTATGCGGGTCCCGCGAAGACTCCCGACGGCATGGCTTCGGGTTCGTTCGGCCCCACCACGGCGGGACGTATGGATCCTTACGTCGATCTGTTCCAGAAGAACGGCGGTTCGATGGTGATGGTGGCCAAGGGCAACCGCTCGCAGGCCGTGACCGACGCCTGCAAGGCCAACGGCGGATTCTACCTCGGTTCGATCGGAGGTCCCGCAGCCGTGCTGGCCAAGAACTCGATCAAGAGCGTCGAGGTGGTCGACTTCCCCGAGCTGGGAATGGAGGCCGTGCGCAAGATATACGTGGAGAATTTCCCCGCCTTCATCATCGTGGACGACAAGGGCAACGATTTCTTCGCCGCTTACCAGCATTAGCGGACAGTCGGGGGAGGCGCGCATCCGATATAGGACGCGGCCTCCCCTTTTTTTGCTTCGGCGAAAAATAAACGGCGGCCGCAAAACGTTTTTTTCGAAGTAAAACATCAATATTCAATGAAGGGATTTTTCAGACGCATCCTCTTATCGACGGCGGCGTTGCTCGCCTTGGGCGCCGCCCGCGCCGACGAGGCGTCGTTCGAGATCAATACGCCGCTGATCGTCACGGCGGGCGAGATGTTCCGCGTGGAGTTCGTGCTCGAGGGCAAGGCCGACGACGACACGTTCCGCGCCCCCGAGTTCGACGGGCTCGACGTTCTGGCGGGACCGACCGCCGCGACGGGCTACCAGTACCAAAACATTAACGGCGTGAGCAGTCAGAAAACCACTCTGACCATAACCTACGTCGTGATGGCGCGCAACGCGGGAACCGTCACCATCGGCGCGGCGTCGATCGACGCCAAGGGCCGCACCTACACCACCAAGGCCACCCCCATCGAGGTGGTGGACGAGGGCGCCGCCGAACGCCGCGAAGGCGAGGACCGCGCCGCCGAGCAGGGCAACGCCGTGAAGAACAAGGTGGCGAAAGACGACATACTGCTGCGGCTGAACCTTTCGCGCGCGAGCGTCTACAAAGGCGAGCCGCTCCGCGCTTCGCTCACGCTCTACACCCGCGTGGGCATCGCGGGATTCGAGAATGTGAAACTCCCCTCGTTCAACGGTTTCTGGTCGCAGGAGCTGCCCACCGACAACTACACGACCAACCGCCAGACGCTCGACGGCAAGGTTTACGACACCCGCATCATAAAAGAGTATCTGCTATATCCGCAGCAGGCGGGCACGCTGACCATCGATCCCGCCGAGATGACGGCCATAGCTCAGGTGGTGATCCGCAACAACAACGGTTTCGATCCCTTCTTCGGCAGCGGCGCCGACGTCTACAACGTGCAGCGCAAGCTCTCGACGGGCCGCATCGAGGTGGCGGTAAAGGAGCTGCCCGCGGGCGCGCCCGCGTCGTTCAACGGCGCGGTGGGTTCGTTCACGCTATCGAGCGAACAGCCCTCGTCGGAACTCAAGGCCAATTCGGCCGCGACCTACACGGTGAAGATTTCTGGAACGGGCAATCTGACGTTCCTGCAAGCTCCCGCGCTCGATCTGCCGACCTCGTTCGAGCTGTACGACGTGCGAAGCACCGAGGCCCTGCGCACCACCGCGGCGGGCACCACGGGATACCGTCAGTTCGAATATCCGTTCATCGCGCGCGCCGAGGGCGAATACGAGATTCCGCCCGTGGAGTTTTCGTATTTCAACCCCGAGAAAGAGAGTTACGCGACTCTCTCCACGCGTCCGCTCACGCTGCGCGTCGCCCCCGACGCTTCGGGAGGATCGGGACCCGCGCAAGTGGTGCAGGGCCCTGCCAAAGAGGACGTGCGGCGACTCGGCAACGACATACGCTTCATAAAGTCGGGTCGTCCCGCATTGCGCTCGACCTCGGCTCCGCTGATGTTCAGCGCGACCTACTTCGTGTCGCTGCTGCTCATCGCCGCGGCCTTCGTCGCGCTCTACTTCGCGCTGCGACGCATGATCCGCGACAGCAAGAATACGGTGCTGGTGCGTAACCGACGCGCCAACAAGGTGGCTGTGCAGCGTTTCCGCGCCGCCGAGCGATTCATGCGCGAGCAGAACCGCCACGCCTTTTACGAGGAGATGTTGCGCGCCTTGTGGGGCTACATGAGCGACAAGCTCAATATCCCCGTGGCCGATCTTACGAAAGAGAAGATACGCGACGAGCTGCAACGCCGCGGCGTGACGTCGGAGGAGGCTCGACGCTTCACCGAGATCATATCGCGTTGCGACGAGGCGCAGTACTCGCCCTCGGCGTCGGTGGGCATGAACGAGGTGTATGCCGAAGGGGTGAACATCATTTCGCACATCGAATCGATCGTAAAACGTTAACAGACATTGCAATGAAACGATATATAACCATTTCGGCCGCCCTGCTGCTGTCGGTGTCGATGCCGAGCTTCGCTCAGGAAACCGAGGCCGATACGACCGCAGTCGCCACGGAGGTCGCGACAACGACGACGACGATCCCCGACGGCGATCCCGACCGCTTGTGGGAGGAGGCCAACGCCGCTTACGGCGCGGGCGATTACGCCAAGGCGGCCGATCTCTACCGAGCGATACTGGACAAGGACCTGCACTCGGCGGCATTGTACTACAATCTGGCGAACGCCCTCTTCAAGAAGGGCGAGCTGGGCCGCGCGATACTCTATTACAACCGCGCCCTGCGTCTGGCGCCCTCCGACGAGGATATACGCCACAATCTGGAGTACGCCGAGCGCATGACCAAAGACAATATCGAGTCGGTTCCCGAATTCTTCCTCAACTCGTGGCTGCGGACGCTGCGCGGATCGTTGAGCTGCACGGCGTGGACCGTACTGTCGCTCGCGATGTTCGCCGCGATGCTCGCCCTCGGGTCGGTCTATCTGCTCTCGCAGCGGATAGCGGCGCGCAAGGCGGGATTTTACGGGATGCTGGCGGCTCTGACGCTCTTCGTCGCGACCTCGCTCTTCGCATGGAGCGAGCGGCGAGCCATACTCGACCGCGACGAGGCTGTCGTGATGGGTTCGGCGGTATCGGTCAAGAGTTCGCCCGACCGGTCGGCCACCGATCTGTTCGTGCTGCACGAAGGCACCAAGGTGACCGTCGGCGCGACGCTCGACGGATGGGCCGAGGTGCGCATCGCCGACGGCAACAAGGGCTGGATCGAGATCGGCCGCATAGAGAGAATATAGAAGCGTCAACCAATTACCGATAACCGATGTCGAAACTTTTGCAAGATGCTGTCGCGGAGTTCTCGAAACTCCCGGGCATCGGCCGTCGCACGGCGTTGCGTCTGGCGATGCACCTGTTGAAGATGGATGCGGGCGCCGTCGACCAGATGGCCGAGAGCATAGCCCGTTTTCGGCGCGAGGTGCGTCACTGCGTGCGGTGCAACAACCTATCCGACACCGACGTATGCCCTATTTGCTCCAATCCCGAGCGCGACCGCGGCACGGTGTGCGTGGTGGAGCAGGTGGGCGATCTGATGTCGGTGGAGAACACGCGGCAGTACCGCGGACTCTATCACGTGTTGGGCGGCGTGATCTCGCCCATGCAGGGCATAGGCCCGTCGGATCTCAAGATCGACATGCTTATCGACAAGGTGGCCGCGGGAGATGTAAAAGAGGTGATTCTGGCCATATCGACCTCGGTGGAGGGCGAGACCACGCTGTTCTACATAATGAATCGGTTGAAACCCTACCCCGACGTCAAGGTGACGACCATAGCGCGCGGCATAGGCTTCGGCGACGAACTGGAGTATGTCGACGAGCTCACCATCACCCACGCGTTGCTGAACCGCCGCGAGGTGGAGTGAGACAATCGTATCGGCGGCGAACCGCAAGAGCTATACCATCCCCAGATTTTTCACGAAGATATATATCAACAGCAGAGGCGTTACATATCGCAGAGTGAAGTAGAGCAGCGGAAAGGCTCGCCCGCGCAGCGAACCGTCGTTCGTCAGCTCGTCGCGCAGCAGCGTCGGTTTCATCCGCCAAGCCGCGAATATGCAGGTGAAGAGTCCGCCCAGAGGCATCAGGATGTTGGCCGACGTGTAGTCGAAGATGTCGAAAAACGATATTCCGTCCAGCTTAATCCCGCCCCAATCGATGTCGAACGAGAAACCGAGCGTCACGGCACACAACGCCACCGACAACGCCGAGGTTATTCGGGTGGCGTTGCGGCGCGAGAGTTTATGCTCCTCGAGGAGATAGGCCGTAATCACCTCGTGAAACGAAATGGTGGAGGTGAGCGACGCCAGCGTAAGCAGAATGAAAAACACTGCCGACCACAACGCGGCGAAGGGCATGTCGCGGAATATCTCGGGCAGCGTCACGAATATCAAAGCCGCGCCCTCGGCGGGTTGCAGCCCCGCGCTGAATACTGCGGGAAAGATCACCAACCCCGCCAGCACGGCCACGAGCAGCGTAAGCAGGGCGACACTGAACGCCGTGCCCGTCAGGTTGTTATCCCGCTTGAAGTACGAGGCGTACGTTACCATGCAGCCCATGCCCACCGACAGCGAGAAGAATGCCTGCCCCACGGCGGTGAATATCGTATCGGCCGAGAACGCCTCCTTGAAATCGGGATCGAGAAAGAAGTGGTAGCCCTCGGCGGCCCCGGGCATGAACGCCACGCGCACGGCCATGATTACCAGAATGACGAACAGCGCGGGCATCATCACCTTGGCAGCCTTCTCGATGCCCTTCTCCACGCCGCGGACGATTATCAAATGCGTCAACAGAATGAATATCACGGTATAGAGAGCCTGCCGCGGCGACGCCTGAAACGCCGCGAACTGCTCGGAGAACGAGTCGGCCGAGCAATAGAGCCGTCCCGTCGCCGATTCGACCATGTATTCGAGCGACCAGCCCGCCACGATATAGTAGTAACCCGATATGAACATCGCCGCGAGAACGCCGTTGTATCCGAGCCATCGCCACGGACGCGACAACGCGCGGTAGCCGCCCACGGCGTTCATGCGCGTACGTCGGCCGACGGCGAATTCCGCCAGCATGATGGGAATGCCCACTACGAACACGCACAGCAGATACACCAGAAGAAATGCCGCGCCGCCGTGCTCGCCGGCCATGTAGGGGAAACGCCAGATGCTGCCGAGACCGATCGCGCTGCCTGCGGCGACCAGTATCGCGCTGATTTTGCCTCCGAACGAGGCTCTCGTTTGTTCGCTCATGATTTTAACGGGGATTGTGTTTCGCTCGATTTACCATTCGTCGGCAAATTTAACAAAAAATCAATAATTATCCGCTTCGGGCCTCCGCGGGAGCGAGTTGCGTCGAAGAACCGCGATAAAATATAAAATCGGGCGCCGTCAGCGGGCGCCCGATCAGCTTCATTCGTTCGCGAAAGGTCATACTCCTTTCAGCGAGGCGATCTTGCGGTCGAATTCGCCTTTCAGCGTATCGATCAGTTCGCGGACGCTGACGATCTTGTCGGCACGCCACGCGTTCGAACCGCAAAAGGCGTAGCCGTTTTCGAGTTTGCCGCGGAAAGCGTTGTACAACGCCAACATGATGCAGTAGGGCGAGCGGGTCACGTCGCAGGTCTTGATGCAGTTGAACGGACACGCATTGGGACGTTTCAACCCCGCCTTCACCTTCTCGAGGAACGAGTTGTGAATGGCGCGGCCCGGCATGCCCACGGGGCTCTGTATGATCTCGATATCCTCCTTGCGGGCGCGGATGTAGCTCTGCTTGAAAGTCTCCGACGCGTCGCACTCCTCGGTGGTGACGAAACGGGTGCCCATCTGAACGCCCTCGGCGCCCAGCGAGGTTATGTTATATATGTCCTCGCCAGTATAGATGCCGCCGCCCGCAATTACGGGGATGTGCTTGCCCGCGCGCTGCTCCGCCTCGCGGGCCACGGCCACCACCTCGGGCACGATGCGCTCCAGCGCGAAATTGCTGTCGCCGAGCTGCTCGTTGCTGTAACCCAGATGGCCGCCCGCCTTGGGACCCTCGATCACCACGGCGTCGGGAGCGTATCCGTACTCCTCCATCCAGCGACGGCAAAGCACTTTCAACGCGCGCGCCGACGATACTATCGGGGCCAGCTTGGTGGTCGAATCGCTCTTGAGGAACGACGGCAGGTTGAGCGGCAATCCCGCGCCCGAAAAGATTATATCGGCCTTTTCGGCTATGGCCGTCTTGACCATGTCGGCGAAATTCGACATGGCTACCATTACGTTCACTCCTATGATTCCTTTGGTTATCTCGCGCGCCTTGCGCAGCTCCTCCTTGAGTCCGTGGATGCTCGCTTCGTCGTAATCGCTCGAGTAGTCGCGATAGATTACGCCCAGTCCCGCCGACGATATGACTCCCACACCGCCCGCATCGGCGACTGCCGAGGCCAATCCCGAAAGGGACACGCCCACGCCCATACCTCCCTGCACGATAGGCACTTGTGCGAGAAGGTCTCCGATTTTCAATGTCTTCATTCGATTTTCGTTTTTTGATCGCCGCGCATCTTGCGCCTTGTCGCGACGCGCGCGATCGTTCGAGGCAAAGATATGAAAATATTACATAAGGGAAATAAAATGTTTGATTTTTCTTCAGGAGAAGCCATAAGGCCACATGTCGTTACGAATATCGCATACAAGCTACATGCGGGCCAATATATTGTAAAAAATATCGAGCACACTCTCTTGATTGACCAATCCGATTTTTTCAACCCTCTCCAACGACTCCGACAGATCTATCAAGATTCTCCGTTTTTCGGGATCGGCAATATCCCCCAACAAACAATCGAGAATGTCGCGTCTCAACAGCATGGATTCGTTTATACGCGTTACGGGGGCTCGGTTCTTCTCTTCGGTATCCAAATATGTCAAATATTGAGGTTCGACATATATCTTACCGCCGCAGCGCGATATATCGAACCATAGACCGTACTCCCCGCAAGAGGAATATTTGCGGCCGAACGATATGCCGCGCTCTCGTAAGAACGACCGTCTTACCATCGCCGCCGACCGATATACAAAATTGTTTTTCAACAACAAACGCATCGGATCGCTTATGTAGCCCGCGTATCCGACAAGACGCATGTTCATAATATCGTTCGACATCGGTTTCATCCAAGTCGAGCATACCGCAATATCCGAATTTTTCGTCATCCTTTTGAGCTGAATCCGCATCTTTGCGCTGTGCATCACATCTCCGCAATGAACAATCGTGAAAAACTCTCCCGAAGATCGCGCTATAACAAGATCGATATTGTCCGACAACGCGTCGCCATCAACGAACGAGATACGGCCATCTTCGTATTTTTCGACAACGCTATCGATCTGCTCCACGCCGCCCATATTTACAACGAGCAGCTCCCAATCGCAATGAGTCTGTCGCAATACGCTGTCTATCGTTCTATATAAATTTTCATCGACACGATGAACGGGAATTATAACGGTAACCTTTGCCATATCATACTATCTGTTTATATAAATCGACTGTACGCTTTATCATTCCGTTCAACGTGAATGACTCCCGATACGCCTTTTGCGCATTTTCACCCAAATATCTTCTCAGTTTGTCGTTTTCTATCAATCGTATAACACGATCCGCAAAAATTTCCCTATCGAAATCGAGGCCCAAATCAGGGTCGAATAACAAAGGAACCAATAAGGCCGTTTCATTATCCTTGAACATCTCCTTCAACGCATCGACTTCTGACACCACCAACGGCACCCCGAACATAGACATCTCGATACCCACATAACTGCACTGTTCATGAATAGACGGAAGTATTCCCAGTGTGCAGGTGCGATATAGTTCCGCCAATTCCGAGTACGGAATTTGATTCAGGAACGTAAGTTTCAGTCGTCCGTACATCGAACACAAGCGCGTCTTGTCGACGGCGCCCACGGCGCCTGCCATCACGACTTCGAAATCATACCCTCTCCGACAAACGGAATCCAGTATATCGAGCATCTTATAGCTCCCTTTATCTTTGCTGATTTTACCGACATACAGAATTTTTACATCTCCTTTTCGCAAGGGATTATCGTTATCCGCCGGAGCAAGGCCATTCATTATAATATCGATTTTGTCCTCCGGCACCCCTTTGGTATTCATAAGATATCTCTTGGCGGCATCGGACAGACATATTATTTTGTCGGGGACACCGTAATCGATCTTAGAATCCTCCAGCTCATTAAACTCCTTGAAATTCCCCGCTTCGTACAATCGATGCAGCTTATTATATAACTCCTCGTTCTCATTATACGTGAACTTCCAAGGCAAGCAATGCAGGTGCATAATGATCTTACCGCCCAACTTGTTTTTAAGTTCCTCGGCCAAAACGGACAAATACAAGTTATGACTTTGAAATACGAGATTCGAAAGCCTCTGCAAATACGGTTTAACCATGTCGACGACGATCTTCATGCTCCGTCTTTTCCAAAATACGTCCAACGAAACAAGCAGATTGTCGTACACCATAGGGATAAGGGCATGCAAAGTCCCCTCCTCCGTAAATCTTATTCGAGGAAATATTATGTCTCTGTCATCAATTATATATATCCTGTGCACACGAATATCCGAATACGCCTCGGACTTTATCCCATTGGAATACATCTCCAAATAGCGATCTATACCCGTGTGGTATCTTTTATGGCGCACGTGCAGATGCACAATATTTATTTCACCCATAATCAAAATAATAATCGAGTCAAACTTTTAGGAAACACGCCGTCGACCATATCGTCCCAAAAACAGTCCAAGATCAACAACCTACACAAACCGCCATATATTCCGAGATTGTAATCCGAGCTCGCAAACATCGTTTTATTCAATTTGCATTCGAATCGGTCGATATCGTCATCGGTAAATTCAAAGGTCACACGATCGATTGTCTCCGACAGCAAATCTTTGCGTCCGTTGTCCGTCACTGATTTTATCCGCAACGACAAATACACGACGTCCGCAAATTCCTTGAAAGACAACGTCTCCGTAATTATATTTTTAAGGCTCTCGTCGAACAAACGAGCCGATTCGTCGGAATGCTCATTACGCGAGAAGCTCAAATCGGTAAGGTACAGATACGAGTAATAAATGAGATACTGGCTTATGTAGTCATCGGTATGAAGCCGCATTTCATTATTCAGCAGCAGATCGCGGCAACGACGAAAATAGTCGTTCGAATAGGATTGCAGGGAGTTGATTACAGCCATCAATCTTATTGCGAACACATAATACATATTGCGAACATTCCACCTGACGAATTCGGACTGGAATCGGCTCATATGACTATCGACCAACCGTTCCAATACGCTATCGCATAAGGCCTTGTCCTCGCAGGAAATTCTATCCTCAACGGCATTTACGAAAAACAGATAATCCAAACAGTCGAAAGGGTTCTTCTCATCATATTCCAATGCCTTGATTTGCGCGATTACTTTATCATGCCGCGATGCAAACAACTCGTCATAATCGCCGTCGATCAATTTATCGGTTATGATTTCATGCAACCCGAACCCTATCCCCGCATTGCCGTTCATGAATGTCGGCTCCTCCATCTCCATTGCCAACGTCTCCTCGAGGACAGATATGGCATGATCCTCCAGATATTCGTATTGCTGCCCCAACTTACGCGAAACATTCAACAGCGTCACGGCCATCCCCGTTTTTCCGACGGCATAACCTACTCTCTTCTCTGCATATATATTCAACAACAGAACGTCGATAAGCTGAGCTCTGATATTCGATGTAAGCAGCATTTCTCTGTTCGGGTTAATTGCAAATTCGATAATCCGATGTCGGTTATTTCAACTCCTCGCGCAGGCGGGCGATCGTTGTTTTCATCTCTCGCATGTCGCGATCGTTATTCTTAAGAGGATTTTCGGCACGCGCATCCTTGTATGTCAAATCCGCCGCGACACTCTCCGATACGAATACATAAGCCCCGAAACGTCTTTTGACATCTCGCAACATATACCGCGGACCTCTTCCGGCACTACACGACAACATGTGAATACCATCCCCCACGGCATGGGCGGGATAATAAAACGTTCCACCACCACCCGTCGCACGCATTGCCGCGCTCTCCAGACTCGTTGCGGGCGCCTCCTCCAATTGCATGATTCGAGGGTCGGCGAACGGCTCCGAACCGTATGAAAGACACTCGCCGGTTCCCGCGACGAAACATATGCCCATATAAGCATCGCCAAATCTCGCTCGCAAATCTTGCCCCAACGTGCGAGACATATTATTCTTTTTCGCCTCCAAACCGTCGCGGCCCAACTCTCGCTCGTAAGACTCTTTCCACAACCCCGAAGGCTCGAAAGGCGATAATTGCAACAAGTCGAAATACGATATTTCGTTCCCGTCGGCGATTATGGCGACAGGCCCGTCATCGTCCGACATGGCATCCAGATCGGAGATATTCCTCAAAACCCTATCGTCATATTGCTTTTCGATCTCGGCGGGTGAAAAAGCCGACTGCGGTTGTGCAGCGTATTTTACGGCCGAAACCAAAATATCATACGATATCCGCCCCAGCTTCTTCGACAGATGGTTATCGCCTTGCAACGTCTCCAGCAACTCGTCATACCGTTTATCGTACGCGCAGACCATATATCGAGCGCCCCTTTTCTCACCCAAAACTATCGAAAAATAGTGCGTGAGTTCTATCGGAGAGGCCGCGCCCGACAGACTCACAACATGTACGCGCTCCGACTCTTTGCGTTTCGAGTTAAAGGCTCGAATCCAATCCATAAAAGCGTGCAGTGCGTCAGCATCCAGCAATTTGTTGCTCGGCACGCGTCTCAATCCCGCATATTCGTCGGCATAGCCCCCGATGCCTTGAACATAAAGGTCCCAGAGCAGTGAATTCATACCGCTCTCAAGGACGATAAACCGACAATCGCACTTATCGATCAACATTTTGCAGAAATCGTATTCCGCCTGCTGCAAAGATCGCGAACCTCGTATGCCGTGACCGAGACCGACCACACGGCAACCAGCCAAATCCTGCCTTAAGGATGATATGGAGCCATGGCGATCAAGCGGCAAAATGTAATTCGGATCGAGAGTAGGAGGAACCTCGGCCAGTCGCTCGCGAAAATCCCATTCGCCGATATCTTCGCCGTCGATCCGAACGGCAATACCACCCAACCACAAATTTTGAACAGCTGTGGTATCGCCCGCGTAATCCACATTAACGCGCAACATTTTGGGATCATCCTTCAAATCCAGAATCACACTCGTTTCGCGCCAAAGGCTGTCCCGATGAACTCCCGTCGACCTGACATCGGCAACTTCCGCCTCGCTACCGTCGTAACCGCGAACGCGCAACTCGATGTCGGCAGCGTTATACCCCATACTCGTCAGAATCACCTCGCATTTGCCCTCTTTCCCGCATTCGGGCAACATTATATCCTTGCAGACACTCACATACAAAGACAACGGCAACTTGCCGCGGGAAAATTTTATGGGATGCCCTCCGTTTATAGTAATCGTCGTATCGAACTCATGATACTGCAAATCGGTAGGATAGATAAGCTCCTTACCCGCGTCGAATATCCCATTCTCGTCGATCGAATTGCGGAACGTCAGATCATACGTTTCCGCCCAGCTATCTCCACAATCGGAATATGCCGACCCGCCCCTTGCAGGCACCATTATACTTTCGGGCGAAAAATATATGGAATCTTTATTCGACGCGGCGATCTTAAGTTTCTGTTTTTTTTCACGCCCGGACATAACCGCATCATGCGTATGCCCAATCCGGTCGGAATTTTTACCGTGCACAGAATTATCGTACCGCACTTCATTTCCGTCAACCCGATTCTGGGCATATATGCTTTCCGCGGAATCCGTTACCGCCAATACAGACAGAATAACGCATAGCCTATCTACGTATTTCATATATTTATTTGTTCTTTACTAATTTATACAAATCATACTCCAATACGACTTTTCCGTAAATAGTATAATATACATTTCCATCTTTATCAATATTCTTCATCATTACATCGTGTTTGCCCAATTGCGGATCATAGAATATGTAATCGCCATTACTATTCACCAACTTCAGTATAACGGAATGTCCCTCATCGATTGAATATCGGTAATTGAATATATAATCTCCGGAAACTTGGGCAGAAGAGCCGCAATCATCACTGGGTAAATCCGACATCGAGAAACCGTATTGAGCCATGAGCCACTCTTGATCCTTACTTCGAACGCCTTTGTCGGCCATAGCGACACAAGCCATATAATCTTCGTTATTCTCGTTATTCCCTCCGCACGAAAGGCTTCCCACATCACCGGAATATTCTGTTTGATACAAATACATTATGTATTTTTGCCGGACGGATTCGATACTATTACCGGTTAAAAAAGCGATCGTATAATACAAACAATCTCCTTGTCCGTTACCACCCGTGATTATTCGCTCTTCGATAGTGCTCAAAACAGGCACTTCTCTCTTCAGCGCGTCTATGTTAAGTTTTGTTAATCTCTTCATAATTACATGGGTTAGGCGATTACGATTACTTCAACATCTCGCGCAGGCGGGCGATCATATTTTCCACATGCTGTTGGCCATAATTGACATCGCCGTTAATCGGCAGCGCATCTTGGAACTCGCCGCGAGTGCCCTTGTAGGTTATGTCGGCTGCGACGCTCTCACGAACGAACACATAGGCTCCGAAACGCCCTCTGACATTACGCAGTTTATATTGAGAGTCTCCTAACGACGAGCCGCACGATAGCATGTAAGTCCGATCCGCCGCTTGCGACGGGCAATAGAACAACTCTTTGCCCGTTTTCAGTGCGGCATTCTCGAAACTTATAAGGGGAGCCGTCTCCAATTCAGACTCGACGGCCGGAGCAAATATCATTTTTCTTAATTTCAGCGAGGTTCCCTTTCCCGCGGTAAAGTCAATCGCGAAATATCCGCTGCCGAAACTCTCGCGTAACTCCTGCCCCAGAGTGCGGGCCTCGTAAGCCACTCTGTTCCGATTGCCCGAATACTCCGTCGACTCGCTCGTTTCAGTCGATTCAAACTGTCTGTAATGCGCGGCTCCTGCAAAATACGAAATCTCATCGCCGTCGGCTAAAATAGCGATATTATGCCCTTCGCCGAATCGGCTACTTAAATATTCCATCCATTTAACGATCCGCGTACGCGAGCCTATGGTACCTATGACGTAACTGTATTCCGAAGTCGTATTTTCGAGTGTAGCAACCAACAGGTCACGGCCTGTCTCGCCGAGCAATTTCATCAAATCGCTGTCGGTCTTTATTCTTGCGAGCAACTCTTCTATCTTAAGGTCATAAGCATCCACCATGTATCGTGCGCCGTCATTCTCACCGAGAAGGGTCGAAAAATAGTGCACCAGTTCTAACCCCTGCACCCTGCCTATCAAATCGGTAACATGTACCCGATCCGACGGTTTTCGGGTTGAATTGTAATCACGGATCCAATCCATAAAGGAGTGCAACGCCTCGGCATCGAGTAATTTGGCGCTCGGCTTACGCTCCAATCCTCTGTATGTGTCGGCATACTCGCCCATTCCTTGAACGTATAAATCCCAAAGCAACGCATTCATATTATTGTCAAGAACCACAAAACGGCATTTTCCGTCGCGAATCAAGGCCTTGCAGAAATCATATCGAGCCTCCTGAATAGATCGAGAGCCTTTGATACTCTCTCCCAATCCGACTATACGGCAATTCACAAGGTCAGTTTTTATGATTTTCGAGAGTCCGCGCCCATTCAGATCCACGATATTTCGGGCATCCAAAGAGAGATCGCTCGGAATGTATTCGCCGTCGAACCGAAACCCGATGTCGCTAAGCCACAACGTTTGATCCGCAGAAGCATTATCGCCTCGATAGTACATATCCAAACTCAACATTCTCGGATTATCGGACAAATCGATCCGAACCGAGGTTGCCGTCCATTCGTTGTCCACAAGCCGACTTGTAGACCGCACGTCCAAAACTTCCCTCTCCCGAGGATCGTATCCACGTACCCGCAAACATATCTCACCGGCTTTGTAGCCCTTGCTCTTCAGTGTTATTTCACAACCATCACCGTCGTATTCGGAGATTACGACCTGCTTGCTGAAACTTGCATTTACGGGTATCGAATCGAACTTTCCGTCGCGCCTTATGGACAAGGCATCGCCCCATGGAGTCTTTACGGAGTTATCGTATGATATGATACCGTTGGTTAAAACGCCGGTTCTTATCGGTATACACAACGATTTCGAATCCGCATCGTCAGTCTGACTCTGGGCATATACGGAGAGTTGCATGCAAAATGCAACGACAATCAACGCATATGCCCGCCGCCGAGTTGCCCCCAAGAATGTCCTTATCATATCGTTTTTAATTATATGCCGCAATTGTGAAATATCATGAAGTCCGTAATCTTTTTACCGTACATGTAAAAATAAGACGCACCATTACCGTCTGTCATAAATACCATATTACCAGATGTATTTTGTTGTTTATCTACATATATCATATTGCCGCAATTCATCTCCAGAACGATCGAATGGCCTTCTGTTTCGCCATAACGGTAATTAATAAATAGCCTTGGTGAATCCGCATTGGTCACCCGCATCACATCCCATATGGAATCCGTATTGATCCATAAGCCATTTTTGATGTTCGCTGCTGACTCCGCTATTGGCCATCTCCACACAAGCCTTATACAGAGCATTGCCTTCGAGCGATCCGCCGCACGGAATGCTTCCCATATCGCCGCAATTCAATTTATACAAATAAAGGGCATAGGTATCCCTGATGGAATCGATACTGTAACCCGTCACATACGACAATGAATAATACAAGCAATCTCCGGATCCACCTCCGGTAATCATCCTCTCTTCGATAGTGCTCAAAACCGGATTTTCATTCTTAAGGGCATCGATGTTTAATTTTGTTAATTTTTTTCATAGCATCGAATAGTTCATAGGATATATATTTGCAAATATACATCTTTTTATTAATTTCGCAAATGAAAACCCGACAAAATAATGAAAATCACAAAATTCCCCCACGAATTTCAGATGGATGCCAAGGATTGCGGTCCCGCATGTCTAAAAATTATATCTAAATACTATGGAAAATATTACTCTCTCCAATATTTAAGAGACTTGTGCGGCATAACCCGAGAAGGAGTCTCGCTTTATGACATAAGCTATGCGGCGGAAAAAATAGGACTTCGCACCGTATCCGTTAAAGCGACGCTGAAAGACCTTATACAAAAGGTGCCTCTTCCGTGCATAATACACTGGAACAACGACCACTTCGTCGTGGTTTACAAAGCGACGGAAAAGAAAATACACGTATCCGACCCCGCCAAGGGACTCATATCGTATTCGCATCAAGAATTCCGGAATAACTGGTGTAAGACGGCAACCGATATCGGGATAGTCATGGCATTGGAGCCGATGGCCAACTTCAAGCAGATAGAAGCCAACGAAAGAGTGGAACGATTAAAGAGTTTCGAAAACCTGCTAAGCTATTTCACCCCGTATAAAAAAGCATTCGGAATACTGTTTATCGTGATGCTTATCGCCACGGGATTGCAGGCGCTTCTGCCGTTCATCTCCAAATCGGTAATCGATATCGGCATCTACACGGGCGATATATCGTTCATCAATTTAATGCTTATAGGAAACGTCGTATTGTTGTTAAGCATAACGCTTTCCAACATAATGCGAGATTGGGTGTTGTTACACGTATCGTCGAGGGTAAACATATCCCTTATTTCGGATTATCTGATAAAGTTAATGAAATTACCGACCAGTTTTTTCGAGAACAAACTGGTCGGGGATATCCTCCAACGCGCTTATGACCACGAACACATTCGCAGCTTCGTAATAAACAACTCTTTGGGGATGTTGTTTTCGTCCATTACTTTCGTCGTTTTCTCGATCATACTTCTCGTATACAACGCGAATATATTTTTCATTTTTTTAATCGGCAGTATCCTATACATACTGTGGATCCTCACATTTCTGAATATCAGGAAAAAACTCGACTGGGAGTATTTCGACCTGAATGCCAAGAACCAGAGCTATTGGGTAGAGACCATAGGAAATATATCGGAGATAAAAAACAATAATTACGAAGATGCCAAACGATGGAAATGGGAGGCAATTCAAGCCAGAATATACAGACTGAATATCAAGATCCTTAAAATCAACAATGCGCAAGTATTGGGATCGCAATTCATAAGCAATTTACAGAACATAGCCGTGACGTTTTTTTGCGCGACGGCCGTAATCAACGGCGAGATATCGTTCGGAATCATGATATCCACCCAATTCATCATGGGCATGCTGAACGGGCCGGTGGCGCAACTCGTGGGATTCATCCAATCTGCACAGTACGCAAAAATCAGTTTCATGCGAATAAACGAGATCCACAAACTCAAGGATGAAGACGACACATCGTCCGTAATCTCCGACAATATAGACATACCGTCGAGCAAAGATCTGACGATCCGGAATCTATGCTTTCAGTACTCGCCCACGGCCCCGCTCGTGCTCAGAAACATATTCATGAAAATACCTGAAGGCAAAGTCACCGCAATAGTCGGGAACAGCGGTTGCGGGAAAACGACGCTTCTGAAACTGCTGCTCAGACTTTACAGTCCATCGTTCGGAGATATATGTATAGGCGATATGAATCTCAACAACATCAGCTTGCGACAATGGCGAGCCAAATGCGGTTGCGTGATGCAAGACGGAAAACTCTTCAACGATACCATCTTGAACAATATCGTGCTCAACGAAGAGAACATAGATTACGAAGCCCTCAAACAAGCGACTCAAACAGCCAATATCAACCACGAAATAGAGGCCATGCCGCACGGCTATCAAACCATGATCGGCGAGATGGGCCGCGGTTTAAGCGGCGGACAACGGCAGCGACTGCTGATAGCCCGCGCCTTATACAAGAAACCCGACTACCTTTTTCTGGACGAAGCCACCAATTCGTTGGACGCAATCAACGAACAGAAGATAGTCAAGGCGCTCAATAACGTATTCAAAAACAGAACGGTCGTTATAATCGCCCATCGTTTGAGCACCATCAAGAATGCCGACCAAATCATAGTCATGAACATGGGTATGATAGTGGAAACGGGCGATCACGAGACTTTGATGAACAATAAAAGGCATTATTACGAACTCATAAACAGTCAATACGAAATCGACAAAACCGCCACCTCCATATGAAAAAACTAAAACGATACGATCCTGAGAATTCCAGCCCGGAGATTATCGATATCATCGAACGCATGCCGACATCATTCGGCCGAATGGTGTCTCTTACAATAATCGTATTCACGGTTTTTATCCTCGTGTTCGGATGGATCGTAAAATACCCCGACACGGTGACGGGAGCAATAAATATCAGTTCCGACACACCTGCCGTAAAACTGACAGCCAACGCGGTCGGAAACATATCTTTGTTGACATCCGGCACTCGGCATTACGTAAATCGCGACGATTACGTAGCGATCATACAAAATTCGGCAACGTGCGACGATGTAGTCAAGATCAAACGTTTACTCGCCGCCTTCGACCCCGACGCTCCCGACTTCTCGGATGCCGTAAACAGATTTCCGAATAGAGTGTTTCTGGGCGAACTGAACATTAAATATTACGCATTTCTTTCCGCGTTAAAAAACAGAGTCGATCATTATAGGGACAACGTTTACGAACGTCAAAGAGCGAGCATCCGCGACAACACTCGCGGAATGGAAAGCGTATGCAAAGAGACGGAGAAAGTTCTCGACATAATGTCGCGAAAACTTGCCATAACTCGCAAATGGAACGATAAGTATCGATCCTTGAACAAAGACAATGTCGCCACTTACGAATATGAATTGGACATTAGTCATAAAGATTTGCTCACCATGGAGCAAGAAGAGGCGATCATGCGTAAAGATCTCGCATCGCTTCGTATGCAAATATCGGAAAACAACAATCTGTTGGCTCGGCTCGACGTCGAACAGAATGAAAAAGAGCGGCAGCTACACTTAGACATACTTACATCATACCACGATCTGTGCGACAACATAACGGCATGGGAGCAACGATATGTCCTGAAAGCGCCCGTCGAAGGCAAACTCGAATATTTGAAATTCATCGCCGACAACCAATACATACAAGCGGGTGAAGAGCTGTTCGGCATAATTCCGCAAAAATCGAAGATGGTAGGGCAAGTGTTATTGCCGTCGAGCGGAGCGGGAAAGATAAACATCGGGGACAAAGTAACTATCAAACTCGATGACTACCCTTATATGGAATACGGGTCGGTAGAGGGCATTGTAAAAAACATCTCCCTCATTCCGCAGGCTCGGCAAACCGAGAAAAACCCGATAAACACCTATATGGTAGTGGTCGAACTACCCCGAGAACTGACGACGAATTACAGCCAGAAACTACAATTCAAGCCCAATATAAGCGGAACAGCCGATATCATAGTTAACAAGCGCAGACTGATAGAGCGTCTGTTCGATAACCTCAGATACAGCATCTATGACTAATCCCATCGCTTACAAAACACTCGTCCTGATTTTGTCGTGGTGCGTGCTCGCCGCGTGGAATAGCCATGCCAGAATGCCCGAACGCAAACCTTTGACCCTCGAATATTGCATCGGGATAGCCTTGAACGAATCATTAGACGCTCGCGAGGCGGCCAATCGATTCATGACGGATTATGTGGAATACAAGCTGTATAAAATAAGCCGCCTGCCTGTTTTTTCTCTGCAAGCCACCCCATTGCAATACAACAGCAGCTATACTCAAAGGTACGATTTCAATGAGAATATAGATATATACAGACGCCAAAACTCATTGTATTCGTCGCTCGGAATCAACATCAAACAAAATTTGGCGTTCACGGGAGGAACTTTATCGTTGGATACGAATCTCGATTACCTGAACAACACCTCCGCCAACAGCTACTCCCAGTTCTCGAGCATCCCGATCAGAATAGGCTACAATCAATCTCTCTTCGGCTTCAATCGCTTCAAATGGGACAAGAAGTTGAAGCCGCTGAAATATCGTATCGCCGAAAAACAATATCTGTATACGCTCGAAACCATTGTGGAAAAGACGGCATCGTATTTCTTCGATTACGCAATTGCGCAAAAAGAGTATGAAATGGCGATGGAAAACATGTTGTCGGCCGACACGTTATACATGTCGGGAACGGAACACGATCGGATATCCGCCATTTCGCCTGCCGATATAAACATACTCTATTTGGATCGACAGAATGCCAGAAATTCCGCAAAAACGGCAAAGGCCGCCGTGGATAGAGCAGGCCGAGCGCTCGCTGCTTTTCTCGGAATAGAGTCGACGTCATTCAGCGACACCGGAGTGAAGTTGCCCGTCGAGGTTAAACAATTAGACATAAATTACGACAATGTCATAGCGATTGCCATGGAAAACAATCCCCAAGAGCTCATGAACGAACAAACTTTGCTTCAAGCCGAGATGGATCTCCGACGCACCAAAAGAGAATCGGGTTTCAATGCGAACATCTCCGCAAGCATCGGATTCAACCAAATCGGAGCTCGATTCACGGATGTATACAACAATCTGTCGCGTCAAAGCGTTTTCGGAATCAATATTTCGGTTCCGATCTTCGATTGGGGCGACAGAAAAGGACGGATAAGCATCGCCGACAACAACATGAAATCCGCGGAATTATCGGTAACCCGAAACAGACGCGATCTCAAGTCCGAGTTGGAGACGATCATCGACGGGATAACGATTTATCGAGAAATGATTATCGATTCGGAAGAGATTCTCGACCTTGCCGAATCCGCGTACGAAATTACCAAGCGCCGATTTTTGGCAGGCAAATCGGATACGAATACTCTCACATTGGCGCTATCCAGAAAAACAGAGGCCATGCGGAACTATTTATCCCTATTGAAAAATTATTGGTCGGCATATTACAAAATCAGGAGACTTACACTTTACGACTTCGAGAACAGGAAACAGTTGTCGGTGTCGCACGAAAATTTGATCTCGGCATACGGCCAAAAACATCGTCGCGCTCGTGTCACGACTCCCGACATATAAGAGTGTCGGCAATTAGAAAACATTACCGCGTTTTCCCCGTAATAGAGAAAAAATGGTTATCTTTACGTCGCATTCGGTTGCCGACGGCATCGGGCGGGCGCATATCGCCCGGGCGCGGAGCGGACCGAAGCGCGGCGCGCGCCGACACGGAGCGTCGCGACGGAAAGACAGAGTAAGACATGAACATATTATGAGCAACACGAAGTACACTCTCAAAGAGGTGACCGACAAGGCCCTCGAACGCGAGTTCATCGACCTGCCCAAGCGGCTCTACAAAGGCAACCGCAATTGGGTATGCCCGTTGGACAACGATATTCTGGCGGTATTCGATCCCGCCAAAAACAAACTCTTCGCCGACGGCGAGGTGATCCGCTGGATAGCGTACGACCGCTCGGGCGAAGTGGTGGGCCGCATCGCGGCGTTCTATGACAACGAGCACGCCTACTCGTACGAGCAGCCGACGGGCGGTTGCGGCTTTTTCGAGGCCATAAACGATCAGGAGCTCGCCGACATGCTCTTCGACGCGTCGCGCCTGTGGCTCGCCAGCCGCGGCATGGAGGCTATGGACGGTCCCGTGAACTTCGGTCCGCGCGATTCGTGGTGGGGACTGCTGGTCGAGGGATACGAGTTCCAGCCGCTTTACGCCAACCCCTACAACCCGCCTTATTACAAGGAGCTGTTCGAGAATTACGGGTTCAAGAACTATTTCAACCAGAACACCTATCTGTGGCGCGTTTACGACGACGACATCAACCAGATGATACACGAGCGCGCCAAGCGTCTGATGGCGACCCCCGGGTACAGCTTCGCGCACATCGACACCAAGAATCTGGAGCAGGTGGCCGAGGATTTCCGCATAATCTACAACAAGGCATGGTCGCTCTTCACGGGCGTGAAGCCCATGTCGAAAGAGGAGGCGCAGAACATCATGAAGATGTTGCGTCCCATCGTCGACCCCAACATCATATTCTTCGCCTACTTCAACAACGAGCCCATCGGATTCTTCATCATGGTGCCCGACCTGAACCGCATGATCGGCAAGTTCAACGGCAAGCTGAACCTTTGGAACAAACTGCGCCTGATGTGGGACCTGAAAGTCCGCAAGAGCTGCGACCGCATCTTCGGCATCATCTTCGCCGTGACGCCCGAGTTTCAGGGCAAGGGCGTGGAGTCGGGCATGATACAATATATATACGAATCGTATATCCGCACCGACCGCAACCACTACAAGACGGTGGAGTTCGCGTGGATAGGCGATTTCAACCCCGTGATGAACCGCATGATACAGACTTACGTATGCGCCACGCGGCATAAGATGCACACCACCTACCGCTATCTTTTCGACCGCACGAAGGAGTTCAAGCGCTGTCCGCGTCTGGGCTTCAAGCGCAGTGACAAATAGACGAACCTGAAAAAACATAACGACAAATGAAAACCACAGCATTTACCGGGTATCATATCGCGGCGGGCGCCAAGATGGCCGAGTTCGCGGGATACAACATGCCCATCGAATTCACGGGCATCAACGACGAGCACGCGACCGTGCGCGAGAAGGTCGGAGTGTTCGACGTGAGTCACATGGGCGAGATATGGATCAAGGGCGACCGCGCTTTGGATCTGTTGCAGCGCATAACCACCAACGACGTGTCGAAGCTCTTCGACGGCAAGGTGCAGTACTCGACCATGCCCAACGGTCGCGGCGGCATCGTCGACGACGTTCTGGTATACCGTTTCAGCGAGACCAAATACATGCTCTGCGTTAATGCGGCCAACGTCGAAAAGGATTGGCAGCATATCTGCGCCGAGGGCAAGGCTTTCGGCATGGAGGCGGGCCGCGAACTGGAGAACGCCTCGGACAACATCGCCCAGCTCGCGATTCAGGGTCCGCTGGCCATGAAGATCGTGCAGAAGATGTGCCCCGAGCCGATCGAGGATATGGCTTATTACACCTTCAAGCAGACCAAGGTGGCGGGATGCGACGTCATACTGTCGGCCACGGGCTACACGGGCTCGGGCGGCTGCGAGATATATATGTACAACAGCGACGCCGCCACAGTGTGGGAGGCGATGTGGAAAGCGGGCGAGGAGTTCGGACTGAAGAACATAGGTCTCGGCGCACGCGACACGCTGCGTCTGGAGAAGGGCTTCGCGCTTTACGGCAACGATATTGACGACACCACCTCGCCGCTGGAGGCGGGTCTGGGCTGGGTGACCAAGTTCGCCGAGGGCAAGGATTTCATCGACCGCGACGTGCTGGCCCGTCAGAAGGCCGAGGGTGTCCGGCGCAAGCTCGTCGGATTCAAGATGATCGACCGCGGCGTGCCGCGTCACGGCTACAAGCTGGCGAACCTCGACGGCGAGGAGATCGGCCACGTGACATCGGGCACCATGTCGCCCATGCTCAAGTGCGGCATAGGCTTGGGATACGTCAAGAGCGAATACGCCGCAATCGGTACGGTCATAGCCGTGGTTATCCGCGACAGATTGATAAAGGCCGAAGTGGTGAAGTATCCGTTCGTGTAAGCGTACGGGCTGCCGCAATAATTTCGGGGCTGCGCGACTTTCGGGTCGGCAGCCCCGATTCGTTTCAGGCGGCGAGGACGATAAA
The DNA here is from genome assembly GCA_910587675.1 of uncultured Alistipes sp. Classification (GTDB taxonomy): domain Bacteria; phylum Bacteroidota; class Bacteroidia; order Bacteroidales; family Rikenellaceae; genus Alistipes. The sequence continues at coordinate 11,628 of CAJUMU010000008.1, read as the reverse complement.
AAAACGGCCGTTCGTCTTTCGATGAACAGCCGTCTTGTGTGGAGAATATCGGGCTCGAACCGATGACCTCTTGCATGCCATGCAAACGCTCTAGCCAACTGAGCTAATCCCCCTTGCGGTGCAAATATATGTCGGGAAATCCGTTTTTCCAAAAAATGGCCGAAAAAATATCGGGTCGGCGATGATTTTTCCCAAGATTCGGAGTAGGATCCTATTCGTAATCCCGACTGCTGTTCGCCGACGGCGACGGAATGCGCGAGCCGCGGGCGAGCAGCAGTCCGCCGCGTGGGGGCGGCGGCGAACTGCCGACATGGCTTAAGCCATGTCGAAATATCGCTCGTCTTTCTCGCATCTCTCCGCCCCGACCCCGTGCCACAGCGGCCCGTTGCCGCGGCCTATCGACATGCGACTGCCGGCCTCGATGGCGCGACTTACGTAACGCTTCGCCTCCGCGACGGCTTGGCGCATGTCGCGGCCTTGCGCGAGCAGCGTGGCTATGGCCGAGGAGAGGGTGCACCCCGTGCCGTGCAGGTTGCGGGTCGCTATTCGTTCGGAGGTGAATCTGTGTATCTCGTCGCCGTCGCAAAGTATGTCGCACATCTCGTCGCCCGCGAGGTGTCCGCCCTTGACGAGCACCGCGGTGCCGTAACGTCGCGCAAGCTCGGTCGCGGCCTGCTCCATCCGCTCCACCGAGCCGATAGGTCGCCGCCACAACGCCTCGGCTTCGCTCATGTTGGGGGTGATGAGCGAAGCGAGCGGTATAAGGTCGCGTTCGAGCTCATCGGCGACATTCTCGCCGATGAGCCTGTGACCGCTCGTCGAGACCATTACGGGGTCGAATACCACATGCCGCGGCGCATACCTCGAGACGGCCGCGGATATGACGCGCACGATCTCGGCGTCGTTCACCATGCCGATCTTGACGGCCTGCGGCTCGACATCCTCCATCACGGCGGCGATCTGCTCGGCTACCGTGGCTGAAGGCACGGGAAACACTCCGCGCACCCCTTCGGTGTTTTGGATGGTGAGAGCCGTTATCGCGGCAGCGGCATAACCTCCGAGCGACGTTACGGTCTTTATGTCGGCCTGAATGCCTGCGCCGCCCGAAGGGTCGGAGCCTGCTATCGACAGCACTTTGGCGGGTATGGTCTTCTGTTGCATGGCGTTATATCGTCTCTAATATCGTTTTCAACCTTCGGGCGGCGGTGTCGGGGTCTGCCGCGCTCCAAATCGCGCCGAGGAGAGCCGCGCCGCCGAATCCCATCCTCCGCACGGCGGGCAGGCGGTCGGCCGTCACGCCGCCCAAGGCGATTACCTTGTCGTCGATAATCCCCTCGGCCCGCGCCATTTCGAGTTGCGGCAAAGCGAATGCCGAGGCGTATCCCCGCTTCGATATGCTGTCGAATACGGGGCTGAGCGTCACGTAATCGCATGAGGGTTTGTATCTCCGTACCTCGTCCAAGTCGTGGCACGAGCGGCTTACGGAGCCGCAGTGATTCTCGGGCGGCTCGGGGTTGCGGCCGTTAAGATGCACGCCGCGCAACGCGAACTCTCGCGTGAGCGAGAAGCAGTCGTGCAGCACGATACGGTCGTGAAACTCCGCGGGAACGGAGCGCAGCAGGGCGCGCACGACCTCTATCGGAGCCTCGGGCTTGCGCAGATGCAGCGTCGGCAACCCCGCTCGGAAGAGCGTCGCGATCCACGCCGCTTCGCCGTCGAAGAGGTCGGGACGGGTTATCACTATCGTCTTCACGGCAGCACCACCGTTTGTGTCTGCATGGTGCGCAGATCTATTGTCCAAAGCCGTCCTGCGAGCGTCTCGCCGTAACCGCATATTATCTTCATCGTCTCGCTCGCCTCGACGGACCCCACGACGGCGGGAGTCACGCCTGCGACGCCCTTCGGCGGCTCGATTCGCAGCATCGCCCGCTCGTCGGGCCATAGGTCGCGGTATCTGCGCGGCCGCGGCCCGTGGTTGAACACCGACACCTGCCCCTCGAAACCGCCTATCGCGCCGTAAACGTACGGTATGCCCGCTTCGGCCGTAAGGTCGCCGACCAGATAGCGCGTCGCGAAGTTGTCGCAGGCGTCCACCACTATATCGTAACGCGTAACGATCCCGCGCGCATTCTCCTCGTCGAGTCGAGTCGCATACGGTTCGACGACTATGTCGCCGTTCATCTCGCGCAGACGGCGGGCAGCGCATTCCGCTTTGGGGGCGCCGAGGTCGCTCTCCGTATAGAGCACCTGACGGTGCAGATTGGTGACGCCCACCCTATCGTCGTCGACGATACCTATGCGGCCCACGCCCGCGCCCGCGAGATAGAGCAGTACGGGCGAGCCGAGACCTCCCGCGCCGACCACGAGCACGGCGGCGCAGCTCAGCCTGCGCTGCCCCTCGTCGCCGATCTCAGGCAGTATGGTTTGTCGCGTGTAACGGGTCATAAACCGACGGTTTTACGCGTGTCGCACAGATCGAACGAGGCGTCCCAATCTTTCCATACGGGTTCCAGCCCGGCACGTTTCAACGCCCGCTCCACTTCGGCGGCGGTACGTTCGTCGCTCACGTGGAACTGCTCCAACGCCTGCGGGTAGGTGGCGTATCCCCCGGGCTCGGTCTTGCTGGCCGCCGACATGGTGGTGACGCCCAACGTGGCCATATGGTCGCGTATCGGAGCGGGTTCGCGCGTGGAGTAGGATATGTCGACGTCGTGGTCGAAGATGCGCATAGCGAAGGTTACCTGCGCCAACTCGCGGTCGCTCATTATCACGTTGGGGCGGAATCCTTCGTTCTCGGCGGGACGCATGCGAGGGAAATTGACGCTGTAACGGGTTTTCCAGTAGTGTTTTTGCAGATAACGCAGATGGTGCGCCATCATGGTGACGTCGGTGCGCCAATCCTCCAGCCCGATCAACACGCCCATGCCTATGGAGTGCACGCCCGCCTGCCCCATGCGGTCGAAGCCGTCGACTCGCCATTCGAATTTCGACTTCATGCCGCGCGGGTGGTAGATGTTGTAACGCGCGCGGTTGTATGTCTCCTGAAAGCAGATCACGCCGTTCAGGCCGTGGACCTTCAGACGTCGGTAGTCGTCGGCCGAGAGCGGCATGACCTCTATCTTCAGGTTGCTGAAGTAGGGCTTCGCCAGATCGAGCGCGCGGGCTATGTAGTCCACGCCCGCCGCCGCGGGGTTCTCGCCCGTGACGAGCAGCAGATTCTCGAACGGCCCCAGACGCTTTATGGCGCGATACTCGTTCTCGATCTCGTCGGGCGCGAGGATGGTGCGTTTCATCGGGTTCGAGATGTGGAATCCGCAGTAGACGCACGAATTGGTGCACGAATTGGTGAGATAGAGGGGTATGAACATCGACATCGTCTTGCCGAAGCGCTCCGCGGTATAGCGTCGGCTGAGGCGCGCCATAGTCTCCAGATAGGGTTCGGCGGCGGGCGACACCAGAGCCATGAAGTCGTCGACGGTGCATCGCGTCGCCGAGAGGGCGCGCCGCACGTCGGCGTCGCTCTTCGACATTATCGCCTCGGTGGTCCGCTCCCACGATATTTTCTCTAACTGTTCGGAAAACATTTTTTATCCTTAAATTATATCATTTGCATTTTTCGCGTACTGCTTATCTTCGGCGGCTGCGGGGGCCGCACCGAAGGTGCGAGCCGCCGAAGATAGTAATGCCCGTCGGGCATTACAGTTTTTTCAATATACTTCGTCTGACCGAGGCCACTGCCGTGGGCAGACACTCTTCGTCGACGCTCTCCATGTATGCGCGCAGCTCCTCGCGCAACTCCTCGTGACGACGGCATAGCGAGTAGGCGATCTTGCCGCAGAGCGACCGAGAAGCTATGCTCAATCGGGCCGAGAAGATGCCCCCGAGGCAGAAATCGAGCAGGTCGACATCGGGTTCCGCCTCCTCGGGCAGGTAACGCACGATGCTCAGCAGCAGGCGTTGAATCCCCGAATGCCGCTCCGCGACGGCGCGCGCCGTGAGATCGGCGCGATGCGCGGCGAACAACACGGGACTCCGCGCCGCGATCTTCTCCAAAGCCCACGCGGCGTGCCACGCCACGGTCGTATCATCGTCGTCGAGCAGCGACAGCAACTCCCCGAAGAGTTCGGGATCGGTCGCAGCCTCGTCCGCCGCGCGGTCGATCGCAGCGCGCGACATGGAGCTTTTTTCGGCGAGCTTTTCGCGCAAATCCCGCATGGCTTTACTTTTCGTCGGTCGTATCCTCGGCTGCGAACTCGCGCCGTATGTCGCGACTCAGGCGCATGGCGCAGAAGTTCGGACCGCACATGGTGCAGTACTCGCCGTCGGTGTGGCGTCCCGCATGGAAATATTGCATGGCGCGCTCGGGGTCGAGCGAGAGATCGAACTGGTCCTTCCATCGGAACTCGAAGCGCGCCTTGCTCAAGGCGTCGTCGCGCATCTGCGCTCCCGGATGCCCCTTGGCGAGGTCGGCGGCGTGGGCAGCGATCTTGTAGGTCACCACTCCCGTGCGCACATCCTCCTTGTCGGGCAGCGCGAGGTGCTCCTTGGGCGTCACGTAACAGAGCATGGCCGTGCCGAGCCATCCGATCTGCGCCGCGCCGATGGCCGAGGTTATGTGGTCGTATGCGGGAGCTATGTCGGTGACTATCGGTCCGAGAGTGTAGAACGGCGCGTCGTGGCACTTCTCTCTCTGACGCTCCATGTTCTCGCGGATCTTGTGCATCGGCACATGGCCCGGGCCCTCGATGAACGCCTGCACGTCCTTGGCCCACGCGCGCTGCACGAGTTCGCCGAGCGTGTCGAGCTCGGCGAACTGCGCCTCGTCGTTGGCGTCGGCTATCGACCCGGGACGCAGACCGTCGCCGAGCGACACCGCCACGTCGTATGCGGCCAATATGTCGCAGATGTCGTCGAAGTGCTCGTAAAGGAAACTCTCGCGGTCGTGCACGAGACACCATTTGCTCATTATGCTGCCGCCGCGGCTCACGATGCCGCACAACCGTTTGTCGGCCAGATGCACGTTGCGTCGTCGGATTCCCGCATGGATGGTGAAGTAGTCGACGCCCTGTTCGCACTGCTCTATGAGCGTATCGCGGTAGAGTTCCCACGTCAGATCCTCCACGCGGCCGTCGACCTTCTCCAACGCCTGATAGATGGGAACGGTGCCCACGGGCACGGGGCAGTTGCGGATGATCCACTCGCGGGTCTCGTGTATATTGGCGCCCGTCGAGAGGTCCATGAGCGTGTCGCCGCCCCATTTGCAGCTCCACAACGCCTTCTCCACCTCCTCGTCGATGCTCGACGTGGTGGCCGAGTTGCCTATGTTGGTGTTTATCTTCACGAGAAAGTTGCGGCCGATAATCATCGGCTCGGCCTCGGGGTGGTTGATGTTGGCGGGCAGCACGGCGCGCCCCTCGGCGATCTCGCGACGCACGAACTCGGGCGTTATGTAGGTCTCGATGCCCGCCTGCTCGCAATTCATGTTCTCGCGTATGGCCACGTACTCCATCTCGGGCGTCACGATGCCGCGTTTGGCATACGCCATCTGCGTTATGGCCGTGCCGCGCTTGGCGCGGTAAGGCAAGGCTATGTGCTCGAACCGCAGCGCGTCGAGCGAGCGGTCGTCGCGCCGCATGCGGCCGTATTCGGAACTGATCTCGGGCAGTCGCTCCACGTCGCCGCGCGCGGCGATCCACTCCTCGCGCAGACGCGGCAGGCCCTTGCGGAGATCGACCGCGATGTCGGGATCGCTGAAAGCCCCGCTCGTGTCGTAAAGGTAAACGTCGGGATTGGACGTGTAGTGTTTCTCGCCCTTTTCGTCGACGCGCACGCTCGGCACCTGCTCGACGCGGCGCATGGCCACGCGGATCTCGGGATGGAGCTTGCCTTGGATGTAGACTTTGTGCGAACGTGAATATTTTATCTCGGGTTTCATGTATTTCGTAATTGTATTATTTTATGGTCGTAATATAATTGCGGCTCTTTAGAGCCGCGCGAGCCGCAGCCTCGCCCCGCGGAGGCTCGCTATCGCTCACTCCGCAGACCGCGACTCGCACTTCGCAGGCCCGAAGCCGATAATTTCCCTTTTGTCTTCGTGCGGTCGCGCATAAACGCGAGCCGCGTTATTCGTCGAGGAAAGCGGTGAGTGGCGAGCTGGCTTCGGCCTCGAAATCGTACGCTTGTCGGCCGAGCCCCGCCTCGTATGCCTTGCGTCCCGCCTCCACCGCGCCGCGGAACGCCTCGGCCATCGCCACGGGATCGCCCGCGACGGCTATGGCGGTGTTGACGAGGCAGGCCGAAGCGCCCATCTCCATAGCCTCGGCGGCGTGGCTGGGCGCGCCTATGCCCGCATCCACCACCACGGGAACCGACGCCTGTTCGATGATGATGCGCAGAAAGTCGCGCGTGCGCAGACCGCGGTTGCTGCCTATCGGCGCGCCGAGCGGCATGACGGCCGCCGCGCCCGCCTCCTCCAGACGCTTGCAGAGCGTGGGATCGGCCTGACAGTAGGGCAGCACGACGAATCCCATGGCAGCCAGCTTCTCGGTCGCCTTGAGAGTCTCCACCGAGTCGGGCAGCAGATAGCGGGGATCGGGGTGTATCTCCAGCTTGAGCCACTCGGTGCCGAACGCCTCGCGGGCCATCTGCGCGGCGAAAACGGCCTCCTCGGCATCGCGCACGCCCGAGGTGTTGGGGAGCAGACGGATGTCGGGACGCGCGATGTGCTTCATCATGTCGTCCTCCTCGTCGCCGAGCTCTATACGTTTCATGGCCACGGTCACCATCTCGGTGCCCGACGCCTTTATTGCCTGCTCCATAAGCGCGTTGGAGCCGAATTTTCCCGTTCCGAGAAAGAGGCGCGACGAAAATTCGCAGCCTGCAATAACGAGTTTTTCCATATCGAGTGTTTTATTCGTTTATCTTGTCGTATTGTTCCATCGCATCCGCGATGCGCCGCATCTCCGCCACGGGATCGTCGGCACGCAGAACCGAACCCGACAAGGCTATGCCCGTAACGCCCGTTCGCATCAGGGAGTCTATGTCGTCGTATGCGATGCCGCCTATGGCCACTATCGGGAGCGCGATACCGCTCTCGCGCATGCGCCGCACGATGTCGCGGTAGCCCTCGACGCCGAGCACGGGACTGAGCTTCTGTTTTGTGAAGGTGAAGCGGAACGGGCCGCAGCCTATGTAGTCGGCACCCGCTTCGGCGTGAGCCGCCACGTCGGCGAAGGTGTTGGCCGTGCCGCCTATGATGACATTCGGGCCGAGCATCCGTCGCGCTTCGGCCACGGGCATGTCGTTCTTGCCGAGGTGCACGCCGTCGGCGCCCGTCGCGCCCACCAGCTCCGCATGATCGTCGATGACGAAGGTCGCGCCGAAACGGTCGCACAGGGCGCGAACCTCGCGGGCCGTGGCGACGAACAGCCCCTCATCGGCATCCTTCATGCGCAACTGCACCCATCGGCAACCGCCCTCCAAGGCGATGCGCGCCGAATCGAGGTAGGTGCGCCGCTCGGTGAAATGAGTTATGAATTGCAATCCTATAGGTCTCATCCTCCGCAAGCCACTTTGATTATAACCAGTTTGTCGCCCTCCGACAATCTTCGCTCGGCCCACTCGGCGCGGGGAACGACGGTGTTGCCGAGGGCTATCGCCACCATGTCGGGCAACGCCAGCTCGCGATGCAGGGCGGCGATGTCGACGGCGGCGGTTTCGACAGCTTTGTCGTTTACGTATACGGTCATACTATTAAGTTTTTTTCAACGGATTCACTTCACCGAAGGTTCCGCAGCGAGGGCGGCATATGCACCGCGGCTTCGCCGCTGTACAAATTCTACCCTCTCCCGAATCCTCTCCTCGGGAGGGGATTCGGGTCGCTGCGCTCCGAATGGCAGACGAATCCGTATTGTCGATATTGGCGATAAATGCAACGGGAAACCGCTTGCTGAAGAAACGCGACACACAATTCCTACGGCAGTGCTGACTGCATCAGGTTCGAGGGTATGATCTCAGCCCGCGCGGGCACCCCTTTGTATTTATCTCGGACAAAGTTAACAAAAAAGAGACAACGATCCGAATGCCGAGGCCATTTATATTTCGAATCGGCGGAAAAAACCGATCTCGTTTAAATTAAAGCGGCGAACCGCCCACAAAAAAAGTCCTCTTTCGAGGACCGGAAAGTGCGGATAAAGGGACTCGAACCCCCACGCCTCTCGGCATCAGATCCTAAGTCTGACGTGGCTACCAATTACACCATATCCGCAAAACGCTTTGCAAAGATACGCATAAGTCGGGCGCAAAAGCAAATTTTATTTGCGATTTTGCCGAGCGGGAGTACCTAAGGTGCAGCCAAAGGTACGAAAAAAGAGCAATTTTCGGCCTCTGCGGCTGTTTTTTTCGTCGCGGCGGCGGCGATTAACCGAATTTTGATTATATTTGCGCTCCCGTATCAACCTCTTATATAGGGCGTAAGATCGAACGCGGGCGGCCGAAAGGCTTCGGGAGCAGGCGGTTGCCGCCTCGCTCCGCGCACGTCGGGATTACGGGCCAATGAGCACGTATGGTAGATCGCGCGCAGCGATAATGTTGGACGGATAACCATTTTATTTTGTTGCAACAATGAACAAGGATGCAATCATCAAGCTCGTGAACGAGCAGATGTGGCCCAAGACCGACGCCGATGTGCCGTCGTTCAAGGCCGGTGACACGATCACCGTTACTTACCGTATCGTCGAGGGAAGCAAGGAGCGTTTGCAGAGCTTCCGCGGTGTGGTTATTCAGATCAAGGGTTCGGGCAAGACCAAGATGTTCACTATCCGCAAGATTTCGAACGGAGTGGGTGTCGAGCGTATCTTCCCCCTCTACTCGCCCCACATCGACAAGATCGAGGTGAACAAGGTGGGTATCGTGCGTCGCGCGCGTATCTACTACCTCCGTCAGCTCACTGGTAAGAAGGCTCGTATCAAGGAGAAGCGAATTACTAAGTAGTGCGTCGCACTGTTCGTCGACCGGAATTCCACGCGGAGTTCCGGTCTTTTCGTTTTGCCTCGGCCACGCCGGACGAAGCGACTGCGCTTCGAACGCCGCTCCGCGGGCAATCAACATAGGAGCGCGATCGCCGCTCGATCGCGATAATCGTCGATATTGATCGTTGAACCCGACCGTGAATATTTCCGATCGGTAACTCGATAAAATTCAAATCGATGGTGAAATCAAAAACAAAGAAAAGATGCAAGGCGATAAATCGTCTTCCGGTCGACATGCTTTATGATGGCCGCAACTCGACCCGCAATCTGAATTGGATTCACCGCAACTATGTCCGACATCTGTTCGACGTGACACAAGAGACGTTTTCATCCTATCTCGACGTCGAAAACGAACCGTTCGACGGTGTGAAGATTCCCGCGTATATCGTAATAGGCTTGTGGGAGATGGTGAAAGTTCCGCGCAGCGCGAATCGTCTGCCCGAGGATTTGCGGCGCAGACTGGCCTCGGCCGAGTGCAGGCGAGCTCGGTACGCTCGCGCCCGACGCAGGTAACGACGGCGGGGCCGCGTTCGGCGGTCCCGTTTTTCACGACGTCGCGAGGCGCGGCTTCGCCGCCGCCCTCCATCCTCCGTTCGGCACGTTCCTTGCGCTGGGAGATGCGGTAAACGGGAGATGCGCATGGCGAATTTCAAGGAGCAATATTGGCGTTACTCGCTCTTCGTCATCATATTGACTTTGGGCATAATAATCGTGGTCGAGCTGAAACCCTACATCGGAGGGGTGCTCGGGGCCGCAGCCATATACGTGCTTCTGCGCCGACAGATGCGCTATCTCACCTCCTGCCGCCGCTGGCGGCGCAGTCTGGCCGCTTCGGTGCTTTTGGTCGAGGCGGTGATCTGCTTTCTCATTCCGCTGAGCCTCATAGTGTGGATGTTCGTAAGCAAGATTCAGGATATGACGCTCGACCCGCAGTCGTCGATGGACGCCATTCGCGGTCTCGCCGACCGCATCCGCGAAAAGACGCATTACGATCTGTTGCAGGAGGAGAACATCTCGTCGATCGTGACGATGATAACACGCATGGGCCACGCGTTCCTGCAAGGGATCTTCAGCTTCGGCGTGAACCTCATCATGCTGTTGTTCGTGCTCTATTTCATGCTCATAGGCGGCATTCGCATGGAGCACTACTGTCGCGACATCCTGCCGTTCAACTCCACCGTCTCGCGCAACGTGATGAAGGAGATCTACATGATCGTGCGGTCGAACGCTATCGGCATTCCGCTCATCGCCATCGTCCAAGGCTCGATAGCGTATGTGGGTTACGTGATCTGCGGCGTTCCCGCCGCCCTCTTCTGGGCCGTCATAACCTGCTTCGCCACCATCCTGCCCGTAGTCGGCGCGGCGTTGGTGTGGGTGCCGCTGGCGTTCGTGCTCGCGCTCGAAAACAGTTGGGGCGCGGCCGTGGGGCTGCTCGTTTACGGCACCTTGGTCATCACCCAGTCGGACAACGTAATACGCCTTATTCTGCAAAAGAAGATGGCCGACACCCATCCGTTGGTGACGGTTCTCGGAATGGTCATCGGCCTGCCGCTGTTCGGATTCATGGGCGTGATCTTCGGGCCGCTGGTGCTTGCGATGTTCGTCTTCTTCGTCCACATCTTCAAACGCAAATACCTCGACGGCGTGCGCCCGTCGCAACTCTTCGCCGACAAGCGGTGATCCGACGAATATCAACGCTCCGCCGCCGCGGCTCTCCTCGCAATCCGCTGTCGTGTCTCGACGATATCCTCCAACGCCTCGCGTTGCAACCCCTCGTGTCGCAGGATTCGCTCGATCTCCCATCCCTCCGTATCTATCGGCGGCAGAGTCTCGCGTTTCTCCGTGCGCATTATGCACTCGACGGCATACTTTAGCCGCATTATGTCCAGCAGCATTACGCAGGGCGCGCTCGCGCGGTCGTCGCCGCGAACGACGAGCGAATGCGAACCTCCGTTTAGCAGGAAAGAGTTCTCGTCGCGATAACTCACCTTGTCGACGCGAACTATGTAACAACTCTCGTCGACGTCGAGCATATAATCGTTCAGCATCTCGACCATATTTCTGTCCGACACGTAAATGACGAAATCCAGCCCCGCGAAGTCGAACGTTCCGTGTTCCTTAAGACAGTCCGCGATCGCCCGCACGCTTATGACATGATATTTTTCGAACATTATGGCTCGGCGTTCGGTGTCGATCATCTCCGAATAGGGCAATATCCTCATAGGCTCGGCCAAGAGTTCGCAATCGCCGCCGAACGGAGATTCATCGGATTCGTCGGTGAATTTCAACATATTCAGCAACGCGACCAGATCCCGCGGAGCGACGAACCAAACGGTCGTCTCCGAATATAGCCGCACGACGACCGACCCCGAGCGGTCGGGAATGCGTTCTGCATCCATCTCTACCTCCGACATGCCGTCGCGGAGGAATTGTTCGTGGCGGCTGTGCCTCGGCTCTGAATAGTCGATGCGGAACGACTTGTCGTCGACGTATGCCGCGCCGTCGACCAGCACGTCGACAGTGCGGTCGGAATGTTTTTTCGTTACACCGACGAACAAATCGCCCTCTACGATCTCCGTATAGGGGTGTTTTTTAAGCT